>NZ_JBUEGE010000006.1:0-322890 GCF_054963755.1 Streptomyces sp. EDA2-14
TGAGGCCCATGTGGTGCACGCCGAGAACGAGTTGACGGCCGTGCTGCACGATCCGCGCGAGGCCCACGGCGGCGTCGCGGAGCACTCGCAGGCCCACGAGGGCCGGGCCCGCGACGTGCTGGTGGAGGCATCCGCGGTCTCGGACCTGCTGGTCGTCGGCGCCCGGCGCCGCCGCAGCTCGGTCGGACTGCAGCTCGGCCCGGTCGGTCACGCCCTGCTGCACCACGCTGCCTGCCCGGTCGCCGTCGTGCCGCACGACTGACGGCGGGCGGGCGCGGTGCGCCCGAGTCACCCGTGCGGCACCAGTGCCACCGGGCACCCCACATGGTGGATCGCCGCATGGGTCACCGATCCCGTGTGGGGACCCAGCGTGGCCGGGCGCATGTGTCGGCCCACGACCAGCAGACCCGCGCCGGCCGCCGCCCGGGTCACGTGGTGGGCCGGCCTGCCCTCCACCACCACCTCACGGACGGGGACCTTCGGGAACTTGGACCGCCACGGGCTCATCGCGGCGGCCAGTTCGGTCTGAACACGCTGCTTGACCGCCTCGCGCTCGTCCCGGCCCACCAGCCCCTGCCGCAACGGGACATGCCACGCGTGCACCACTCGAAGCGGTGCGTTGCGCAACTCCGCCGCATGGAAGGCGAACTCGGTCACCGTGCTGCTCGCGTGTCGAAGGTCCACGGCGAGCGCCACGTCACGCAGCGGGCCACGCCCGCCCGCGGCCCCGCCGAAGTGCAGGTGCTCACTGTCCTGCGTGTACGCGGCACGTACGAGCACCAGCGGGCACGACGCGCGGGCCGCGACGGCCAGGGCCACCGAGCCCGCGAGCACTCCGCTCACGCTCCCCAGCCCCTGACTGCCCAGCACCAGCAGCTCGGCCGATTCCGACTCGGCCAGCATCGCGGGCACCGGCGACCTCCTGATCCGCTCCGTGGACACGTACAACTTCGGGTAGCTGCCGAGGAGTTGACCGCTCACCGAGCGCAGCGCCCTGCCGGCCCAGTACTGCGGGGCCCGCAGCTCGGGGAGCGTCACCTCGGCGCCCGGCTGCGGGAGCCCTTCCCACGCGTGGACCAGACGCAGGGGCAGGCCGCGGCGGAGCGCTTCCCTGCCCGCCCAGTGTGCCGCGGCGGTGCTCTCGCGCGAGCCGTCGACTCCGACGACGATGGGCTTGACCATGACCGTCCCCCTCTCGAACGGGTTGCGTGGACGCCCTCACCGGGCGTCGCTCTCCTCGGCCGGGCCGAGAGCCGCCCGGCCCGCTTCGAGTCGCGCCGCCGGGACCCGGAACGGCGAGCACGACACGTAGTCGAGTCCGGCGCGGTGGAAGAAGTGGATGGAGGCGGGATCGCCGCCGTGTTCGCCGCACACCCCGGTCTCCAGGCCGGGTTTGGCGGCGCGTCCGGCGGTGACGGCGCGCGTCACCAGGGCGCCCACCCCTGCTTCGTCGAGGCGCTCGAAGGGCGAGACGGGGAAGATGCCGCGGTCCAGGTACAGCGGGAAGAAGGACGCTTCGGCATCGTCGCGCGACATGCCCCAGACCGTCTGGGTGAGGTCGTTGGTGCCGAAGGAGAAGTAGTCGGCGTGGAGTGCGATCCGGCCGGCCGTCAGCGCGGAGCGGGGCAGCTCGATCATCGTGCCGATCGGGCAGTCGATGCGGCGGCCGGTCTCCCGCGACACGTCGGCGAGCACCTGTTCCGCCTCGGCGCGGGACTGCTGGAGTTCGGCGGCCTCGGCCACCAGCGGGATCATGATCTCGGCGCGCGGGTCCCCGCCGTCGCGCAGCCGCCGGGCGACCGCTTCGGCGATCGCGCGGACCTGCGTGGCGTACAGGCCGGGTGTCGCGAGGCCCAGCCGCACCCCGCGCAGCCCGAGCATCGGGTTCTGCTCGTGCAGTGCCCGTACGGCGGTGAGGAGTGCGCGGGTACGGCTGCCCGCCCGCTCGTCCTTCGCGACCCGCACGGACAGCGCCGTCAGGTCGGGCAGGAATTCGTGCAGCGGGGGGTCGAGCAGCCGGATCGTGACCGGCAGTCCGTCCATGGCGCGCAGGATGCCGGTGAAGTCGTCCCGTTGCAGGGGCAGGAGTGCCTCCAGCGCCGCGGCGCGGGCGGCGGCGTCGGACGCCAGGATCATGTCCTCGACCAGGGTGCGGCGCTCCCCCAGGAACATGTGCTCGGTGCGGCACAGGCCTATGCCGCGTGCCCCGAGGCGCCGGGCGAGGACCGCGTCCGCCGGGGTGTCGGCGTTCGCACGGACCTCCAGGCGGGCCGCATCGTCGGCGTGCGCGAGGGCGCGCAGCACGGCGTCGCTCAACGCTCCCCCGCGCGAGCCGGTTTCGAGGGTCTCCCGGACCTCGGAGTCCACCAGGGGCAGCGCCCCGAGGTGGACCGTGCCCGCCGTGCCGTCGACGGAGACGGTGTCGCCCTCGTGGACCACCACGCCGGAACGCGTCGTGAGGCGACGGGCCTCGGTGTCGACGGTGAGGCTGTCCGCACCGCAGACGCAGACCTTGCCCATGCCGCGGGCCACGACCGCGGCATGGCTGGTCTTCCCGCCGCGGCTGGTGACCACGGCCTCCGCGACGACCATGCCGGGCAGGTCGTCCGGCGTGGTCTCCTGGCGTACGAGGACCACCCGTTCACCGGCCCGGTGCCTGCGTACGGCGCTGCGCGAGTCGAGGACGACCGCGCCCACCGCGGCGCCGGGTGAGGCGGCCACGCCCCGGACGAGCGGCACGTCGTGGGGCCGCCTGCCGAAGCGCGGGAACATCAAGCGGTTCAGCGCCGCTCCGTCGACCCGCAGCAGCGCCGCGTCCTCGGTGAGGCGCCCCTCGCCCACGAAGTCGTACGCGATCCGGAAGGCCGCCTCCGCGGTCCGCTTGCCGATGCGTGTCTGCAGGATCCACAGGGTGCCGCGCTCGACGGTGAACTCGACGTCGCACATGTCGCGGTAGTGCTGCTCCAACGTCGCCATATGCTCGGCGAGTTCGGTGTACGTCCGGGGCAGGTGGCGGCGCAGCACGTCGAGCGGCAGGGCGTCGCGCACTCCGGCGACGACGTCCTCGCCCTGGGCGTCGGGGAGGTAGTCGCCGTACAGGCCGGACGAACCGGTCGCGGGGTCGCGGGTGAAGGCGACGCCGGTGCCGGAACCGGGTCCGAGGTTGCCGAAGACCATGGCCTGGACGGTGACGGCGGTACCGAGGTCGTCCGCGATGTGCTCGCGCGCCCGGTACAGGCGGGCGCGTTCGCTGTTCCAGGAGGTGAAGACGGCACGGACGGCCTGCTGGAGCTGGTCGATCGGGTCCTGCGGGAAGTCCGCACCGCTCACCCGCCGGATCAGCGCCTTGAACTCCTCGACCAGGATTGCCAGTTGCTCGGCCGGCAGTTCACCGTCGTCCTTGATGTCGCAGGCCCGCTTGCGTTCGGCGATGAGGTTCTCGAACAGGCTCGCGTCGATGCCCATGACCGTGTGGCCGAACATCTGCAGCAGCCGCCGGTACGAGTCCCGGGCGAAGCGCTCCCGGCCGGTGGCCCGGGCCAGCCCCGCCACGCTCGCGTCGCCCAGCCCGATGTCGAGGATCGTCTCCATCATGCCGGGCATGGAGAACCGGCCGCCGGAGCGCACCGACACGAGCAGTGGATCGTCGGCGGCGCCCAGCGTCCGGCCCACGGCACGTTCGAGGGCGGCCAAGTGCCGCGCGACCTCGACACCGAGTTCGGGTGGTTCGGTGCCGGTGGCCAGGAACTCCCGGCATGCCTCTGTGGTGACCGTGAATCCGGGCGGCACCGGCAGCCCCAGGCGGCTCATCTCGGCGAGCCCCGCGCCCTTGCCGCCGAGCAGGTCGGCCATCTCGCGGTTGCCGTCGGCGAACGCGTACACGTACTGCTTCGGCTTGCTCATGGCGGTCATGGCGGTCATGGCGATCCCCCTTCAGGAGTGCGGCACGACGGCGACGGGGCAGAGGGCGTGGTGGATCACCGCATGGGCGACCGGACCGTTGCGGTGTCCGGGCAGGTGCCCTTCGCGCGTGCGCCGTCCGACCACGACGAGGCAGGCGCCCGCGGCGGCGTCCAACAGCGGCTGGGAGGCCCGTCCTTCGCAGACCGTTCCGCTCACCTCGACGTCGGGGAACGTGCCGCGCCACGTCTCCAGCACGGCCCGCTGGAAGCTCTGCCACTCCTGCGCGCGCCGGGGCCCGTCGGCGAGCGCGAGTTCGCCCGGCCCCAGCGTGTAGAACGCCGGATCGCGCCACACGGACACGACGCGCAGCCGCGCACCACGCGACGCGGCGGCGGTGAAGCCGAATTCGATCACTTCGTCGCACGGGTCGGCGAGGTCGAGGCCCAGCACCACGTCGGCGCGGGCGCCGAGCTCACCGGGCATGTGGTCCGTCGGCGTCTCGGACCGGACGAGCACCACCGGCACGGGCGCGGCGGCCGCGACGTGCTGGGCAACCGATCCCGCGACCACACCGCCGACGGCGCCGAGTCCTCGTGAACCGAGAACCAGCACCTCGGCCTGCCCGCCGGCCCGGACCAGCGCACTCGACGCGGGCCCCTCCACGGCATCGGCCGTCACGCTCACGCCAGGGCAGACGGCACGCACCAGCTCCTCCGCCCGGCCCAGCGCCGAGCGCGCCCGCTGACGCTGTGCCGCACTGGCCACGAAGACGCCCGCGGGCACGTCCGACGCGGGGTGCGGGCTCCAGTTCCAGGCGTGCACGAGCCTCAACGGCCTGTTCCGGAGGGCCGCCTCCCTGGCCGCCCACACCGCTGCGGCCCGGCTCTCGGCGGACCCGTCCACTCCGACGACCACAGATCGCGGCATGGTGCTGCCCCCTCTGTGAGGTCTCCTGCTCCGTCCGCTCCCATGGTTGCGCCGACGGCTCGCCTCCAGGAGGGGCCGCCGGGTCCCGGCGAGGGCCGTCCGGCCCATGCCCGTCCCGTCCCTCTGCTTGACCCGACGGGCGGACACGTCCGTAATGTCACTTCAAGGGCGACCGCTCGACGCAGCCGTACGACGGCGAAAGAGGCGAGGACCGGTGAACAAGGACCTCTACGAGCAGGAGCTGTACCGGCTGCAGACGGAGCTGGTGAAGCTTCAGAGCTGGGTGCGCGCGGAGGGCGCCCGGCTCGTCGCGGTCTTCGAGGGCCGGGACGCCGCGGGCAAGGGCGGCACGATCAAACGGGTCGCCGAGCACCTCAATCCGCGGGTCGCCCGGATCGTCGCGCTGCCCGCTCCGACCGAGCGGGACCGCACGCAGTGGTATTTCCAGCGGTACGTGGAACACCTCCCCGCGGCGGGCGAGATCGTCCTGTTCGACCGCAGCTGGTACAACCGGGCGGGCGTGGAACACGTAATGGGCTTCTGCACTCCGGTCGAGCACCGGCGCTTTCTTCACCAGTGCCCCATCTTCGAGCGGCTCCTGGTGGAGGACGGCATCCTGCTGCGCAAGTACTGGTTCTCGGTGAGCGACTCCGTGCAGGAGCGGCGGTTCCGTCGCCGCCTCGAAGACCCCACCCGCCGCTGGAAGTTGTCCCCGCTCGACGTGGAGTCGATCACGCACTGGGAGGCGTACTCAAGAGCCAAGGACGAGATGCTGGTGCACACCGACATCC
The DNA here is from genome assembly GCF_054963755.1 of Streptomyces sp. EDA2-14. Lineage (NCBI taxonomy): Bacteria > Bacillati > Actinomycetota > Actinomycetes > Kitasatosporales > Streptomycetaceae > Streptomyces > Streptomyces sp. EDA2-14. Next base: position 5,622 of record NZ_JBUEGE010000006.1, read on the forward strand.
CCGAGGCACCCTGGTACGTCGTCGAGGGCGACAACAAGCGCAGCGCGCGCATCAACATGATCGCGCACCTGCTGTCGACCATTCCCTACCACGACATCCCGCCGCCCCGTCTGAAACTCCCCGCGCGGCCGGCGGCCACGGGCTACCAGCGCCCGCCACGGGACCTCCAGACATTCGTGCCGGATCACGCGGGCGAGCTGAAGTAGCCGTCTCGCGCACCGATCGTGGCCGGTGTCGGCCGGCGAAGCGCCCAACGGCCCTGCCGCTTTGCCCCTGTCGGCCCATGACGCCCCCGCCGCGCCGGGAGATGGTGAGGACGGGGCCGTGGGATAAGGACATGGGCACCGGTACCGTCCCTTGCGGCCCACGAGGAGGCGAGCGACCGTGATGTTCAGGTATGACCACGAACTCGGCGGGTGGGGCTGGTTCGCCATGTCGGCCGGCACGATCCTCTTCTGGGCCTTGCTCATCGCGATCGGGGTGCTGCTCTTCCGCGCCATGTCCCGGGCAGGAGCCACGGGCTCGGCGCCCCGCACCACCTCGGCTCCGCCCGAGGACGTACTCGCCGATCGCTTCGCGCGCGGCGAGATCGACGAGGACGAGTACTGGCGCAGGATGTCCGTCCTGAACGAACGCGCCGAGAACCGTGCCCGTTTCAGCAAGAGGTGACCGCCCTCTTGATCAGGGCGCTCGGGGGGGAGGAGGAAGGGAGGCGTCTTGGTACGGAACGCGAAAGGGCACGTCACCCGAAACGAGGAGGTGCTCGCCATGACCACCAAGGAATGGACCGTTCGTATTCACATCGTCGAGGATGGCGACGTGACCCGTGCGCGTGCCGAACTCACCACGCCCGGCTCCTCCATGAAGGTCCTCGGCCACGGCACGGCGCGCCGCAATCCGATCGACCGACCTGTACCGGAGATCGGTGACGAACTCGCCGCCGGCCGCGCGCTCGAGAACCTGGCCTCCCATGTGCACGATGTCGCGGTCGACGACATCGTGGAGCTGACGGGACCCTTGGCCCAGCCTCAACGATGAGCGTGGACATCACCCCCAAAGGGTGCCGGTGCGCCCGGTGGCCGTGGTGCCCGGTGGCCGTGGTGCCGCAGCACGGATCCTGAAGGACGTTCGTCGTGAGGAGCAGTCGTGCGTGACCTGGCCCCACCTCTGCGGAGCGTCCGAGCCGTGGTCCTCGACACCGACGGGGTGATCACCGATTCGGCCCATCTGCACGCGGAGGCGTGGAAGGCCGTCTTCGACGCCTTCCTCCAAAAGCATCCGCCGCAACTCCCGGCTGACCGGCGGCCGTTCGATCTCGGGATCGACTACCCGCGGTACGTGGACGGAAAGGCGCGGCGCGACGGCGCGGTCGCCTTCCTCGCCTCGCGCGGCCTGCACCCGGCCCCGGCGACGGTCGAGACGGTGGCCGCCGACAAGGACCGCCGTTATACGGAAGAGCTCCACCGCGGAACCATCGTGCCCGCCTACGCCGGCACCGTGAGCCTGCTGTACGCCCTGCGGGGTTCCGGGGTGCTGCTGGCCGCGGCTTCCGCGTCGCTGCACGCGAAGGAGTTGCTCGACCGCGCCCATGTCATGGACCTCTTCGACGCGGTGGTGGACGGCACGGAGGCGGCACGCCTGAAACTGCGGAGCAAGCCCGCTCCGGACCTGTTCCTCGAAGCCGCTCGCCGACTGCGCACCGTCCCCGCGGAGGCGGCGGTCGTGGAGGACGCCCTCGCCGGTGTCGAGGCGGGGAGGCGAGGCGCGTTCGGCCTCGTGATCGGCGTCGACCGGACCGCCGGGCGGCAGCGTACCCGCGAACTCCTGCGTCACGGCGCCGACCTGGTGGTCGCCGATCTCGGCGAACTGCTCACGGAGGGGGCCACGCCGTGACAGATCCGACGTGGAGCTACGAAGGCTACGTGCCGCACGAGGAACGCCTCAGGGAGTCACTGTGCACGCTGGGCAACGGCTACTTCGCAACCCGTGGCGCCCTTCCCGAGTGCACGGCGGACGAGGTCCACTACCCGGGAACCTACGTGGCGGGCTGCTACGACCGCCTCACCTCTGCGGTGGCGGGCCGCCGCATCGGGAACGAGGACCTGGTCAACGTCCCGAACTGGCTTCCCCTGCGGTTCCGTTGCCGAGGCGAGGAGGGCACCGGACCGTGGCTGCACCCGGACACCGCCAGGGTCCTGGAGCATCGGCAGACCCTCATCATCAACAGCGGTCTGCTGGAACGCCGGACCACCTACGAAGACACCATGGGACGCCGCGTCACCGTGCGGCAAGTGCGGTTCGTGCACATGGCCGACCCTCATCTGGCCGCTCTGCGCACGGAGTTCACCGCGCTGAACTGGACGGGGGAGCTGGAGGTCGAGGCCGCCCTCGACGGCTCCGTCCGCAACGCGGGCGTGCCGCGCTACCGCGACCTGGCCGACCGTCATCTCGTGCACGGCCACACCGGCATGGCCGCACCCGACCTGTTCTGGCTGCGCTGCCGCACCCGCGTCTCCGACGTCCGCATCGCCCTCGCGGCCCGGACCACCTGCGCCGACGCCACGCACGCGGACGACCGCCGCACCGATCTGCGCGCGGCCCGGATGCTGTCCCTGCCGATGGAGCCGGACCGCACCGTGACCGTGGACAAGACCGTCGCCCTGCACACCTCCCGCGACCCCGCCATCAGCGATCCGCTGCAAGCGGCCATCGACCGGGCTCGGCGGGCCCAGCCCTTCGACGGCCTGCTCGACTCCCATCTCACCGCGTGGAAACAGCTTTGGCGGAGGGCCGAACTGGACGTGCCCGAGGAGGCGGGCCGCATTCTGCGCCTGCACCTCTTCCACGTACTGCAGACGCTCTCGCCGCACACCGCCGACCTGGACGTCGGCGTGCCGGCGCGCGGACTGCACGGCGAGGCCTACCGCGGCCACGTCTTCTGGGACGAACTGTTCGTCCTGCCGTATCTGAACCTGCACTTCCCCGAGGTCTCCCGCGCCCTGCTCACCTACCGGCACCGGCGGCTGGAGCGGTCCTGCCGCGCCGCACAGGACGCCGGACGCCGCGGCGCCATGTATCCGTGGCAGAGCAGCAGCGACGGCCGGGAGGAGACCCAGAAACTGCACCTCAACCCGGACTCCGGACACTGGCTGCCCGACCACACCCACCTGCAGCACCACGTCGGCTCGGCGGTCGCGTACAACATCTGGCGCTACTGGGAAGCCACCGGCGACGCCGAGTTCCTGCACACCAAGGGCGCCGAGATGCTGCTGCAGATAGCCCGCTTCTGGGCGGACACGGCCTCCTACGACGACGATCTGGGCCGCTACCGCATCCGCGGCGTCGTCGGCCCCGACGAGTACCACGACGGGTATCCGGAGGCCGACCGGCCGGGCATCGACGACAACGCGTACACGAACGTGACGGCGGCCTGGGTGCTGGGCCGGGCACTCGACCTGCTCGATCTGCTGCCCCCGCCGCGCCGTCAGGAGCTCGCGGAGCACATCGGGTTCGACGACGGCGAGGCGGAGCTGTGGCGGGACGTGTCGCGCTCGCTGCACGTCCCCTTCCACCACGGGGTGATCAGCCAGTTCGCCGGATACGAGCGGCTGGCCGAGCTGGACTGGGAGGCGTACGCGAACAAGTACGGGGACATCCGCCGCCTGGACCGGATCCTGGAGGCCGAGGGCGACCGCGTCAACCGCTACCAGGCCTCCAAACAGGCGGACGTCCTGATGCTCGGCTACCTGTTCTCCCCGGATGAACTCGGCTCGCTCTTCCGCCGGTTGAGCTACTCGCTCGACGACACCACATGGCGGCGCACGGTCGATCACTATCTGCGCCGTACCAGCCACGGATCAACGCTGAGCGGGCTCGTGCACGGCTGGGTGCTCGCTCGCGCGCGCCGCGCCGACGCCTGGCGGTTCGCGCACGAGGCACTGGTCGGGGACATCGCGGACGTGCAGGGCGGCACCACGGGCGAGGGCATCCACCTCGGCGCCATGGCCGGCACCGTGGACCTGATCCAGCGCGGGCTCACCGGCCTCGAGACCCGAGGCGACGCCCTGTGCCTGGACCCGGCGCCACTTCCCGAACTGACCGGCTCCTCCTACGGGTTCACGCTCCGCTACCGCGGCCACTGGGGCGTACGCCTGCGCATCCTCTCCGGCCGCCTGCGCATCACCGTCCCGACGTCGGACCGCTCCCCCATCACCGTCGAACTGCCGGGCCGGGCCGTGACGGTCCGGCCGGGCGAGACGTATGAACTGGCCCTGAAGGAATGAGCACCCGCGCGGCGGGCGGGCGCACGAGTACGGGGCGGCCCGGGCTCGCTTGATCAGCGACCGGCCCACCCCTCTGCGAGGGCCTCCGCAGTGTTCAGAAGAAGAGCCGCGGCACGGGTTCTGTGGTCCCGGCGCCAGGCAAGGGCGAGATCTGCGGTCTGCCTCGCGCTCCTCGCGGCTCTCATCGGCTACGAGCTGCGCCGTGACGACCCGCTGATCGACATGCGCTTCTTCCGCTCGGTCCCCTTCACCGGCGCCGCGGTCAACGCACTGGCCAGCTTCTCCACTCTCGGCGGCTTCCTGTTCCTGACCACTCTCTACCTGCAGAACGTCCGCCACCTGTCCGCGCTGCACGCGGGACTGTGGCTGCTGCCCATGGCCGTCATGGTGTTCGTGTCCGCTCCGCTGTCCGGGCGCCTCGTCGCACGCGTGGGCCCCCGCCCGCCGCTGTTCGCGGCCGGCTGCCTCATCGCCGCCGGCGCAACCCTGTTCGCTGCCTTCGACGGGCAGACCCGCACCTGGTCCATGATCCTGGGCTGCGCCCTGTTCGGGGCAGGGTTCGGCTTCGTCAACGCCCCGATCACCAACACCGCCGTCTCCGGCATGCCCCTCGCCCGGGCCGGTGTGGCCTCGTCCCTGGCCTCCACCTTCCGGCAGACCGGCAGCGTCCTCGGCATCGCCGTCCCGGGAGCCGTCCTCGCCTCCCGCATCGACCCCACCGCCTACGCCGACACCTACGCCTCGGCCGCACGCCCCGCCTGGTGGATCATCGCCGGATGCGGCCTGACCGTCCTCGTCGTCGGCCAGCTCACCAACACCCGGCACGCCCGAGGCGCCCACCAGCCCCCTTTCGCCACAACGGAACGGGGATGCAGACCTGCCGACGCGAACCTCCGGACCTCACCCTGACCTGGAACGCCGAGCGCCTCCTCCGCCGGACCGCCCGCTCACTCGACCGACCGTTGGGCCCATGCTCGAGGGGCGGCCTGTCCGACACGGACGGTCCCGTCCACGGGGACGTACCCCAGCAGGCCGAGATCGACCAGGCTCCTCAGGTGCGCCCAGCATTCTTCGTCGCTCCAGCCGAAGGCGCCCCGCAGCTGATGAGCGGTGGGGCACCCGCCGACACGCCGGTCGTACGTGGAGACCCAGGCGACAGCGTCCCGCTGTTCCTGCGCGGACAGCCCGGTCGTCGTGGGTGGCAAGTCCTCCGGCGGCGTGGCACCGAGCCCCAGGCTGTACGGAGCATCGGTGTAGGTGACCACACCGCGTTGAGCTAGGTACTCAAGGACACCGGCGAGCTCCGCCGCGGTCCAGTCGAAACGCTCACGCAGGTCACCCCATGACGGTCCTCTTCCGTGCTGCTCCCTGGCCTCCGCGATGTGCGCCGCCACGAGCGGCTCCCGACCGCGCAGCAAGGCACGAGCGCGGTGCTTGCGGTACGAGGCCGACGACGAAACCGGCTGCTCGGACGCCGGCTTCTTCGGCGGCTTCGCCTTCCACTCCGCGCGCGAGGAGAGGTGCCAGCGCCCGCACTGCGGGCATTCGTACGCCCGCTGCGGAACCGCGCCAGTGCGCCTCGGACGCTCACGGATCTCCTGCAACCGCAGCTCAGCGCTCTCACGATCAAGAAACTCGGTCTTGCCCCGGCAGGCGCGCACCCGCGTTCTCCGCGTGCGCTCTTGAACCAGCGCCTGCTCGGCAACGGTCGGGCCCTCGGCGTCGACGCCGGTCAGCCCCACTATGTCGTTGATACGAGCTTCGAGTTCCCTGTCCATATGAACCGTTGTACGGCACGCCACTGACAATCTTCACCGACCAGGGCCTTTACCCGGGCGACGGTGGTGACGGTGGTGTCGACGGCGGTTCGCCCGCGCTGTCCGCGCACATGGCAAGCACGGTGTCCCGGTCGGCGACGGGCCAGCCGTATTCCCGTGCGCCCGCGGTCAGTTCCGGATCGGGTTCGAAGGCGATGGGGTGGCCGACGGCCTTGAGGACGTCGATGTCCGAGGCACTGTTGCCGAGCGCCAGCGACGTGGTCAGATCGACACCGGGCAGGGGACGGCCGCAGACATGCCACTCCCTATGAGGTAGCCCGGCAGCGGTCGTGGTCTCGTTGCGGCTCACGACGGCCAGGTGTTGTGGTGCGTGACCTCGGCAGTGCGACAGCGCGGTGCCGGGCGGAAGCCGTGCCCTGTCGGGTGGGCGACGGCGAGCAGCCCGGCCTGGCGGACCGTGGAGGGAAGCCCCAGGACGCGAGCGGCCTCGGCTTCCCTGCCCAGGTGGAGCGTGGTCACGGCGCTGACCAGGTTCTCCAGGCGCAGGGCCAGCATGAGGCTCCATATGGCGGGCCAGATGGAGCCGTAGTACACACTGTGCGCGGCGTGGCCGACCGGAGCGGGAAAGCCCAGGTCGGCGAACTGGGCCTCGAAGTCCTCCGGTGCGGCTGTCAGGCAGGGCACGACGAGGACGGGTGCGCGGTGCAGGTTCTCGGCGAGGTGGGCGGATGCCTCCCACAGTCGGCGGCGGCGTTCGTCGGCGCCGGCCGAGTCCCGCATGACCGTCAGGTAGGGGCCCGCTGCCTCGCGGTAGCAGTCGGCGAGTGCCGCGCGGACGGAGGGGTCGGTGACGAGGATCCATTGCCACGGCTGGCTGTTGGATCCGTTGGGTGCCTGGAGAGCCATGTCCAGGGCGCGTTCGACGGCGGCGGTGTCGACGGCCCTGTCCCAGTCGAGTCGCTTGCGCACGGAGCGGGTGGTGGTGAGCATCTCCCTGGCCGTCAGGGGACTGTGGGGCGGTGTGTCGGGCACGGCTGCGCTCCTTTCGGCGGGCGGGACGGGTTCAGCCGGCGGTCGGCGGATGCCAGGGGTGCTTGTCCCCGTCGACCTTGGGGAGTTGGTGCACCACGATGTCGACCGGGTGGTCGACGGGGAGCGCCCCGTGCGGGTCGCCGGGGGCCAGGACGACGAGGTCGCCGGCGTGGATGCGGTGGTCGGCTCCGCACAGCCAGTAGTCCGCGTCGTGGAGGAAGTAGAAGATCTCCCACATGTGTCGGTGGAAGTGGCGGTCCTCGGTGAAGTGAGCGGGGTGTTTGGCCAGGAGGATGGCTGCCCGGTCGGCGGAGACGGGCAGGTCGAGGTCGCTCAGCGTGAGGACGGTGCGCCCGTTGGGGCGGTGCTCGAGGGGAACTTCGGCTGCGCGGACGACTCGCATGGCAATCCCTTCGCTGGTGTGGGAGGTGGGGCGGGGAAGAGGTCAGAGGGCGTCGAGGCGCGCGGCGACGTCGTTGAGGAGTTCCGCCCCGCGCGCGTACAGGGCCAGGGCCAGGGTTTCGGTGCCGTCCTGACGCAGGTGGAACGGCATGACGCTGGCCATGTGGCAGGCCTCGGCGAACAGGGCCCGCAGATGCCAGTGAGGTTCCTGGCGCAGCCGCTCCCATGCGCCCAGGGCGGCGAGCAGTTCTTGGTGGACCTGCTCGTAGACGGCGGCGATTCGGGGTGCCGTGCAGGTCAGGGTGAGCCTGGCGCCGTCGTGCTGAAGCCGGTAGTGACCGGCGTGGAGCAGGTCATAGAGCGAGTGGCACGAGTGGAGGATCTTTCCGACGTCGTAGGCGATGTCGTAGCTTTCGGCTCCTCGCGGGTCGACGAGCAGGAACCCGGAGCGGGCCGGGCGTACGAGGATGTTGTCGAAGTGCAGGTCACCGTGGATGCGCAGCAGGCTCGGCGGTTCGAGCACCGACAGCTTGGGATGGTGGGCGAGGCGGTTCGCCAGCGGCCAGTGGTTCTCCAGTTCGCGGCCGTTGACGACGAGGGTCGGGCTGTTCCACAGAGCGCGGTACTGGGGCAGCCGGAAAGCGGTCTCCGCGACGCGGCCGGTCACCCGGTCCAGGTGGATACGGCGGGCGTAGTCGTCACGCGGGCCGCGCACGCGCCGGTAGACATGGGAGTCCAGCGTCCGCAGCACCTTGAGCAGGACCGACACGGCCGTCTCCGGGGTCATGCGGCCGTCGAGCAGCAGGGTCCGGAGCGTGGGCAGGTCGTGGTAGGAGAGATCGACCGAGCCTTCGTCCTCGCTCAGGATCTGGGGGAAGAGGCGGCGTGCCGAAGGGTCCAGCGAGCGTAACCAGGCGACTTCGTCGGCGAGTTTGTCCCGGCCGGCCCCGCCTGCCTGTTTGCGCAGCCGCGGTGCGCCTCCGCCTGCGGGCAGAAGTTTGTACGTCGTGGCGTGGGAGCCGCCTCCCATGGGTGCGACATCGAGCCCTTCGGGGCGTCCGTCGTCGGTCGAAGGGACGAGACGCAGGGCTCGTGGTCGTAAGCCACGTATGGAGTCGGTGGCGTTCAGGATCGCGGCGGTGGGGCTGCTGCGGATGTCGGTCACCGCCAGAGGAGACGGGTCGGCGGCGGACAGCCGGCTTGCGAGGACCGCCGCGTCGTCGGCGGTGAGCAGGGCCATGCCGCTGAAGACATACTCGGACAGCATGTCCGTTGCCAGAGCGGTCAGTTGATAGCCGTTCTTCTGCGCGGCACGCAGGCGGGCACGGACCACATTCTGTCCAGCTGGGGCGGCCCTGCTGACGACCACCGCGGTGTGCGGGTAGTCGGCGAGCAGCCGGGCGCTGTCGATGAGGGATTCCGCCCGGGCGTCCGCGAGCAGGACCCGCCCTTCTCCCTTGTGGCACATGTCAAGGAGGTCCGACCGGGCGGTGGATTCGGTGAGGTGCAGGCTGCGTACGCAACTGACCGTGGGGAGTCGGGTGAGTGCTCGGTGCAGGTCAGAGGTCGAAGCATCGGTCTCATGAAGTCGCGGGTGGTGCTGGAGCACCACGATGTGCAGAGCGGCAGGAGCGGCGTTCAATGCAGGCTCTTTCTCGCGAGCGCCCGAATGTGGGGGTGGGCGTGGCGCGTCTTCGATCTTCCTGGGAAAGAGGCATGCACTGATAGCAGATATTTTGCCTAGCTGCTCCTGCCTTGCGTCGTATTAGCCGATGTGGGTGACCCGCAGTCGCTCTCACCAGGATCAACAAGGGGAGTGACACTTCTGAGTCGTGAGCCCTGTGTGACAGCGGGTGGTGAAGAGGTACGAGAGAGCCGCGCTCATGACGCAAATGTGCCCCCGCCGGTCTTCGCTCATCCGCTCGGCCCGCGTGGGCCCGGGGGTGTGCGCACCGTCCCGTACAGTCGAGCCGTCCGTGCAATCTGCGCCAAGGAGCGCCGGGCCCCGAAAGGAACACACCCCTTGAGCGACGACGCGCCGAGCGGCGTCCTGGCCAAGGCCCTCACCGTGCTGCAGGCCTTCACCGTCGAGGACACCACCTTGGGCTTCGCCGAGTTGCAGCGGCGCACGGACTTCGCGAAGAGCACCCTGCACCGGGTCCTCGGCGATCTCGTGGCGGCCCGGCTCCTCGACCGCGTCCAGGGGCGCTACCGGCTGTCCGGCCTGGTCTTCGAGCTGGGGATGCGCGCGTCCGTCGAGCGCGGGCTGCTCGAAGTGGCCACGCCGTTCCTGGAGGACCTGTACGTGCGCACGCACGAGCTGGTCCACCTGGGCACGCGCGAGGGCTCGGAGGTCGTCTACGTCGCCAAGATGGGCGGCCACCAGCAGGCCGACTCCCCGTCGCGGCTCGGCGGCCGGATGCCGCTGCACGCGACGGCGCTCGGCAAGGTGCTGCTCGCCCACGCCCCGGCCGAGGTCCGCGAGGCCACGCTGCGCGGCCCGCTGGAGCGCAAGGCGCCCCGGACCATCACCAACGTCGACGTCCTGACGGGGCAGCTGTCCGACGTGCTCACCAAAGGCGTGGCCTTCGAGTACGAGGAGTCGGCCGTCGGCATCGTGTGCGTCGCGGCCGGGATCTTCGGTCCGGCGGACGAGATCGTGGCGGCGGTCAGCGTGACGGGGCCGGTGCACCGCTTCCAGCCCGCCCGGCACGCCACCAGCGTGCGCGCGGCCGCGGCCGGGATCTCCGCGACGCTCGGGCGGCGCGCGGAGCTGCGCAAGCACTGATTCGTGGGCGAGTTCCGCCAGACGGAACTCGACGCTGGGCGTGGGGCCGCCTGCGTGTCCAAGCTGAGGGCATGAACGAGACTTCCCCCGGCAACGGCACCGGCACCGCCACCGCCACCGACGCCGTGGCACAGGCGGCGCGGCGACTGCTGCGCGCCGCCGACGACCACGTGCCCTGCGCCCCGGTCCGCGACCTGATCGGCAGCGACGACGTGAAGGCGGCCTACGCCGTCCAGGAGCTGATCACCGCTCACCACCTGGACGCGGGCGGCCGGATCACCGGCCGCAAGATCGGCCTCACCTCGCCCGCCGTGCAGAAACAACTGGGCGTGGACCAGCCGGACTTCGGGGTGCTGTTCGACGACATGAGCGTCGCCGACGGGGCGTCCGTACCGGTCGACGGACTGCTCCAGCCGAAGGTCGAGGCCGAGATCGCGTTCGTCCTGGGCGCGGACCTCGCCGAAGGCCCCCTCGACGACACGCAGATCCGGGCCGCCGTGGCGCATGCCGTGCCCGCGCTGGAGATCGTGGACAGCCGGATCGCCGCCTGGGACATCACCTTCGGTGACACCGTCGCCGACAACGGCTCCTCCGCGCTCTACGTCCTCGGCACCCCGGCCAGGCCGCTCGCCGAATTCGAGCCCGTCGAAGCCGCGATGACCCTGAAGCGGCACGGCGAGACCGTCTCCACCGGGAACGGCGCCGCCTGCCTCGGCGACCCGCTCACCGCGCTCGCCTGGCTGGCCCGCACCGCGCGCGACGTCGGCGACCCGCTGCGCGCCGGCCAGGTCGTCCTGTCCGGGGCGCTCGGCCCGATGGTGCCTGCCGCGGCCGGCGACGCGTTCACCGCGGAAATCGGCGGGCTCGGCTCCGTCTCCGTCCGCTTCCACGCCTCCACCCCTGAGGGAGCCACCGCATGAAGACCAAGGTCGCCGTCATCGGCTCGGGCAACATCGGCACCGACCTGACGATCAAGGTGCTACGGCTCTCGGACACTCTGGAGATGGGCGCGATGGTCGGCATCGACCCCACCTCCGACGGGCTGGCCCGCGCCAAGCGGCTCGGAGTGCCCGTCACCGCCGATGGTGTCGAGGGCCTCATCGCGATGGACGGCTTCGAAGACATTCGGATCGTCTTCGACGCCACCTCCGCGAAGGCGCACGTCGCGAACGCCGCCGCGCTCGCCCCGTACGGCAAGCAGCTCGTCGACCTCACCCCGGCCGCCATCGGCCCGATGGTGATCCCGGCGGTCAATCTCGACGACCATGTCGGCGCGGACAACGTGAACATGGTGACGTGCGGCGGGCAGGCCACCATCCCGATCGTCGCGGCCGTCTCCTCGGTGGCACCGGTCCCGTACGCGGAGATCGTCGCCTCGATCGCGTCGAAGAGCGCGGGTCCCGGCACCCGCGCGAACATCGACGAGTTCACCGAGACGACCAGCCACGCCATCGAGACGGTCGGCGGCGCGGAGCGCGGCAAGGCCGTCATCGTCCTCAACCCGGCAGAGCCGCCGCTGATCATGCGGGACACCGTGCTCGCGCTGGTGAACGCGCCGGACGAGGCCACGCACGACGCGATCCGCGCGGCCGTCGCCGAGCGGGTCGACGAGGTGTCGGCGTACGTGCCGGGGTACCGCCTCAAGCAGCAGGTGCAGATCGCGCCGGTCCCCGCCGACCAGCCGGTGCACACCCTCACCACGGCCCCGGTCACCCACCAGGTGTCCGTCTTCCTCGAGGTCGAGGGGGCCGCCCACTACCTTCCGGCGTACGCCGGGAACCTCGACATCATGACGAGCGCGGCCCTGCGGATGGCCGAGGCCATGGCCGCCCGCGCCACCGAACTTCAGGGAGCCGACGCATGAGTGACACCACTGACTCCACGGGGGACACCCCCTCGGGTGACACCAAGCTGTTCATCCAGGACGTCACCCTGCGCGACGGCATGCACGCCATCCGGCACCGCATCGAGCCGGAGCAGGTGGGCCGCATCGTGGCCGCCCTCGACGCGGCCGGCGTAGACGGCATCGAGGTGTCCCACGGCGACGGCCTCGCCGGTGGCTCCCTCAACTACGGCCCCGGCAGCCACACCGACTGGGAGTGGATCGAGACCGCGGCCGCACACATCAAGAACGCCCGCCTCACCACCCTGCTGCTTCCCGGCATCGGCACCATCGAGGAGCTGAAGCAGGCGTACGCGCTCGGCGTGCGCTCCGTGCGCGTCGCCACGCACTGCACCGAGGCGGACGTGTCCGCCCAACACATCGCCACCGCGCGCGAGTTGGGCATGGACGTGTCCGGCTTCCTGATGATGAGCCACATGGCCGACGCGAAGACACTCGCCGCGCAGGCCAAGCTCATGGAGTCCTACGGCGCCCACTGCGTCTACGTCACCGACTCCGGCGGCCGCCTGATGATGGACGGCGTCCGCGAGCGGATGCGCGCCTACCGCGATGTGCTCGACCCCGGCACCGAGCTCGGCGTCCACGCCCACGAGAACCTCTCCCTCGCCGTCGCCAACTCGATGGTCGCGGTGGAGGAGGGTGTGACCCGCGTGGACGCCTCCCTCGCCGGTCAGGGCGCGGGCGCGGGCAACTGCCCGATCGAACCGTTCGTCGCGGTCGCCGACCTCAACGGCTGGAAGCACGGCTGCGACCTCTTCGCCCTCCAGGACGCGGCCGAGGACCTGGTGCGCCCGCTCCAGGACCGCCCGGTCCGCGTGGACCGCGAGACCCTCACGCTCGGGTACGCCGGGGTGTACGGCTCGTTCCTGCGGCACGCGGAGGCGGCGGCCGAGCGCTACGGCGTCGACGTCCGCACGATCCTCGTCGAGGTCGGCAAGCGGGGCCTGGTCGGCGGCCAGGAGGACATGATCGTCGACGTCGCGCTGGGGCTCACCCGGGCGAGCTGACACCGCGTACGCCACAGGGCCGGGAGAGCAAGAGCTCCCGGCCCTGTTCCGCGTGCCCGCACAGCCGTTCCGCCCCCGTCACCGCGGCCCAACCCGCCGCGCAGGCAGGCGGCTCGCGGTCCTGACCCTTCTGGCAGGAAACGGACAGGCGGGCGGTCAGTTGCCGGTGTCACCCAGTTCGAGCACGATCTTGCCGACCGCCGCGCCCGTGCGCAGCCGCTCCACCGCGGTGCCGAGCTCGTCCATCCCGTAGCTCTCGTACGGCAGCGACAGCGCGCCCGAGGACAGGTCGGGGAGCAGGCGCAGCACCTCGGGGGCGACCTCCTGGCTGCGGGAGATCATGTTGACCGGCAGGAGGGTGACGTCGGCGAGGAAGAAGTCCGCGAGGTCCAGGGTGAGTTCGCGGCCGGCCGTGTAGCCGAGGAGGGCGGCGCGGCCGCGCGGGCGGACCAGGGTGAGGGCGTCGCGCAGGATCTGGCCGCCGACCGTGTCGATGAGTACGTCGACCTTGCCGCCGATCGTCTCCTCGGAGAGGTCCTTGGCAAGCAGCGCCTTGGCGGCGTCGGGGACGTGCTCCAGCTTCGCCGGGCGGCCGACCGCGCCGATCACCTCGGCGCCCGCGCGGGCCGCGAGCTGCACGGCCATGGCGCCGACCGCGCCGGACGCGCCGGTCACCAGGACCCGCTCCCCCGGCTCGACCCGGGCGATGGCGTGGACGGTCGCCCAGGCGGTGCCGACCGGCGAGAAGTAGATGCAGGCGAGCGCGGGGTCGGTGCCCTCGGGCATGACCTCCACGGCGGCGTCCGGCACGAGCGCGTGCTCGGCCCAGGCGCCGTCGCGGCTGAGGCCGAGCCCCTCGCCGCGCAGGCGGACCAGTGCGCCCTCGGAATGCGTGTCGGAGGCGACGACGTAGCCACTGCCCTGGGTGCCGGGGACGAACGGCAGCTCGGGCAGGATGCCGAACTGCCCGTCGAGGATGTTCAGGTCCAGATGGGCGGCGGTGGCCGCCGCCATCCGCACGAGGGTGTGGCCGGGGCGCGGCTCGGGTACGGCCCGCTCCGTGAGGCGCGGCAGGGCGCCGAACTCCTCCAGGAGCAGGGCCCTCGATGTCGTTGCGGAAGTGCTCACGTGCTGTGTTCTCCGTTCTTGTCCCCGATGGCCGAGCTTGTCCCTCGCATTCACACCTTAGCTCCGTACTTGTGTAGTACACGCATCGCGATCAGGCGCAGGATCCGGTCGTAGACGAGGCCCAGGACGCCGAGGGTGATGATGCCGACGAAGACCCAGTCGATGCGGCCGTAATTGCGGGAAGTCCAGATCAGGGAGCCGAGGCCCACCTGGGAGGCGACGATCTCGGCGGAGACGATCGTCAGGAAGCTGTTGCCCATGGCCAGGCGCGCGCCCGTGAGGATGTACGGGACGGTGGACGGCAGCACGATCCGCTGCAGGATCTGGCGGCGGCTTGCCCCGAGGCTCGCCGCCGCCCGCAGCTTGGACTCGTTGACGGCCATCACACCCGCGCTGGTGTTGAGGGTGACGATGAAGACGGCCGTGTAGAAGATCAGGACGACCTTCGACGACTCGCCGATGCCCAGCCACACCACCGCCAGGGTCACGAAGGCGACGGGCGGGATGAAGCGGAAGAACTCGATGTAGGGCTCGAGGAGTTGGCGGACGATCCTGATCTGTCCGATCAGCAGCCCGATCGGGGCGCCCACCGCGACGCCGAGGCCCCAGCCGATGAGGATGCGGCGGCTGGAGGCGATGAACGAATTGGTCAGGGTGCCGTCGGCCGCGAGCTCGCCGGCGGCCGACAGGGTCTGGCTGGGCGAGGCGACCAGCGAGGGGCCGTACTTCATCGCGACGAGCTGCCAGATTCCCAGGCCGACGAGGACGGCGAGGGCGTACAGGCCGAGGGTGCGCAGTCCCTGTCCCCGCGCCTCGATGGTGCGGCGCGGGCGGGTGCGGGTGCGGGCCTGGGCCTCGGTTGTGGTGATCGTCATGCGCCCTTCGCCCCTCGGTCGATCCGGTCGTCGAGTCCTTGGTCGCGCATGGCCTTGCGGACCTCTTCTCCGATGTCCTCGCGCAGCTTGTGGCGCAGGCGCACGGCGGCGGGGTCGGACTCGTCGCGGGGGCGGGGCAGGTCGACCTCGTACAGGGACTTGATCGAGGCCGCGGGCCCCGCCGTCATGACGGCGACCCGGTCGGCCAGCAGGATCGCCTCGTCGATGTCGTGCGTGACGAAGACGACGGTGCAGCCGGACGCCCGCCAGATCCGGGCCGTCTCCTCCTGAAGCACCTGCCGGGTCTGCGCGTCGAGTGCGCCGAAGGGCTCGTCCATGAGGACGACGTCCGGTTCGTTGGCGAGGACCCGCGCGATCTGCACGCGCTGGCGCATGCCGCCGCTGAGCTGGTTCGGGTAGCGGTCCGCGCAGTGGCGCAGGCCGACCAGGCCGAGGAACTCCTCGGCCGCCCGGTCCTGTTCGGCACGGGAACGGCCGCGCATGCGGGGCCCGAAGGTGACGTTCTGGCGCACCGTCAGCCAGTCGAAGAGGGCCTCGCTGCTCTGGAACACCATGCCGAGTTCGGGATCCGGGCCGCTGATGGGAGTGCCGTCGGCGGTGAGCGAACCTTCACTGACCTGGATGAAGCCGGCCATCGCCGAGAGCAGGGTGGACTTGCCGCAGCCGCTCGGCCCGAGCAGGCAGAGGAACTCACCGGCCGGGATGTCGAGGTCGATGTCCCGGACGGCCTGGAAGTCGCCGAAGGAGATCCCGGCGCTCTCTGCTCGCAGGGAGGCACCGCGACCCGCCGCGGGTGCCGCCCGGTCGCGGGGTGCCGTCACCGTGTCCGTCGCCCCGGCGCCCGCCCGCGGCGCAGTCGTCGTGTCCTTCTCGATGCCCTTGGTCATCGGGATCCCTTCGTGTTGTCGGGGAGCCAGCCCCGCTGGACGGTGCCGTACACGTCGGGGCGTCCCTTGACCTTGCCGGTGTCGAGGTAGAAGCGGGCCGTGTCGTCGTAGCCCTTCAGGTCCTTCGCGGTGAAGTCGCGGACGGCGAAGTCGATCTCCTTCACCGCCTTCAGGGTCTGGGCCGTGGGGATCTTCGCCGCCTCCTTGGTCGCCTGTGCGGCGGCTTCCGGGTCCTTCTCGGTCTTCTCGGCCGCCTCCGCGAGCGTCTCGGCCACCTTGGCGGCGACGTCCTTGTGGTCCTTGAGCCATGAGGAGGTCGAAAGGAGCCAGTGCTGGTAGTTGAGGCCGTAGTCGCCCGTGGTCTCCACGATCCGCGAGCCGAGTTCCTTCCCCTTGGCCGGCCACGGCTCCCACAGCACGTACGCGTCCACATCGCCCTTGTTGGTGAGGGCCGGGATCTCGGCGGGGTCGCTCGTCACGAACTCCACCGACTTGGGGTCGACGCCCTTCGATTCGAGGAACCGGGTGGCGGCCAGCTCGGACAGGCCCGGGACCACCGCCATCTTCCGGATCTTCGCGGGGGACTTCACGTGGGGGCCGAGGACGACCTTGAGGTACTTCCCCGAGTCCTCGTAGACGGCGAGCGACCTCAGGCTCGGGTTCTGTCCGAGCACGCCGATGGTGGTGGCGTCGGAGTTCCCCGCCATCTGGACCTGTCCGGCGCCCAGGGCGTCGACGCCTTCCCCGCCCTTGGCGAACTGCACGAGGTCGACGTTCACGCCGTGCTCGGCCCACAGCCCCTCCTTGTCGGCCAGGAAGAACGGCGCGTATGCCGCGTCGACGCCGACGGCGATCCGCACCTGCGGGCCACTCGCCCTGCCGCCGGAGCCCGGGTCGGCTCCGGTATCGGTGGTGCCCGCGACGCATCCGGTCGCGGCGAGCAGTGCCGCGGCGAGGAAGGCGGAGCCGGTGATGCGATGGACCGGGCGGGACGCTGTGTGCATGGTCACCTCTGAGTGGGACGCTTTTCGGCAGGTCATCGGGTGCGGGTCCGCGAGTCGGCGCACGCTACTGCCCGCCGGAGGCCGGAGGCTCGCGTGCCGGTCCGTTCAGTGGAACGGTCCGGGATCGCTCGGCGGGGGCGTGATCACCCGGCGTACCGGTCGTGTACCGCAGGCGGTGGCGAGGAGGAGGACCTCCGGGAAGCACCCTGTCCCGTCTGGCGGACCGCCCCGATTGAGGCGGTCCCGGGCCGTTCGTACGCTCCACCGATCTCAGGGTCGAACGGCAAGGAGCACACATGCCCCGCAAGTGCACGACCGAGGGCTCGTCCAGGACGCGGCGCGTGGTCATCGCGTCCGTCGCCGGCAACATGATGGAGTGGTACGACTTCTTCCTGTACACCACCGCTGCCGCGCTGGTCCTCGGCTCGGTCTTCTTCCCCTCCGGCGAAAATCCGCTGCTCGGCACGATCGCCGCCCTGGCCGGTCACGCCGTGGGGTTCGCGGCCCGGCCCATCGGGGGCCTGGTCTTCGGGCACATCGGTGACCGGCGGGGGCGCAAGGCCGCGCTCATGGGGACGCTCTCGCTGATGGGCGCCACCACCTTCTGCATGGGGCTGCTGCCCTCGTACTCCACGGCAGGTCTGCTCTCGCCGCTGCTCCTGGTGCTGCTGCGGGTGCTCCAGGGCGCGGCGGCGGGCGGCGAATGGGGCGGCGGGGTGCTCATCATCACCGAGAACGTCCCGGCCGAGCGGCGCGGCTTCCTCGCCTCGTTCAGCTCCTGCGGCATGGGCCTGGGCTTCGTCCTGTCGGCGCTGGCGCTGTGGCTCGCCGAGCAGGTCTCGGGCGACGGCTTCCTCGTGTGGGGCTGGCGGCTCCCGTTCCTGGCCAGCGCGGTGATCTTCGTGGTGGGGCTCTACATCCGCCGCAACCTCGGCGAGACGGACAGCTTCGAGGCCGACACCGCGAAGGCCGCAAAGGCCGAGAAGGCCCCGGCACACTCGCCGCTGCGCGAGGTACTGCGCCGTCATCCGCGCCAGGTGCTGTTCGCGATGGCGCTGCGCTTCGCCGACAGCGGCGCCAGCTACATCTTCATGTCCTTCTCCCTCGTGTACGGCGCGTACGTGGGCATCTCCTCGAACGTTCTGCTGTGGGCCGGGATCGTCGGGATGCTGGTGGACTCGGCGATGATGGTCGTCTTCGGCCGGCTCTCCGACAGGGTGGGCAGGCGGCCGGTCTATCTGAGCGGGGCGATCGGCATGCTGCTGTGGGCCGCGCCCTTCTTCCTGCTCATGGACACGGGGCATGCCGCGGCCGTGTGGGTGGCGTTCATCGTCGGGCACATCGCCATCGCCGCGATGATCGGGGTCCAGCCCTCGTACTTCTCCGAGCTGTTCAGCACCAGCACCCGTTACTCCGGGATGGCGCTCGGCCACGAGCTGTCGTCGGCGATCGCCGGTGGCCTGTCGCCGGTGGTGGCCACGGCGCTGCTGGCCGCCACGGGACACTTCCTGCCGGTCGCGCTGCTCACCATGGGGATGGCCGTCGTCACGCTGGTGGCCCTGGTCTTCTTCGCACATGTGCCGAAGGACCGGGGTGCCGCGGGACCCGGCGGGCGGGACACGGACCCGGCCGAGGAGGGGCTCCGCACCCCCGTTGCGTGATGTTCACACCCCTGACCCTCTAGGCAACATGGCGTTGATGCACTTCAAATGGCTGTAGCGCCATGTGAAGAAGTGAGAGGACGCCACGATGGGGTCGTACGCCGACGAAGAAGTCCTGCTACCCAATTCCGTACTGGGGAAGGCGCAGCTGCTGCTCGCCGCGTTCGAGTCGGGTGCGGACCGGCTGCGGCTGAGCGAGCTGAGCCGCCGGTCCGGGGTGCCCAAGGCGTCGGCGTACCGGCTCGCCCAAGAACTGGTGCAGTGGGGTCTCCTCGACCGGCACGGCGAGCTGTACGAGCTCGGCATCCGGCTCTTCCACCTGGGGCAGCGGGTGCCCGCGTCCGCGGTGCTGCGCGCCGTCGCCCGTCCGCTGATGGCGGACCTGTTCACCCGCACCCGCGCCGCCGTGCA
The DNA here is from genome assembly GCF_054963755.1 of Streptomyces sp. EDA2-14. Classification (NCBI taxonomy): domain Bacteria; kingdom Bacillati; phylum Actinomycetota; class Actinomycetes; order Kitasatosporales; family Streptomycetaceae; genus Streptomyces; species Streptomyces sp. EDA2-14. The sequence goes on from NZ_JBUEGE010000006.1 coordinate 24,802, forward strand.
CCTCGCGGTCCTCGACGGCACCCACGTCCTGTTCCTGGAGAAGATCGCGGGTGAGGCCAACGTGCTCACCCACTCCTACGTCGGCGGCCGGCTGCCCGCCTCCTGCACCGCGACCGGTCAGATGCTGCTCGCCCTGGCTCCGGACGGTCCTGAGCAGGTGGCGGCCCTCGCCCGTGGCGGCCTCCCCACGATGACACCGCGCTCCGTGACGGATCCCGAGGTGCTGCGGCGGCGGCTGTCCCGTGCGGTCCGTGAGCGGTACGTGCTGGAGGTCGAGGGGGTGAGGACCGGGTACGCCAGTCTCGCCGTGCCGGTGGCCGCGGGCGGACTCGCACACGCCGCGCTCTCGATCACCGCGCCGGTCGCGCAGGTGTCGGTGGACCGGAGCCTCGCCGCGTTGCAGGGCACGGCCGAGAGCATCGAGCGCGGCGTGGTGCAGAGAGCGTCGGACGACACGAGACACGCGGTGGGCTGAGCACCGCGCCAACCCTCTGGGCCGCATCTGCGGTCCGGTCAACAGAACACGGCGGTGGTCCGCCTCCCCGCCCACGGTGATCGTGGGATTCCGCAAAGGCTGCGGTCACGTAAAGGGAGGAGCCGTGGTGCGAACAGACACGGACCCGACAGCGCTGCGCGTGCTCGACCTGACCGACGAACTCGCTTTCCAGGGCGCCCGGTTGCTCGTGGGGATCGGCGCCGACGTCGTACGGATCGAACCGGGCGCCGACCTCGACCCGGCGGCCCGTGCGCACTGGCACGCGGGCAAGCGCTGGACTCCGGTGCACGACGCGGCGGAGCTCGACGCACTGGCGGCGGGGGCCGATGTCGTGCTGGAGAGCGGGCCCGTGGCACGCTTGCGCGGCCTGCGTGAGGACGGTTCGTCCCGCTGGCCGCACGCGGTGCACGTGGTGGTGACGCCGTTCGGGCTGAGCGGACCGCGCCGCGACTGGGTCGGCGACGATCTGGTCCTGGCGTCGGCGGGCGGCATGACCTGGCTCGGCGGGCGCCCCGAAGGACAGCCGAAGCCGCCGCCGCGCGAGCAGGCGGTCCAGACCGCCGGGGCCCATGCCGCGATCGGGGCGCTGCTCGCCGTCGTCTCGGGAACTCCGCAGCTCGTCGACATCTCCGCGCAGGAGGCCGTCGCCGCCACGCTGGAGACCGCCGCCCTCGCCTGGATCCACGCCGGACGTTTCCCCGTACGCAACGGAGGGGTGTACGAGCACGTCGCGCACCGGATCTTCGAGGCGGCGGACGGGTACGTGGCCGGAGGCTACTCCGGCAGCAACCGGATGTGGACGGATCTGCTGGCCTGGATGGCCGAGCGGGGCGAGGCCGGTGACCTGCTCGACGAGCGCTGGCAGGACGCCGCGTTCCGGTGGGGCGAGCGCGCCCATGTCGACGAGCTGGTCCAGCGGTTCGCGAAGGGGCAGCCTGCCGCCGAACTGGCCGCGGAGGCGCGGCGGCGCGCCCTGCCGTGGGCCGAGGTCGTGCCGCCCGAGCGGCTGACGGCCAATCCGCAGCTGCGCGACCGGGAGTCCCTGGTCACGGTCACCGGCGAAGGGCTGCCGGACGCAGGCGTCGAGGACGTCGGCTTTCCGTGGGCGGCGCTCCCCCGGCCGGTCTCCCTGTCGGAGCTCCACGAAGCGAAGGGCGACGCTCCGTGGCACCACACCGAACAGGCGCGCAGCCGTGACGGGGAGCCCAAGTCCCGTGCTCTGGACGGGGTTCGGGTCCTGGACCTCACCTGGGTGCTCGCCGGTCCGTACGTCACCAAGCAGTTCGGGGAGCACGGCGCGGACATCGTCAAGGTCGAGTCCCGGCACCGCCAGGACCCCACGCGCTTCGCGCCCTCGATGCACCTGCGGCCCGGCTCCGATCCCGACGACAGCGGCTACTTCCTCAACTTCAACCGCAACAAGCGCAGCGTCGCCCTCAATCTGCGGACCGAAGAGGGGCAGCGGCTGCTGCGCGAGCTGGTCCCGCACTGCGACGTCGTCGTGGAGAACTTCAGTCCGGGAGTCCTCGCCCGGTGGGGCATGGACTACGCCTCGCTGCGCGAGCTGAACCCGGACGTCGTCCTGGTGTCGATGGCGGGAGTCGGGCAGACCGGGCCCTGGCGCAACGCCGTGACCTTCGCCGACACACTCGCCGCGATGTCCGGCCTGTCCAGCGAGACCCGCGATCCGGGCGGCCCGCCGCAGGGACTGACCTTCGGCCTCGGTGACATGATCGCGGCCAACTCCGCGGTGCTCGCCACCCTCGACCTGCTGGCGCGCGGACACGGCGGCCACGTGGACCTGTCCCAACTGGAGGCGATGGCCGCGACGATGGGTCCGGCGGCCCTGGAATCCGCGCTCGGCACCGGTGTGCCCGATCCCCGGACGGCGGAGCATCCGAACCGGTCGCCGCATGCCGTGCCCCACGGTGTGTACCCGGCGGCCGGGGACGACCGGTGGGTGGCGGTGTCGGTGACGGACGAGGCACAGTGGCACGCCCTGACGAGACTCGCCGAACTCCCCTGCCCTGATGGGGACTTGGCGGTACGGCGGGCACATGAGGACGCGATCGATGCCGCCCTCGCCGCCTGGACGAGCCGGCACGACGGCCACAAGCTGGCCGAACTCCTCCAGGCCGAGGGCGTGGCGGCGGCGGTCGTGGCGACCGGGCAGGACCTGGTCGAGGCCGACGAACAGCTCGCCGCCCGAGGCTTCTACCCCGTACTGGACCATCCCCTCACCGGGCCGGTCGCGCACGAGGGCATCGTCGCGCGGCTGGCCGCGACGCCCGGCGAACTCGACCGGCCCGCACCCCTCCTCGGGCAGCACACACACGAGGTGCTGCGCGAACTGCTCGACCTGAACAGTGAACAGCTGGCGGCGCTGACCGCCGACGGAGTGACCGAATGAGCGAGGCGAGGATGACCCGGGAGAAGCCGACCGAGGAGAAGCCCTCCGTACTGCACGTGACGCGCGACGGCGCCGTGGCCACGGTCCGCATGGACCGGCCCAAGGCGAACGCCGTGAATCCGGCGATGATCGAGGAGTTCCTCGCGGTCCTGCCGCCGCTGGCCGCCGATCCGGAGGTGCGCTGCGTCGTCATCACCGGCACCGGGCGGTTCTTCATCGCCGGCGCCGACATCGCCGTCATGCGGGACCTGTCGGCGGGCAACCAGGCGAAGATGCGCCGCTGGATCGATGTGCAGCGGGTGATCGAGCAGGCTCCCAAGCCGGTCGTCGCGGCGATGAACGGCCACGCGCTGGGCGGCGGAGCCGAGTTGTCGCTCGCCTGCGACGTGCGGATCCTCTCGGCGGAGGCCACGTTCGGCTTCCCGGAGATGCGGCTCGGACTGTTCCCGGGAGCCGGTGGCAGTCAGCGACTCCCCAGGATCGTCGGCCCCCACGTGGCGAAACGCCTGATGATCGAGGGGGAAGGGCTGACGCCGCAGCGCGCCCTGGAGCTCGGACTCGTCGACGTCGTGGTGGAGCAGGCCGATTTCGGCACGGTGGTCGCCGAGCGGGCCCGCCGCCTCGCGGCGCAGCCGACGGCCGCCATCGGCCTGCTCAAGCGGGTCGTCGACGAGGGGTACGGGCTGCCCGTCGAACAGGCCCTGGAGCGCGAGGAGAAGGGCGTCGCCGACCTGACCGGGACCGCCGACGCGGCGGAGGGGCTCCAGGCGTTCCTGGAGAAGCGGGCGCCGGTGTTCACCGGGCGGTGACGCCGCGACAGCGCGGGTGGTCCGGTTCCGGTGACCGGACCGCCCGCGTTGGTGTGTCCCCGGTCGATGCGCATCCTCGCCGGATGACCTTCACACAGCACACAGACGAAGCGCCTCGGAACGGGCCCGTGCTCGTCACGGGCGGCACCAGCGGGATCGGCCTGGCCATTGCGGAGGCGGTGGCCCGTGCCGGGCGCCCGGTCGTGGTCACCGGGCGTTCCGCCGATCGCTGCCGCGCGGCGGCCGACCGCCTTCAACACATCGCCACAGACGCCCAGTTGGCGCTGGTCGCGGACACCACCGATCCCGCCGCTTTGGCCGCGGCCGTGAGCCGGGCCGCCGAGCGCTTCGGCCCGGTCACCGGTCTGGTGACGGCCGCAGGACGGCTGGCCCGGGGCTCGGTGCTGGCCCTGACACCCGACGACTTCCGCGCCGCCCTCGACACCAACGTCATCGGCACCTGGCTGGCGATCCGCGCCGTCCTGCCCGGCATGCTCGACGCCGGCCACGGACGCATCGTCACGATCGGCTCGGTGCTCGGCTCGACGGGCGCTCCCGAGCGGTCCGGGTACGCCGCCACGAAGGGCGCGGTCGCCGCGCTCACCAGGTCGGCGGCCCTGGAGGTCGCCGGGACCGGCGTCACCGTGAACTGCGTCGCGCCCGGCCCCGTGCGCACCCCCATGAACGAGGGTGACACCGGTACCGACGCCGCCGCCCGGGCCGCGTTCACCGCCAAGGTGCCGCTGGGCCGCTGGGGCAGGCCCGAGGACGTCGCGCACGCGGTGCTCCCGCTGCTCGCCGCCGGCTCGTCCTTCACCACCGGGGCAGTGGTGCACGTGGACGGCGGCTACACCGCGCAGTGAGGCGTCCAGCGAATCGCGCGCTGCATCGCCCGGTGCGTCACCCACTGCATCACCCAGTGGGAGCGGTTCGCTGAACGGACCGTGACGCTGGGCCCGCGCCCGGCGCGGTGATGGGCTCGACACCGTACCCCCGGCATTCGTACGGAAGGACTCGCATGTCACCAGCACCGGAGAGCCACTACGCGGACGGCGCGGGCATCCGCTACCACTACCACGACCTCGGCTCGGGCCCCGACACCGTGTTCCTGCACGGCGGCGGCCCCGGCTGCACCGCGTGGAGCGACTTCGGGCCCGTCGCGCCCCTGTTCGCGGCCGACCGGCGCTGTCTGCTCGTCGACATCCAGCAGTACGGCAAGTCGGAGAAGTCCCGCATCGAGGGGCCGATGTGGGACCACCACGCGGCGAAGACGGTCGGCCTCCTCGACACCCTCGGCGTCGACCGCGCCGACTTCGTGTGCAACTCGTGGGGCGGCACCATCGCCCTCAACCTCGCCGCGAAGTACCCGGACCGCGTCCGGTCCCTCGTCATCACCGGCAGCATGCCCGTCTTCTACGGGCCGCTCGCCCCGCTCCCCGAGAGCGGTCACCGCGGCCGCACGGCCCGCGACATCTACTACGGCGGCGAGGGTCCGACCCGCGAGAAGATGCGGCAGCTCATCACGAAGCTGGAGTGGTACGACGGCGCGAAGCTCCCCGAGGAGACACTGACGCTGCGCCACGAGCAGAGCCTCGACGAGGGCGAGCGCGCGCTCGCGGCCATGTCCGACTCGCCGCGCGGCGACTGGCAGGACCTCACCGAGGAACTGGGCCGGGTGCAGGCTCCGACGCTGTTCATGTGGGGCATGCAGGACGCGTTCCTCACCCCGGACTACCCGCTGATGCTGGCCCGCATGGTGCCCAGCGGGAACCTCCACGTGATGGACCACGCCTCCCACCACCTCCAGGAGGAGCGACCCGAGGCCTACCACTCGGTGGTCAGCGGCTTCCTCGACTCCTTGAACTGAACTCCTTGAACTGACCTCCTTGAACTGAATCTCTCCCCTCCCCCCTTCTCCCTCAACAGCCTTACGGAGCACGCCTCATGTCGATCTGGACCGAGATCAGCCCCACCCCGTTCCGCGTCGAGTACGTCGACGCCGCCGGAGTCCCCACCCGCGCCCTGCGCGCCGGTGACCCGACCGCCCATGCAGTCGTCTTCCTGCACGGCACCAGCGGTCACCTGGAAGCCTTCGCGCGCAACATCACCGCACACGCCGCCTACGACCTGCACGCCATCGACATGCTCGGCCACGGCTACACCGGCAAGCCCGACAAGCCGTACGAGATCGCCGACTACGTGACCCACCTGCTCGACTACCTGGACGCCGTCGGCATCGACAGCGCCCACATCGTCGGAGAGTCCCTCGGCGGCTGGGTCGGCGCCCGCGCCGCCATCGAACACCCCGAGCGGGTGCGCAGCCTCCAACTCCTGTGCTCCGGCGGCACGGTGGCCAACCCCGAGGTCATGGACCGCATCCGCACCAGCACCAAGAAGGCCGTCGCCTCCGACGACATCGACCTCACGCGCAAGCGGATGCGGCTGCTCATGGCCGACGACGCCTCCGCCACCGAGGAGCTGGTCGAGGTCCGGCACGCGATCTACCACACGCCGGAGTTCGTCGCGGGCGTCGACAACCTCCTCTCCCTCCAGGACATGGAGCGCCGCCAGCGCAATCTGCTGCGCCCCGAGCACCTGGCGCAGATCACCCAGCCGGCGCTGGTGGTGTGGGGACGTCAGAACCCGTTCGGCGAAACCCCCGAGGCGACGGCGCTGCACGAGGCCATTCCCGGCTCGCGCCTCGAACTCTTCGAGAACTGCGGGCACTGGCCGCAGCACGAGCAGGCCGAGCGCTACAACGCCCTCAGCCTCGAATTCATCGGCAAGGCGGCCGGCTGATGCGGGCGGTCCGGTTCCACGACTGGGGCGCCGCTCCGGTCCTCGACGAGGTGCCCGAGCCCGTCCGCGCGCCGGGAGAGGTCCTCGTCCAGGTCACGGCGGGCGGTGTCTCGCACCTCGATGCCACCGTCGCGTCCGGCGAGTTCGAGCTCAAGCCCTCGCTTCCGTACGTCGGCGGCGTCGAGGGCGCGGGCACGGTCCTTGAGGCGGATGCCGACTCCGGTCTCGCGCCGGGCACGCAGGTCGTGCTGCGCGGGGGCGGCCTGGGCCTCCTGCGCGACGGCACGTGGGCCGAGCGGGTCAGCGTGAAGCGCAAGGCCGTCACCCCGCTCGCGGCCCCGCTCGCCCCCGCGGTGGCGGCGAGCTTCTTCGTCCCCGCCACGACCGCGTACGTGGCTCTGCACGATGTCGCCCGGATCGGTGGGGACGAGGACGTCGTCGTGGTGGGCGCGGCCGGTGCGGTCGGCGCGATGGTGGCGCAGCAGGCGCTGGCGGCGGGCGCCCGGGTGACCGGTGTGGTCGGCCGGGAGGACCAGCTGGCCGATGTGCCGAAGGGGGTGGAGGCCGTGACGCTGGACGACGCGGAAGGTCTCGCCCGGGACCGGTCGGCATCGCTGCTCGTCGACACACTTGGTGGCGCGGGGCTTGTCGGCCGCAGCCGGTGGGTGCGGCAGGGCGGGCGCGCCGTGGTCATCGGGTACGTCGCAGGCCCGCGCGTCGAGCTGGACCTGCCGAGCTGGCTGCTCGACGAGGTGGCGCTGCTGCCGGTGAACATGATCCGCCAGGAACGCCGGGCCAGGGAGGTCTCCGGTGACCTGGTGCGCAGGCTCTCCGAGGGTGAACTGTCGCTGGCGGTGCAGGAGTTCGGTCTGGCCGAGGCTCCGGCGGCGCTCGACGCGCTGCGCGGCGGACGGGTACGGGGGCGGGCGGTTCTGCTGCCCGCGTGACACTCGCCATACATGGGGACACCCCGCGCCCCTCCGGGGGGGGCGCGGGGACATGTGTGTCCGGCCGGGCTGCCGCCATCAGCGGCTCCCCTATCCGCACCTGTCCCACGTCACCTCGGTGACACCTTGTTCCCGCAGCACGGACTTGCGCACCTTTCCCGTCTCCGTGAGCGGCAGCGCCGCGACCACGTCCACGTACCGTGGCACCGCGAATGCGGGAAGCTCTCCGGCGCAGTGGCGCGCCACCTCCGCCGCGTCCAGCACCCGGCCCGCACGCGGCACCACCGCCACCATGACCTCGTCCTCGGCGAGTGCCGACGGAACCGGGAACGCGGCCGCCTCGGCGACATCAGGATGCGCCCGCAGCGCGGTCTCGACCTCGTACGACGAGATGTTCTCGCCACGTCGCCGTATGCAGTCCTTGACGCGGTCGACGAAGCGGAACCAGCCGTCGGGCTCGCGCACCACGCGGTCCCCGGTGCGACGCCACGAACCCGGATCCAGTGACACATCGCCCACGTAGCCCGTGGCGAAGGCGTGTTCCTGGTGGGTGCGGACCGCCAGTTCACCGGGCGTTCCGTCGGGAACCCGGGAGAGACCCGCGTCGACGACCCGCGCCTCGAAGCCGTCGCGCACCGTGCCCATGTACCCGGCGCGGCAGTCCTCGGGGTCGGAACCGATCACCAGGTTGGTCTCGGTGGAACCGAATCCGTCGACGAGCGTCACGCCGAACCGCTCGCGGAACACCTGCCACAGCGCGCCGGGCGTGCCCGGACCGAGCCCGCGCCATGCCCGGTGCGCACGGTCGCCGGGGCCCGGCGGCCGGGCGAGCAGCATCGGCACCATGGCACCGAGCACATACACACACGTGGCTCCGGTCTCGGCGGCCCGCTGCCAGTGCCGCGAGGCGGAGAACTTGCGGTCCACCACCATGGAGGCACCCACGGTCATCGCCTGCGCCAGTGCGTTGAGGGCGTTGGTGTGGAACAGGGGCAGGCAGGTGTAGAGGGTGTCGTCGGCGGTCAGGCGCAGCGAGTCGGCCACGTTCCGGCCCCACCAGAAGAACTGGGCGTGCGGGCAGCGCACCCCGCGTGACGGCCCCGTGGTGCCGGAGGTGAACAGGATGGCGGCCGTGTCCCCGGGCCGGGACGGCCAGGGAGCGAGCGCCTCGTCGACGCCGGGGACGGGCGCATGCGGCGAACCGGTCACCCACACCTCGCCCGCGTATCCCACCGCCTCCACGCGCTCGGCCAGTTCCTCGTCCACGTACAGGAATTGAGGCGTCGACTCGTCCAGCGCGTGCCGGAGCAGCCGCCCGTGCAGCGCGGTGTTGAGCGGGACCACGACCGCGCCGAGCCAGGCGCAGCCGAGGATCAGGTCGATCAGTTCGACGCGGTTGGGGAGCAGCGCGGCGACGCGGTCGCCGGGCCGGCAGCCGCGGGCCGCGAGCGCGCCGGCCATGGTGGCCGCGGCCGTGCGTGTCCGCGCGTAGGTGCGCCGGGTCCCGTCGACGGTGAGGAAGGTCCGCTCGCCGTGGTGTGCGGCCGCCGCGTCGACGAGGCCGGGGATCGTCATGCGGTTCATGGGCGGATGCTGTCCGCCCGCTCCCGCCCGATCAAGGCTCCTGGTTCGCTGACCGGTCCGAACCGGCCCCGGTCCGTTCACCGGAACAGGTTCATAGGCGGCAGCCGCACCGCGTCGGATGCTCGTGCCGCACACCCACTTGAGCAGGAGGCCACGACGAGATGACGACGAGCGAGCGATCCCCCGCCGTGAAGAAATCCGCCGAGAAGGAGCCCGCCAGGGCGCGCCGCGGATCCGCCGACAAGATCGGCCGGCAGGACTGGTCGTCCTGGCCCCACTACGACGCGGCGGCGTCCGGCTTCCGCGGCTACTGGTACCCGGTCACCTGGGCGAGCCACATCACCGACGACCCGAAGCCGTTCACGCTCTGCGGCGAGAAGATCACGCTGATCCGCGACAGCGGAAAGGTGTACGCGCTGCACAACCGCTGCCCGCACCGCGGCGTCCCGCTGTCCGAGGGCAACCAGCAGTTCCCCGGCACCGTCAGCTGCCCGTACCACGGCTGGACCTTCGACCTGCCCACCGGCAAGCTGTCCGCGGTCATCACCGACGGCCCCGGCTGCCGTCTCACGGGCAAGCTGGGCGTGCGCACGTACGCCGTCGAGGAGCGGCTCGGCATGGTCTGGGTGTACATGCCGGTCGCCGAGGAGGAGCCGCACCCGATCGACGAGCAGCTCCCCGAGGAGCTGGTGTCGAACGCCTTCGTGATGGGCGGCCGTATCGAGCCGCGCGGCGGCAACTGGCGCTTCGCCTGCGAGAACGGCTTCGACGAGGGCCACGCCAAGTACCTGCACCGGACGGCCCTTTGGCGCCTGTTCAAGCCGATGCCGACGTGGAACATCACGCGGATCGTGCCGAAGGACCGCTGGATCTACCGCGTCCAGGACGAGGTGTACTGGGAGGCCGACTTCCCGGGCGTGGGCCGCTGGTCCAACAAGCGGTGGTGGAAGAAGCAGCCACCTGGTGAAGGCGCGGCGTTCAACCTCGGCAACACCGGCAAGGCCGACGCCGTCGACCCGGTGATCGAGGCCCAGGAGTTCCCCGGCTTCGCGTCCCTGTCGATGCCGGGCGTGCTGCGGATCGCGTACCCGAAGTTCATCCACTACGAGTTCTACGTCCCGGTCGACGCGGACAACCACCAGTACGTCGGCGTGATGGTCAACTTCACGCAGGGCTGGGAGACGCTGCGCTTCTACGCCAAGTACCTGGGCGCCGTCCGCTGGCTGTTCCACGGAGAGTTCTCCGGCCAGGACGCCTGGATGGTCGACGTGACCGACGCGCCCCCGGAGAAGCTGTACCGCCCCGACGTGTCACTGACCGCGTGGCGCAATCTCAGCGAGGAGGAGTACGGCAAGAAGCTCGCCGCTGCGGGCGTCACCGACCCCACCGCGGACGCCACGGACACCACGAAAAAGGAGGCCTGATCATGGCCCACACCCTGTTCAAGATCCTGCTCGGTGTCGCGGTCGCGGTGGCACTCCCCCGCGCGAAGCAGCGCTTCGCACGGACCACGATGACCCAGGTCCACCGGGTCAACCAGTGACCGGCGACAACGCCCACGACGGGCTCTCCGGACTCGACGCACAGCGTCGCGGATGGGTGTCGGAGGCGTGGCGGCACGTCACCGAGGAACGGCTGCGCGAGCTGATCGTGGGCCTCGTCGGGGTCCCCAGCCCGACCGGTGACGAGCGGCCGCTCGCGCAGCACATCGCGGGCACGCTCGAATCGGTGGGCCTGCGCGCCGCCTGTCAGCCGATCGACGCGCGGCAGGCGAACGCCTGGGCCCGCCTCGAAGGCGACGGCACCGGGCCCGATCTGATGCTGTACGCGCCCATCGACACCTTCACCGTGGGTGAGGAGAGCGAGGACGTGCCGTGGGCCGGGCCGAAGCTGCGTGAGGACATGCGTCCCGAGGCGACCGTCTACGACGACCTGGTGACCGGCCTCGGTGCCTCCAACCCCAAGGGCCACGCGGCCTGCGTGATGATGGCCGCCGAGGCGATCGCGCTGGCCGGGGTGCCGCTCACCGGGGACCTGGTGGCCGCGTTCGGCGCGGGCGGCATGCCGACCAACGCCCGGCCCGGCAGCGACCGGCTCAACACCGGTCAGGGCGCGGGCTGTTCGTTCCTCCTGGAGCAAGGTGTGTGGACGGACTACGCGGTCATCGCCAAGCCGGGGTGGACCGTGTCGTGGGACGAGGTCGGCCTGGTGTGGTTCGAGGTGACGGTGCACGGCACCCACACCTACGTGGGCTCGCGCCACCGGCTGCCGTACGACAACGCGATCAACCGCGCCGGCGACGTCGTACGGCACCTGGAGGAGTGGTTCACCGAGTACGCGAAGCGGCACACCGGCGGCACGGTCGCGCCCCAGGGCATCGTCTCCTCGGTGCGCGGTGGCTGGCCCCGCCTTGCCGCCGCCACCCCGGCGGCGTGCACCCTGCGCGTGGACCTGCGGATCGCTCCGGAGACGACCCCGATGCAGGCGAAGCGTGAATTCGTCGCCGCTGTCCAGGAGTTGAGGCGCTCGATGCCGGGGCTCGACGCGACGGTGGAGATGATCCTGGCGATTCCCGGGACGTCGACGAGCCGGGAGAGCTGGGTCTTCCGCAGCGCGGTCGCCGGGTGGGAGGCCCTGGAAGGGCGCCCGCACGAGGTCGTGACCGGCAACAGCGGCGCCACCGACGCGAACATCCTGCGCGGGCGCGGCATCCCGACGGTCCGTGTCGGCATGCCGAAGGTCACCGAGGCACCGTTCGACATCGACTTCACCCGCGGCATGAACACCGTCTCCGTACGGGAGATGCAGAGACTGACCCGCCACCTGATCCGCACGGCGGTGGACACCGTCACCCGTTCCCGCGCGGACTGCGACTCCCCCACGGCACTGGAAGGAGCAACGGCATGAGCGAGATCGTGCTCGGTGTGGGGGCCTCCCACAGCACGCTGATGAACACGCACTGGGAGGAGACCCTCCACAAGGACCGGGCCGAACGCTTCCGCGACGCGCTCGGTGCGGCCCGCGAAGAGCTGGTCCGGACACGTCCCGACACCGTCGTCCTGATCGGCTCGAACCACTTCCGCGGGTTCTGGCTCGACCTGATCCCGCCGTTCACGCTCGGCGTCGGGGAGTGCATCGCGAGCGGCGAGTCCGGGACACCGAAGGGCCCGCAGCCGGTGGACGTGCCGCTCGCGCAGCACATCGCCGACTCGTTGGTGGAGAGCGGGCGCTTCGACCCGGCGTTCTCCGCCCGGCTCCAGATCGACCACGGGCAGTCGCACGCCATCCAGTACCTGCTCGACGGGCTCGACGTGGAGATCGTGCCGCTGGTGGTGAACGTCTTCGCCCATCCGCTGCCGACGCTGGAGCGGTGCGAGGAGTTGGGGCGCGCAGTGCGCGAGGCCGTGCTCGCCTTCCCCGGCGACCGGCGGGTCGCGGTGGTCGGCTCCGGCGGGCTCTCGCACCGGCTGCCCTGGCCGGACTGGCGCGAACCGCACGGCGACGACGAGGAGTTCATGGTCGGCGCGTGGCTGAACGGCCGCGACAACTGGCAGGACTACGACAAGCGTCGCCGCGAGATCATCCGGGCCGCCGAGGCCTCCCTCACCCCGGAGTTCGACAACGAGTTCCTCGCCCTTCTCGAACGCGGCGAGGCACACTGCCTCACCGCGTACACGACGGAGGAGCTGGAGAAGGCCGCGGGCAACGGCGCGCAGGAGCTGCGGACCTGGCTCCTGATGGCCGCCGCCCTCGACCATGCGCCCGCCCGGCGTCTGGCCTACGAGCCGATGCCCGAGTGGCTCACCGGAATGGGGGTCGCGGTCATCGACCCGGCGGCCGTGGACGCGGGGCAGTCGGCATGAGCGCGACGGCCGGGGCACCGCCGGCCGATCGCCGCCCGGGCGTCACGGCGCCCGCCGGGTTCGTGCTCTCGTCACGCCCCAACGAGCCGGGGCACGGGCCCGAGGCGGACGAGGCGGGTGGGGCCGACCCGATGAACTCCGTTCTGGGGAAGGTCCGTCCGATCCTGGAGGCCTTCACCTCCGACGACGCCGCGCTCTCACTGGCCGAGCTGGTGCGCCGGTCGGGCGCGGCCAAGGCGACGGTGCACCGGCTGGCCCAGGAGCTCGTCACCTGGGGGCTGTTGGAGCGCGAGGGGTGCGACTACCGGCTCGGCCTCCGGCTGTTCGAGCTGGGGCAGCGGGTGCACCGGCAGCGCATCCTGCGCGAGGCCGTGCAGCCGTACATGGAGGATCTGCTCCTCATCACCCGGGAGACCATCCACTTCGCCATCCACGACAGCCTGGACGTCGTCTACCTGGACAAGATCTTCCCGCACCGCGGGCTGAACGCCGAGTCCCGGATCGCGGGCCGGCTCCCGCTGTACTGCACGGGCACCGGCAAGGCGATCCTCGCGCACTCGCCGCCGTCGCTCTTCGTCGACGTGGTCCGCAGCGGCCTCAAGCCGGTCACCCGGCACACGGTGATCTCCCCGGGACGTCTGCGCGCCCAGCTGGACCGGATCCGGGACGAGGGCATCGCCCTGGAGTCCGAGGAGATCAGGCTCGGTTACGCGAGCCTGGCCGTGCCGGTGTTCGCCGGGGGCACCACCCTGGTGGGCGCGCTGTCCATCACGGCGCCCACGTACCGGATGGACGCGGCCGGGCACGCGACGGCGCTGCGGACCGCCGCGCTGGGCATCGGACGGTCGCTCGCCTAGCCGCGCCACCTCGCACACGCACGAAGGGGCCCGCCGTCCGGCGGGCCCCTCGCCGCGTTCCGCGGCCCGCGCGCCGGGGCCGTCCTGCTCAACGGAACGACTCCGTAGGGAGAACCACCTCCTCGTTCCTACGCTCCCCACATGAGCGAACTCACCGACGACACCGGCGTCCTGACCACCGACGTCCTGATCATCGGCGCAGGACCGGCGGGCCTGTACGGCGCGTACTACGCCGGGTTCCGCGGCCTGACCGTCACCGTCATGGACGTCCTTCCGCAGCTCGGCGGACAGATCAGCGCGATGTACCCCGAGAAGCCGATCTTCGACATCGCCGGCTTCCTGTCCGTGCGCGGCCGCGACCTGGTGGACGGTCTCGTCGCCCAGGCCGAGCCGTACTCCCCGCGCTATCTCCTGGGCCACCGGGCCGCTGAGCTGACGCACGACGCCGACGGGCTGCCGGTCGTCCGGAGCGACCAGGGGGCGACGGTGCGCGCCAAGGCCGTCGTGATCACGGGCGGCGTAGGAACGTTCACTCCGCGCCCGCTGCCCGCCGGGGAGGAGTTCCTCGGGCGCGGGCTCGAGTACTTCGTGCCGGACCCGTCGGTGCACGCGGACCGGGACGTGCTGGTCGTGGGCGGCGGCGACAGCGCCTTCGACTGGGCGGCCCTGCTCGCCCCGATCGCCCGCTCGGTCACCCTCGTGCACCGCACCGCCCGCTTCCGCGCCCACGCGGCGTCCGTGGAGAAGGTCCGCGACCTCGGCGTGGAGATCGTCACCGACAGCGAGGTGAGCCGGCTCATCGGCACCGACCGGGTGGAGCAGGCCGAGATCAGACACCGTACGACCAAGGAGACCCGCCTCGTCCCGGCCGGCACCGTCGTCGCCGCGCTCGGTTTCCTCGCCGACCTCGGCCCGCTCCAGCACTGGGGCCTCGACCTCCAGGCCCGGAAGATCACCGTCGACACCCACATGGCGACCAACCAGCCCCGCGTGTTCGCCGCGGGCGACATCACCGACTATCCCGGCAAGGTCCGTCTGATCTCGGTCGGCTTCGGCGAGGCCGCCACCGCCGTCAACAACGCGGCCACCGTCATCGACCCGGAGGCGGCCCTGTTCCCCGGCCACTCCACCGAGAAGGAGCACTGAACACACCATGGCGTACGTCATCGGCTCGTCCTGCGTCGACATCATGGACCGGTCCTGCATGGAGGAGTGCCCGGTCGACTGCATCTACGAGGGCGAGCGCAAGCTCTACATCAACCCAATGGAATGCATCGACTGCGGGGCCTGCGAAGTCGCCTGCCCCGAACAGGCGATCACCGTCGACCGCAAGGCCGACCCCGAGTTCCGCGAGGACAACCGGAGCTTCTTCGTGGAGATCCTCCCCGGCCGCGACACCGCGCTCGGCTCCCCCGGCGGGGCGACGCCGCTCGGCCCGGTGGGCGTCGACACCCCGATGGTGAGCGCCCGGTGAGCGTCGCCGACGCGACCGAGGCGGACGGGGGCCGTCTGTCGGTCGGCGTACGCATCCCGCCCTGCGATCGCGCCGACCGGGTCACGGAGGCCGTACGCAGGGCGGAGCAACTCGGCTTCGACGCGGCGTGGTTCCCGGACTCGCAGCTCCTGTGGCGCGACGTGTTCACCACCCTCACGGCCGCCGCGCTCGGCACGGAGCGGATCGGCCTGGGCACGGCGGTCACCAACCTGGTGACCCGCCACCCGGCGGTAGTCGCCTCCGCCGCGCGCAGCGTCGCCGAACTGGCCCCGGGTCGCTTCACCCTCGGTCTCGGCGTGGGCAACAGCTCGGTCGGACCCGTCGGACTGCGCCAGAGCACGACGGGTGAGATGCGTGAAGGCCTCACCCTGCTGCGCGCCCTGCTCGACGGCGAGGAGTGGGACTTCGCGGGCACCGCGGGAACGGTCCGCTCGCGGATGCGTGATCCCCGGCCCGAGGTGCCACTGCATCTGGCGGCGAGCGGGCCGCGCAACCTCCGGCTCGCCGGTGAGGCGGCGGACGGCGCCATCCTGCTCAGTGGTGTCTCGCCCCGCACCCTGGCGGGCGCCACGGCCCGGGTACGGGAGGGCGAACAGGCGGCCGGTCGCCCGGCACGGTCGGTGCCCGTGACGGTGTCCGCGTACTGCGAGGTGACCGACGACATCATGGCGGCGGCCCGCCGCATCAAACCCATCTGCGCGTCGATCGCCCAGAACGGCGGCGGCCCCTTCCTCGCCCTCGCCGGCATCGACGTCGCCGTACCCGACGTCATCGAGGGCGTGTATCCCGACCTGGTGCACGCCGAGGACTGGGACGCCGCCGTGAAGGTCGCTTCCGCATGGGTGGACGACGCGGCGGCGCTGCGGTTCGCCGAGGAATTCTGCCTGTTCGGCACGGCGGACGACATCGCACGTCGGCTGCGTGCCCTGCACGCCGACGGCGTCAGCGGGGTGTTCCTGCAACACGTCGGCTCGTACGACCCGCCCACCGGCCTCATCGAATCCGTCGGCGCCTCGGTGCTGCCGGCCCTGTGACGAAAGCGAGCCGCGCATGACGGACACGAACACGCCGCGGAAGGGCTATGTGCCCAGCCGTTTCGGCCAGTTGCACTACGTGGAGTGCGGTGAGGGCGAGCCCGTGCTGCTGCTCCATCAGACGCCCCGCTCCTGGACGGAGTACCTCGATGTACTCCCCCTGGTCGGAACCCGGTACCGGGCGATCGCGATGGACACCCTGGGCTACGGGGCCTCCGCGAAGCCCGAGGGGGCGCACACCATCGAGCGCTTCGCGGACGCGGCGGGCGACCTGATCGAGGCGCTCGGCCTGGACCGGTTCCACCTGGTCGGTCACCACACCGGCGGTGTGATCGCCGTCGAGGTGGCCGCCCGTTTCCAGGACCGGGTGGCGAGTCTCCTGCTGTCGGGAACCCCGTTCGTCGATGACGAGAAGCGCAACGGCGACCCCGGCAGCGTCGACCATGTCGACCCCGCGCCCGACGGCACGCACCTGCGAGAGCTGTGGGACAAGCGGCGCGGCTTCTACCGGCCGGGCGAGGAGGACGCGCTGGGCCGGTACGTCGTCGACGCGCTGACCGTCCTCGACCGCGTCGAGGAGGGCCACGAGGCGGTGCGCCGCTACGCCATGGAACCCCGCCTGCCGAGAATCACCGCACGCACACTCGCGGTGTGCGCACCCGATGACAGGTTCTCCCGGCCGTCCCTGGCGAAGTTCGCGGCGGCACTCGACTGCCCGACCCGAGTGCTGTCCGACGGGCACGTGGCGGCGCCGGAGCAGGTGCCGCAGGAGTTCGCCGACACCGTCGTGGACTGGGCCGACCGCGGCTGAACCCGGCGCGAGGGTCGCCGCCACCCTGGCGGCGACCCCTGAGCATCAGGTCATCAGGTGCGGGTCCAGCGCTGGTTGCTTCCGTTCGAGCAGGAGTAGAGCTGGATCTGGGTGCCGTTGGCCGTGCCGGCCCCGACGGCGTCGAGACAGAGGCCGGACTGGACGCCCACGATGGATCCGTCGGAGTTCAGACGCCACTTCTGGTTGTCGGCGCCCCAGCAGCTGTAGATCTGGACCTTGGCGCCGTTGCCGGTGCCTGCGGCGTCCAGGCACTTGTTGCCGTAGACCTTGAGTTCACCGGCGGAGGTGTACGTCCACTGCTGGTTGGTGCCGCCCGAGCAGTCCCACAGCTGGACCTGGGTGCCGTCGGTGGTGCTGGAGTTGGGGACGTCCAGGCAGCGGCCAGAACCGGCGCCCTTGATCGTCCCGCCGTCCGAGGGGGGCGTCGTGGTGGAGCCGCCGTTGAGCGCGTTGAGGACGGAGGTGTAGGCGGCCTTCTTGCTGCCGTCGCCGTTGAACAGCAGCGGCGTGTCCCCGGATCGCCAGGAGTCGGTGTCGCGCACGCCCCAGACGGTGATGCCGAGGCAGCGCGAGACGGCCAGGCAGTCGTTGGTCACGTTGGCGTACGTCGTGGCCGAGGCACCCTG
Organism: Streptomyces sp. EDA2-14; assembly: GCF_054963755.1. Classification (NCBI taxonomy): domain Bacteria; kingdom Bacillati; phylum Actinomycetota; class Actinomycetes; order Kitasatosporales; family Streptomycetaceae; genus Streptomyces; species Streptomyces sp. EDA2-14. The sequence goes on from NZ_JBUEGE010000006.1 coordinate 42,554, forward strand.
GATGTCGAGTTCGGTGACGGCCACGTCGACGCCGAGGGCGGCGAAGTTCTGCAGCGTGGTGCGGAAGTTGCTGTTGTAGGGGCTGCCGCTGTTGAAGTGGGACTGGAAGCCGACGCAGTCGATGGGCACGCCGCGCTGCTTGAAGTCCTTGACCATGTTGTACATGGCCTGGGTCTTGGCCCAGGTCCAGTTCTCTACGTTGTAGTCGTTGTAGCAGAGCTTGGCGGACGGGTCGGCGGCGCGCGCGGTGCGGAAGGCGACCTCGATCCAGTCGTTGCCGGTGCGCTGGAGGTTGGAGTCGCGCCGGGCTCCCGAACTGCCGTCGGCGAAGGCCTCGTTCACGACGTCCCACTGAGCGATCTTGCCCTTGTAGTGGCCCATCACGCCGTTGATGTGGTCGATCATCGCCTGGCGCAGGGTGCTGCCGCTGAGGCTCTGCATCCAGCTGGGCTGCTGGGAGTGCCAGGCCAGGGTGTGGCCGCGCACCTTCTTGCCGTTCTGCACGGCCCAGTTGTAGACGCGGTCACCGGCGCTGAAGTTGAACTGGCCGCGCTGCGGCTCGGTGGCGTCGATCTTCATCTCGTTCTCGGCGGTCACCATGTTGAACTCACGGCCGGCGATCGACGTGTACGCCGAGTCGCCCAGCTTGCCCGAGGCGATGGCGGTACCGAAGTAGCGGCCGCTCTGCGCGGCCGCGGCGCCGAGCGTGCCCTCGGCCGCGTGTGCGGTCGGCGGGGCGAGCAGCGTGGCGGCCACACCGAGGACACCGACGAACAGCGATAACAGCAGACCGTGGAGTTTTCGGCGGACAACGGGTCTGGAAAGGGCGTACGAGCCCATGGCTGTGCCTCCAAGGTAGAAGTCACGGAGCGGGTCGACATGGTTCGCAATTTCGAACGATGGTCGGGGCCGCAGACACGGATGATTGGGTGTTGGCGGTGCATCGTCAATACACCCCGCAGAGAAATCTTTCCGGTCCGCGCCCGAAAACCTTCCGGAACCTCAACCAGCCGCCGTTTGTGGACAGATCAGCGAGAGACCTTGACCGGAGAGCCCCGCATTCCTAGCTTGTGGCGTCACAGATTCCGGGAATTCTCCGAAAAGTTTTCAGACTTGGCCCAGGCCTCAAGGGAGTCCTTCTGATGTGGTTCCGCACACCGTCCCCGGTCCGCCTGAGACGCTTACTCGCGGTCCTCGCGCCTCTGCTGCTCGTCGCCACCTTCCTCGGCGCCCAGCCCGCCGCCGCGGCGACCGTCGACCCCAACGCCTCGTACGTACTGGTCAACCGCAACAGCGGCAAAGCCCTGGACGTCTACAACATGGCGACCACCGACGGCGCCCGCATCACCCAGTGGGCCAGAAACGACCAGAGCCAGCAGCAGTGGCAGTTCGTCGACGCCGGGGGCGGCTACTACCGCGTCAAGTCCCGCCTCTCGGGCAAGGTGCTGGACGTCTACAACTGGTCCACAGCGAACGGCGGCTCGATCGTCCAGTGGACCGACCTGAACGCCACCAACCAGCAGTGGCGCCTTGCCGACAGCTCGGACGGCTACGTGCGGCTCATCTCGCGCAGCAGCGGCAAGGCCCTCGAAGTGCAGGGCGGTTCCACCGCCGACGGCGCGAACATCGTCCAGTACGACGACTGGGGCGGCACCAACCAACAGTGGAAGCTCGTCAAGGTCGGTGACGACACCCCCGGCTCGTGCGATCTTCCGTCGTCCTACAGCTGGTCGTCGACGGGCGCGCTGGCTCAGCCCAAGTCGGGGTGGGTGTCCCTCAAGGACTTCACCGTCGTCCCCTACAACGGCAAGCAACTCGTCTACGCGACGACGCACGACACGGGGACGAGCTGGGGTTCGATGAACTTCAACCTGTTCAGCAACTGGTCGGAGATGGCCTCGGCCGGCCAGAACACGATGTCTTCCGCCACCGTCGCACCCACGCTCTTCTACTTCGCGCCGAAGAACATCTGGGTGCTCACCTACCAGTGGGGCGGGAGCGCCTTCTCATACCGGACGTCGAGCGACCCCACCAACCCGAACGGCTGGTCGTCCCCGCAGGTGCTCTTCTCCGGAAGCATCTCCGGCTCCGGAACCGGCCCCATCGACCAGACGCTCATCGGTGACGGCACGAACATGTACCTGTTCTTCGCCGGTGACAACGGCAAGATCTACCGGGCCAGCATGCCCATCGGGAACTTCCCGGGCAGCTTCGGCACGAACTCGACCGTGGTCATGAGCGACACGACGAACAACCTCTTCGAAGCCCCGCAGGTCTACAAGCTGCAGGGCCAGAACCGCTACCTCATGATGGTCGAGGCGATCGGCTCGCAGGGCCGCTACTTCCGCTCGTTCACGGCGACCAGCCTGAACGGCTCATGGACACCGCAGGCCGCGACCGAGAGCAACCCCTTCGCCGGCAAGGCCAACAGCGGCGCCACCTGGACCAACGACATCAGCCACGGCGAACTGATCCGCACCAGCGCTGATCAGACCATGACCGTCGATCCCTGCAACCTCCAGATGCTCTACCAGGGGCGCAGCCCCTCCTCGGGCGGCGACTACGGCCTCCTGCCCTACCGTCCGGGTCTGCTGACACTGCGGCGCTGACGGCACGACACGGGTCCGGCTCCCTCAGGGGCCGGACCCGTGCACGTGACATCCCCGCCCCGCTCCGGTGCGCTTCGGCTACTTGAGACCGATGCCGGCTCCCGGCCCGAGCGGCAGATGGAACCCGTAGAAGACGGCCAGGATCGCCAGCCACGCCACCATGAACGGCAGCACGAAGATGGCGAGCCGCGAGATGAGGGTGCCGAGCCGCGCCCGGGGCTCGTACCGCTGGACCAGGGCCAGGAGCAGGAAGACGTACGGGTTCATCGGCGTGATGACGGCCGTGGCCGAGTCGCCGATGCGGAACGCCGCCTGGGTCAGCGCCGGGTGCATGCCGAGCAGCATGAACGCCGGGACGAACACCGGCCCGATCAGGGACCACAGCGCGGAGCCGGAGAGGACGAAGAGGTTGAGCACGCCCACCACGACCACGAAGGCGATCAGCGCCCCGAAGCCGGTCAGGCCGATGGAGTCGAGCAGCGCCGCCGCCTTCACGGCCATCAGGGCGCCCACGTTGGACCAGTTGAACACCGCGATGACCTGCGCCGCGACGAACATCATGACCACGTATCCGGCCATGCCCTGCACCGACTCGGTCATCGCCTTGACGACGCCCTCCGACCCGTCGAGTGCTTTCACCGTGCGCCCGTACACCACGCCGGCGAGCAGGAACGCGCCGAACAGGACCGGGACGATGCCGTCGAGCAGCGGCGAGGGAACCAATGCCCCGCCGTCGCCGCGCAACGGCGCGCCCTCGGGCAGCCACAGGGCCAGCACCGCCGCCGCGTACACGAGGACGGCGAGCGCCGTGACCAGCAGACCGCGGCGCTGCACCGGGGTGAGCGCGGCCTCCGGGTCGTCGTCCTCCTGGCCGCTCTCGGCCGGCTCCCAAGCGGGCAGCCGTGGTTCGAGCACCCGGCTGATGAGGAAGCCGCCGATGAGGCCGAGGATCAGGCTGCTGGAGGCGGTGAAGAAGTAGTTGGCGAGGATGTTCACGTCGACGTGGTGCGTGCCCGGCAGCACCTCGATGGCCCGCTGGGTGATGCCCACGTAGAGCGCGTCGAGGGAGCCGATGGTGAACCCGGCCGCATATCCGGCGGTGACACAGGCGAACCCGCCGATCAGGCCGGCCACCGGATGGCGGCCCGCGCTCTTGAAGACGACACCGGCGAGCGGCGGCAGGACGATCGCCGCCACGTCGCTCATCATGTGTGCCTGGCAGGCGACGAGCGCCACCACGTACGGCAGGAGGGCGCGCGGGGCGCGGGCCAGGGTGGCCCGCATCGCCGTCTCCAGCAGGCCCGCCTTCTCGGCGACCCCCACGGCCATGATCATGAGGAGCACGGCGGCGATCGGCGGGAACGAAGCGAAATTGGTGACGAGGTTCTGCGCCAGCCAGCGGACTCCCTCGCCGGAGAGCAGGCCGGTGACGTGCTTGGTGGCGTCCGTGCCCGGCACGGCGACGGACACGTCCGCCCACGCGAGCGCGGTGGAGACCACCGCGATGAGCACGAACAGGGCCACGAACAGGACGACCGGGTTGGGCAGGGCGTTGCCCGCCCGTTCGATCAGCGAGAGCACCCGGTCGGTGAGGGACGTGCGGCTGTGCGGTGCCTTGCCGCCCGGGGGTGTCTCCCCGGCGGACTTGTGGTCGGTCAAGGAGGCCATCGTGGCTCCTTCGCACTCGGGGCCGATAAGGCCGGGCCGGTCAAACCTTGTCCGTGGTGCTCTGCTTCCGCGGGGTGCTCCGGTGTGCGGGCAGCAGGTCCTTGCGGACGACGCCGTCCTGGATCACGCAGACGATGTTGGCGGGGTCGCCGAGGACGCCGATGTCGGCCAGCGGGTCGCCGTCGCACATGACGATGTCGGCGACGCGGTCGGCGGTGAGGGTGCCCAGGCGGTCGTCGACACCGAGGAGCTCGGCGGAGGTCCGCGTGCCGGCGACGATGGCGGACATGGGGTCCATGCCGAGGTCGTGCAGGTAGCTGAGCTCCATCAGGTTCACGCCGTGCGGGCCGACGGCCGCGTCCGTGCCCAGCGCGATGCGGGCGCCCTGGTCGATGGCGCGGGCGATGTTCTCCTTGGTGATGCCGGACCAGCGGACCTTCTTCTCGTAGTGGAAGGGCCGCATCGTCTCCTTGTCGATCCCGGCGTAGACGGTGGAGAGCGTCGGGACGACGAACGTGCCGCGCTCCCCCGCAAGCTCCAGGGCCTGGTCGGTCAGCCCGTAGCCGTGCTCGATGGAGGTGACTCCGCCGCGGATCGCGTTGAGGATGCCGGAGGTGCCCTGCGCGTGGGCGGCGACGGGCTTGCCGCGGTGGCGGCGGGCCTCGTCCACGACGGCGCGGATCTCGTCCTCGGTCAGGCCGTCGTCCTCGGGCTGGTCGTACGGCGAGCCCATGCCACCGGTGGCACACACCTTGATCAGGTCGGCTCCGTCGCGGATCACCTTGCGTACGGCGACGCGGGCCTCGTCGGCGGTGTCGACGATCTCGGACATGCCACAGCTGAAGTCGTGGCCGTCGGGCAGCCGGACGTCGGCGTGGCCGCCGGTGTGCGACAGGATGCGCACGGCGGTGTGCAGGCGCGGCCCGACGATGCGTCCGGTCTCGACGGCCGTACGGTACCCGGCGGTCAGGCCGCCGAGATCGCGGGCGCTGGTGATGCCCGCTTCGAGGGTCTCCTTGAGGCGGGTCGCGGTGTCGTACGTGACCAGGACCGGGTCGAGTTCGCCGCGCATGGCAGGGTTGTTTCCGTGCGCGTACGCCATGTGGACGTGGCAGTCGAAGAAGCCGGGAAGTACCGTGCGACCTGCGGCGTCGATGACACGTGTGTCGGGTGCGTCGACGGCGGCGTCGGGAGCGCCGACGGCCGGGCCCACGTAGCTGAGGGTGCCCTCGGCGTCGACGAGCACGACCGCGTCGTCGACGGGCGAGCCGCCGGTGCCGTCGATCAGGCGTGCGTTGGTGATGCGCAGCGGGCTGCGGGGGGCCTCGGGCGCCAGGGCGTGCGACATGGGGTGCGGTCACTCCTTGATCAAGTGCGGGTGAGGACTTCAGATGGAGAAGGAGTGTGGGACGGGCTTGAGAACGCCATGCGACTGCGCAGCTTTCGGCCTCGCTTCGGGCGACGGACGCACGGAAGTGCCGTCCCCGGGGGTGCAGGAAAGCACCACTCCGAGTGCCGCGGCTGACGCACCCGTGGAGCTGGACGAACTGGACCGCGGCATCGTCCACGCCCTGCAGATCCATCCGCGCGCCCCGTGGAAGCTGGTCGGCGACGTGCTGGGGGTCAACCCGGTGACGGCGGCCCGGCGTTGGCAGCGGCTGCGGGAGGCGGGCCTTGCCTGGGTGACCGCCTATCCGCGGGTCTCGGATCCGCGTGTGGTGGTCTCCGGGGTCGTCGAGGTGGACGCCGAACCGGGCCGGGCGGAGGACGTGGCCCGCGCGCTCGCGGTCGAACCGGCCGTGGCGAACATCAAGCACACCGCGGGCGGCCGCGACCTCGTGGTCACGGTGCACGCCGCGAACCTGCACGAGCTCACCCATCTGACGGCCGAGTTGTTCCGTACGACCACGGGCGTGCGGGCCACCCGCACCCATGTGTCCACGGGCGCGCCCATCGAGGGCAGCCGGTGGCGGCTGCGCAGCCTGGACGCCGAGCAGGCGGCCCGCGTCGAGGCCGCCGCGGCAGCACCGTGGCCGCGACCACCGGCCCCGGAGGCGCCCTGGGACGCCCTGGACGCGCGCCTGCTCGAACTCCTCAGCGCCGACGGACGCATGTCACTGCGCGACCTGGCATCGGCCACCGGTGCCGGTCCGACGACGGCGCGCCGCCGCGTCCAGGCGCTGCTCGCGTCGCGCCTGAACCTGCGCTGCGACCTGGCCCGCCCACTCTCCGGGTGGCCGCTTTCGGCCGTCTACTTCGCCTCGGTGCCGGCCGCGCACCTCGACGAGGCCGCCACCGTCATGGCCGGCATCCGCGAGGTACGCTCCTGCGCGATCACGGCGGGCCCGCACAATCTGGTCATCGACGTCTGGCTCCGCTCACTCGGGGACGTCCACCCCTTCGAAGCCCACCTGTCGCGCAAGCTGCCGCGCCTGACGATCCACGACCGGTCGGTGGTCCTCCACACGGTCAAGCACATGGGCCACCTGCTCGACCACGCGGGACGCACGACGGGGATCGTGCCGCTGCGGCATCCGGTGGAGGTCCGCTGACGCCCAACCTGCGATCACGTACCGCTGTTCCCCGTCACCTCGACCGCGGTCCCAAGGTTCGGCGCCGCGCTCCTGGCGAGTTCTCCGGCATGGACGACGTCAGCGCTGTCCGCCACGACGATGGTCGCGGCGGATCCGGTCACGGCGTCGCGTCGCAGGGCCGCGCCGGTGACGGAATACCGAGCGAGAACCGCCTCGTACGCGGCGATCGCCTCGGCAGGGAAGGCGTCGTGGAAGTCGGTCTCCACGAAGAGCCCCGGCCCGGTGACCCTCAAGTCCATCACCCCGGTGAGCGGCCGATGCCGGCCGCCCTCGGTGAGCATGTCCTTGAACACCGTCAACGCCCCGGTGGCATCGACCGCGGAGACCTCGATCCGCCAACGGACGGTGGCTTCCTTCCACGGCGCATCATGGATGTCGGCGCGTATCACCTGGTCGTCGGCCGACAGCGACCGCCAGAGCGCCAGGACCTCGTCCGTGCGCCCCTCGTCCTCGACGACGGTGAAGGTGATGCCGTTCTCCGCGATCCGGCCGGTGACCTTGCCGTGCCGGACGACGTACTCCCGCAACTCGCCCGCCAACTGCGTCACGCGTTCGCCCGACGTGCCCTCGTCGACGGTCAGGGTGCCGGTGGACGATCCGAGGAACGGCAGTGTGTTGTTCTTGGTCGCGCGCACCTCTGCCACGTCCGGCGTCCCGGCCCAGCGCTCTTCGAAAGAAGCGGCGAGCGCCGTTCCCTTGTCGATGGCACACCGGCGCAACGCGGCCCGGGACAGAGCCGCCAGGGTGGACAGTACGGACCGCCGCACGGTGATTCTCCTCAGTGCCGTCTGCTCGGAGAGCGGCCGGACCGATCCGCCCCGAACCGTGACCGCGACGGTCGCGACCGGCTACAGATTACGGCTCCTGGCCCGACGGGCGGCCGCCATCAGGGGCATCCACAGCGGACACGGGATCCGCTCGGTGTGCTCAGCCCAAGGGCACCGTCCAGGCGTCGTACGCGTACACCCAGTCCCCGTTGCCCGAGGTGCGCAGCCAGTCGTTGCCGCGTGAGCCGACTTGGACGCGGGCGGTGCGGTCCTGACGGGTGGTCTCGTACGACTTCAGGGCCGGTTCCGGGCAGCGGGGGTCGGCGGTGGCCAGGGCGCGGGCGAGGACGACGGCGTCCTCGATGGCCATGGCGGCGCCCTGGGCCATGAACGGTGTCATCGGGTGGCAGGCGTCACCGAGCAGTGTGCGGCGGCCCGACGACCACGAGGGCAGGGGGTCACGGACGTACAGGGCGGACTTGAGGACCTCGTCGCAGGCGTCGAGGACGGCGCGCGCTTCGGGGTGGAAGTCCCGGTAGTGGGAGCGGAGTTCGGCGGCTTCGCCCGGCGTGGTCCAGGACTCGTGCTGCCAGGTCTCCTGGGCCGTGGTCGCGAAGACGAACAGGTCCTGGCCGCGATTGAGGGGGAAGGTGACCAGCTGGGTGGCCGGGTCGGGCCCCCACCACTTGGTGAAGGTGTCCATGCCGGGGACGTCGAGGCGCCCTGCGGGGACCACGGCACGGTAGGCGACCAGACCGGTGAACCGGGTCGTTTCCTGGCCGAACAGGTCGGTACGTACGACGGAGTGGATGCCGTCGGCGCCGACCAGGACGTCGACGTACGCCTCGGTGCCGTCCTCGAACGTCGCGGTGACACCGTCGGCGTGCTCGACGGTGTGTGTCAACCGGCTGCCGAAGCGGACGGTGCCGGACGGCAGCGCTTCCTCCAGCGCGGCGAGCAAGTCCGCGCGGTGCATGGTGAGTTGCGGGGACCCGTACCGGGCGAGGGCTTCGTCACCCATCTCGATGCGGGAGGTCTCCTCGCCGGTGTCCCAGGTCCGGCTGAGACGGTATGTGGGGCGGGCCGCCGTACGCCGCAGTGTGTCGCCGACTCCCAGGCCGTCGAGGGCCTTGACCGCGTTGGGCGTGAGGTTGATGTCGGCGCCGACGCGGCCGAAGTGTGCCGTCTGCTCGAACACGACCGCTTTCACGCCCGCCCGGTGCAGGGCGATCGCGGCCGCGAGCCCGCCGACACCGCCGCCCACGATGCCGACGGTGAGTGTCCTGCCGTCCGCAGGGCCGCCCTGGCGCGGGCGGATCGGGTCGTGCTGGTTGTTCTCGTGCATGGTGCGGTTCTCCGTGGAACTCGAGGAAGGGAAGGGGCGGTCAAGAGGTGGTTCAGCGAACGGGGACGAGGCGGGTCAGGTCGTGGCCGACGACGACCGGGCCGGTGTAGGTGGCGGCCACCTTGCGGATCCAGTCGTCGTCACCGACCTCGCGCGGGTCCGGCGGGCCGATGTGGCTCAGGGCGACGCGACGCGCTCCGGCCGCGGCGGCGAGCCTGCCGACGTCACCGGGCGCGGTGTGGGAGGCGGAGAGAAAGTCGAGGAGGCGGTCGGAGTAGCCGAGGCCGCGGTAGAAGTCGGGCTCCATCGTCTCGTGGACCAACAGGTCGGCGCCCGCGGCGAGTTCACCGACGCTGTCGCTGTACGCGGTGTCGCCGGAGAAGGCGACGACGCCCTCCTCGGTCTCGAAGCGGTAGCCGAAACTCTGGTGCAGCGGCGGGTGCGGAACCTCACGGGCGGTGACCCGCACCCGGTCGTCCTCGTACACGAGCACGTCCCGCCCGGCCGGCGGGGAGACCAGATCGCGGGGCCGGACGAGGTCCGCGAGCGGAGTGCGCGCGCTGGTGCGCAGGCGCACGGCGACGTCCTGGCCGAAGCCTGCCAGGAGGTGGGCGAGCAGGCCCTCGGTGCCGGGTTGCGGGTGGTCGGGCAGGGTGCGGTCGGGGCCGGGTCCCACGATGTCGACCGGCTGGTTCACGCCGTGGTTGGCCGGGCCCCAGCCCAGCAGGAACAGGTTGAACAGGTCGGCGGTGTGGTCGGAGTGCAGGTGGGTGAGGAAGACCGCGCGCAGGTCACTGAGGCGCAGCCCGGCCTGCGCGTACTTGCGCAGCGCGCCGTAACCGGCGTCCACCAGATACGTCCGGTCCCCGACGACGACCGCGGTGGAGGCGCCCTGCCGCCCGGGCGCCGGGTAGGGTCCCGCGCCGGTGCCGAGCAGGACGACGCTCAGCGCGGTCGGGCCGTCCGGCCGCGCGTCGCCGGTCACTTCGACCGCGTCGGGCGGGACGGCGAGGTCCGGGAAGGCGGGGGCCGGGGAGCCCGGGGCAGCGCCGCCGCAGGTGCACAGATCCGCGACCGTCTGCCCCTCGTGCTTCGGATCGCTCACGGCGAGACCTCCTCCAGGGTGCGGCCGGTGGTCTCCTCGGCGAAGAGACCCGCCACAACGGCCCCGGCCAGCGTGAAGACGGAGAGCAGGAGGAAGACCGCCGACAGCTGGGTGCCACCGCCGTAGACCAGACCCACGAGCAGCGGGCCGACGATCAGCCCCAGGCGGTTCATGACGCCGCCCATGCTGCAGCCCAGGGCGCGGGCACGGGTCGGGTAGAGCTCGGGCGTGTACAGGTAGAGGCTGATGTTGACCGCGAAGTTGAACATCGCCGCCAGCGAGGACCACACGGCCAGTTGCCAGGGCGCTCCGGCGCCGAGCACGGCCAGGACGACGAGCATCGCGGTCGTCCCGCCGAGGCCGCCCACGACGATCCCGCGCCGTCCGACCCGGTCCACTAGCAGAGCGGCGAGGACGCAGCCGACGAGTCCGGCGACCGAGGCCATGGTGCTGTACCAGAGCGCGGAGCTCAGGGACATTCCGTAGACGCCCTTGTAGATCGTGGGCAGCCAGGACGTGATGCCGTAGTTGGCGAGGTAGCCGACGAACCAGATCGTCCAGATGACCAGCGTGCGGCGGCGGTAGCGGCCGGTGAACAGGTCCCGCAGCGAGCCGCGGGCAGGAGCGGCGGCGGCCGGTGCGGCTTCCTGCTCGGACGGGACGGCGGATTCGGCTTCCGGCATGGGCTGCACGGACGGGGCGGCCGGGGCGGGCAGCTCCGCGCCGCTCGCGCGGCGCACGCGTTCTTCGATGAGGTCCATCGTCACCCGCGCCTTCTCGTAGCGGCCGCGGGAGACCAGCCAGCGGGGCGACTCGGGAATGCGGCGCTGGAGGAGCACGGCGGCCAGGCCGGGGACGGCGGCGAACAGGTAGAGCGCGCGCCAGCCCCAGTGCGGGATGACCCAGGCGGCGAGCAGCGCGCCGGCCGCGAGTCCGGCCGGGAAGACGATCTCGTAGAAGAGGACGAAGCGGCCCCGGCGGTGTGCCCGGCTGATCTCGCTGATGTAGGCGGCGGCGGTCGGCACCTCGCCCCCGATGGCGAAGCCCTGCACGAACCGGAGGACCAGGAACGGCAGCAGCGAGGTACAGCCGGCCATCAGCAGACTGCACAGGGCGGTGAGGGCGACACAGATCGAGATGACCTTGACCCGGCCGACCCGGTCGGCGGCCCAACCGGAGACGTAGGCACCGAGCAGCATGCCGATCGAGCCGATGGTGAGGGTGAGCGTGGTGCCCGCCGCGGAGATGTCCCACTCCTTGGTGATGACGGGCAGCGTGTAGGCGATCAGCAGCTGGTCGAAGGCTTCGAAGAAGGTGACCACGCCGATGGCGAGGCGCACCGTGACCTGCCAGCGGGACATGGGCAGCCGTTCCAGCCGCGCCGCGATGTCCTGCCGCGCGGCGTCGGGCGTGACGCTGGTACTCATTCGGCCCTCCTGCGGGCCTGGCGGCCCTGACGGATATGACTTAGCGCTAAATGTTTTAGCGCTAAGGTTTCTAGCAGGCCGAAAGAAGCGGCCACAACCCCTCCGTGCCAAGAGATTGCGACCGCTTCACATGTGTTGTGCCGTCAGATGCCGCGCCGGCAGATGCCGCGCCAGCAGGCTTTGCGTCATCAGGGTCTGCGCCGTCGGGCGTCGTGCCGCCAAGGTCCGAGACCGGGCGCTATGCGCTCCCGTCGGCCCCCGCATCGCCCCTCCCCCGCTCCGCCGCCCGGTCGAGGGAACGCTCCAGCCGGGCCAACAGGCCGCCCAACTGGGCACGTTCAGAGTCCGAGAGGTCGGCGAGCATGTCCGATTCATGGGCGAAGTGGGCGCCGATGATCTCCTCGGCGAGCGCGAGCCCCCGGTCGGTGAGCTGGATGTGTACGATCCTGCGGTCGTCCGGGTCCCGCACACGCAGGGCGAGCCCGGCGGCCTCCAGCTTGTCGACCCGCTGCGTGATGCCGCCGCTGGTCAGCAGGTTGGCGTCGGCCAGTTCACTGACGGTGCGCCGGTACGGGGCGCCGGCCCGTCGCAGCGCGGCCAGCACCCCGAAGGCCGGAACGGTGAGGTCGTAGGTCTCGAAGAACGCGTTCAACTGGGCCTGATAGCGGTTGAAGCTGCGGTGCAGCCGGCCGAACACACCCAACGCGGTGGCATCCACCTCGGGGAACTCGCGTTGCCACTGCTCCAGCATGGCGGCCACGGCGTCCTGGTGTCCCGCCCGGAGTTCACTCATCACTCCCTCATCCCGCCCGCCCGAGGGATGGGCCGAGCCGCGAACGCGCATTCTACGGCGGGCCAACGCGGCCCGTGAGCAGGGGGACTGCGGGCACCACGCCGGGCGTCAGGCCTTCTGGGCCCGCTCGGCGATGTGGGCGTCCATGGTGGTGCACAGATCCGCCAGCAGCGCCTCGAACCCGGCCAGCACCTCGGGCGGGTACGTGGCCATGACCGCGTCCATCTGGGCACCCAGCGGGCGGAAGAACTCGTCGGCGCGCTCTTGCACGTGAGTGCTGCTGCGCAGGGTCACGAGCCGGCGGTCGGTGTGCTCCCGGCTGCGGACGATGTGGCCCGCGGCTTCGAGGCGGTTCAGCAGTGCGGTCGTGGCGCTCGGCGACAGGAGGATGCGTTCGCTGAGCCGGGCCGGTGAGAGCGGGGCGCCCCGTTCGTCCGCCGCGGTGATCTCCAGCAGGGCCCCGGCGTCGGTGGAGTGCAGGCCCAGCCAGTCGGCGAACAGGCGGCCGAGCTCGGTGTAGTGGCCGCCGTAGGACCGCAGCCCTTCGATCAGCCGCTCACGCTGCGCCGACACCTCACCGTGTGCCGTCTCCTCCACCACCGACGCCGCCCTTCTCCCATGGCCCAGGCGATCCGCACCCGGGACGCGCTTTGACAACCTACCTCCACCGCCTTAAGTTCCATCGCAGAATTATTCCATGATGGAAGGTGTTTTCATGCGTGACCCGTCCGCCACCCGGCGGTGGCTCGGTCTGATCGCGATCGCGCTGGGTGTGGCACTGATCGTGGTGGACACCACGATCGTGAACGTGATCGTCCCCTCGGTGATCGAGGACCTGGACGCCACCTCCGCACAGGCGCAGTGGATCCAGGAGTCCTACGCCATCGTCTTCGCGGCCCTGCTCCTCCTCACCGGCCGGCTGGCCGACATCTTCGGCGCCCGCCGGATCTTCGTCTGGGGTGTCGTCGTCTTCGGCGCGACCAGCGTGCTGGCCGGTCTGGCGCCCGGAAGCGGGCTGCTCATCCTGGCCCGCTTCCTCCAGGGCGCGGGGGCGGCGATGCTGCTGCCGACCTCGCTGTCCCTGCTGAAGGCGACCTTCACCGGCAAGGCGCGCGGTCAGGCGTTCGCGGTCTGGGGCTCCACCATCGGCGCGGCCGCCGCGCTCGGTCCGCTGCTGGGCGGCTGGCTCGCCGAACACGTCTCCTGGCGCTGGGCCTTCGGCATCAACGTTCCGCTGTCCGTGCTGGTCGGGATCGGCGTGCTCCTCTACATCGCCCCGTCCCCGCGCACCCGTGGCCGCGTCGACGTGCCGGGTGCGCTGCTGTCCGTCATGGGCCTGGGCCTGCTCGCCTTCGGGCTGGTCGAAGGCCGCACCTACGGCTGGATCGCCACCGTGCACCCCCTGAAGGCGCTGGGCTTCACCTGGGACAGCGGCCCCTCGCCCGTCCTGGTGGCCCTCGCCCTGTCCGCCGTCACCCTTTTCGCGTTCGTACGGCGCCAGATCACGCTCAGTCGCGGCGGCGCCGGCTCCCAAGTCCTCATGGACGTCAGCCTGTTCTCCATCCCCTCCTTCCGGAACGGCAACATCGCCACGCTGATCATCGGCATCGGCGAGTTCGGCATCGTCGCGGTCCTGCCGCTGTGGCTCCAGTTCACCCTCGGCTACAGCGCCCTGCAGGCCGGTCTGGCCCTTGTGCCCGTGGCCATCGGCAGCTTCGTGGCCAGCGGCGCGAGCTTCGGCCTGGCCGCCAAGGTCGCCCCGCTGGGCCAGCTGCGCATCGGCCTGGCCCTGGAGGTCGTGGGTCTCGCCGGAATCGGACTGATCGCCACCCCGGACAGCTCCTGGTGGTCGGTCTCCCTGGTCCTCTTCCTCTACGGCATCGGCGTCGGCTTCGCGACCGCCCAGGTCACCAACGTCGTCCTCAACGACGTCCCCGAAAGCAGCTCCGGCCAGGCATCCGGTGCCCAGAGCGCCTTCCGCCAACTCGGCTCGGCACTCGGCATCGCCGTCCTGACCACGGTGTTCTTCAGCTCGCTCAGCACCAAGCTGCATGACCGGCTCGCCGGCATGGGCCTGCCCGCCGGACAGGCGGACCAGTTCAGTGGCGCCGTCACCGACAGCGCGGGGGCAGCCATCGGCCCCCTGGCCGCGAACCCGCACACCGCCGCCGTCGCGGACGCGGCGCGCGCCGCCATGACCGACGGCGTCGTCCTCGGCGGGTACATCGCGGCAGGCTTCGTCCTGCTCGGACTCATCGCCTCCTTCCTCATCCCTGCCACCCCCGCCGGAGCGGAAGCCGGATCCGCCTCGCTCGCGGACAAGAACGCCGCCCTCCACTGACCCGCCCCGGGGCGGCACGACCATGCCGCCCCGGCCGTTGCCTCCACACCCCCCACCACCAGACGGAGCACCATGCCGCACAAGACGGTTCTGATCGCGGGCGCCGGTATCGCCGGCCCCACCCTCGCCCACTGGCTCACCCGATACGGCATGAAGGCCACCGTCGTCGAGCGCGCCCCCGCCCTGCGCCCCGGCGGTCAGACCGTGGACCTCCGCGGCGCGGGTCTCGACGTCATCCGCCGCATGGGCCTGGAATCAGCGGCCCGCGACGCCGCCACCCGGGAAGCCGGTATCCGGTTCGTCGACGACCAGGACCGCACCAAAGCCGCACTAGCGGCGGACGCCTTCGGCGGCCAGGGGCCCGTCGCCGACCTGGAGATCCTGCGCCCGCAGCTCTCCGCCCTGCTGTACGAGCACACCCGTCACGACACCGAGTACCTCTTCGACGACGAGGTCACCGCCCTTGAGGACGACGGCGACGAGGTCCACGTCGTCCTCAAGAACGCGGGAGAGCGCCCCTTCGACCTCGTCGTCGCGGCCGACGGCATCCGCTCCCGCACCCGTGACCTCGTCTTCACCGACACCCGCACCACAGGCTTCGGACTGTGCACGGCGTACTTCACGATCCCCTACCGCCCCTCCGACGGCCGCTGGGCACGCTGGTTCAACGCCCCCGGCCGCCGGTCGATCACCCTGCGCCCCGACAACCTCGGCACCACCCGGGCCACCCTCTCCTTCCTCACCCCCACACGCGGCTACGAACGGCTGGAGCCCGCCAGGCAGAAACAGCTTCTGCACGACGCCTTCGCCGGTCTCGCCTGGGAAGTCCCGCGAATCCTCTCCGAGATGGACGACTCGGCAGAGTTCTTCTTCGAATCCGTCGGGCAGGTCCACATGCCCCGCTGGTCCCGAGAGAGGACCGCCGTCACCGGCGACGCCGCCTACTGCGCCTCACCCCTGAGCGGCATGGGCGCCAGCCTCGCCCTCACCGGCGCGTACGTCCTCGCCGGCGAACTCTCCCGCCACACCGACCACCGCGCCGCCTTCACCGCCTACGAGACCACCCTGCGCCCCTACACCGCACGCGCCCAGAAACTGCCGCCAGGAACCCCGCGCACCGCCCTGCCCCGCACCAAGGCGGGCATCACCACCCTGAACACTGTCCTGCGCACCGCGACCAGCAAGCCCGTCCGCCCCCTGCTGTCCCGCTTCCTGGTCCCGCCGGCCGACACCTTCACCCTGCCCGGGTACGACTCCCCGACGTAGGCCCTTCTCAGGTACGGCAAGCGCAGCGTCACTGCTGGGCGGTCTCCCCCTCGGCGGACCGGGGAATGGTGTCGCCGATGATGCCCGCGAGGCGGTGGAGTTGCGCGGCGAGTTCGTGGCGCTCCCGGGCGGTGAAGTTCGCCAGTGCCTCCGCTTGGCGCGCGCGGAGTTCCGCCTGCATGGCCGCGAGCCGGTCTGCGCCGTCCGTGGTGAGGCGGATGAGGACCTGACGTTCGTCGTGCGGGGAGCGCTGCCGGGTGACCACGCCCGCCGCTTCGAGTTGCTTGAGCATGCGGGTGGCGGTGGGGACGCTGACCTCGGCGGTGGCGGCGAGCCTGCCGACCGGCAGCCCCTCGCCCCGGTCGTCCGCGGCGAGAGGTTCCAGCAGCGTGAGCTGCGCCATCGAAAGCCCGGCCCCCGAGTGCCCCACAGTGGCCGCCCGGGAGCGGCGCATAGCGTAAAACAGCCGGTCAGCAGCGTGCGCCAGCTCCCTCACACCTGCCTCGTCCATGGCCGGGGCCCGGTCGTCGTCCGCTCCGTGCTTGCTCACCTCTCGCATGACTGTTAGCTTACTAAATGAAGTTGCTAGCAAGCTAAACATTAGGAGGCTAGGAGCTATGAACTTCCCCGTACGCATCGACGTCCACAACCACATCGTTCCGCCGGTCTGGGCCGAGACACTGGCCGCGCGCGGCCTGAACTCCGGCGGCTGGGACATCCCCGCCTGGAGCCCCGAGAGCGCGATCGCGATGATGGACCAGCAGGGCATCGCCACCGGCGTCATGTCCGTCACCGCGCCCGGCGTGCACCTCGGCGACGACGCCGACGCCCGTGACCTGGCCCGCGCCGTCAACGAGTACGGCGCCGAGGTCGTGAAGGACAACCCCGACCGCTTCGGTCACTTCGCGAGCATTCCGCTGCCCGACGTGGACGCGGCCGTGGCGGAGGCCGTGTACGCGCTCGACGTTCTCGGCGCCGACGGCGTGGTCCTGATGTCCAACGCCCACGGCAAGTACCTCGGCGACCCAGACTTCGAGCCGCTGTGGGCCGAACTCGACCGCCGCTCGGCGAACGTCTTCGTCCACCCCGCGCAGCCCCCGATGACGCTGCTGCCCGGCACCCCCGCCCCGCTCGCGGACTATGTCTTCGACACCACCCGCACTGCCGTGAACATGGTGCTGGGCGGCGTCATGGACCGTTACCGCAACGTGCGCGTGATCCTCTCCCACGGCGGCGGCTTCCTGCCCTACGCCGCCTACCGCTTCTCCGGCCTGACCTCCATGGCCATCGACCGCAACCGCACGGACGAGGACATCCTGCGCGACCTGAAGCGCTTCTACTTCGACACCGCCCTGTCCGCCAGTCCCTCCGCCCTGCCGGCCCTCCTCGCCTTCGCCGAGCCCGGCCACGTCCTGTACGGCAGCGACTGGCCCTTCGCCCCGCAGGAGGCCGGCTCCTACTACAACCACTTCCTGGAGACCTACCCCGACTTCACGCCGGGACAGGCAGTAGCCATCGACCGCGGCAACGCCGAGGCACTCTTCCCCCGCCTCGCCCGCTGACCGGGCTCACCCGGCCCGCACTCCGCATCCGCGCGACGCCGCGATGCCCCGCACCCACTGTCACCGTGCGGGGCATCGGCGCGTGTTCACCGGGGCGGCAGCGGCCGTGCACTGATGAGACCCGCACCTCGCAGGAGACACAGGACCTCAACGACCAGGCTCTCCCCGTACTCCAGCCGTAGATCGCCGGTGCGACGTCCGGCCGCCCGCGCCTACGGGTGCGTGTCCGTGATCGCGATGACCTCGTCGAGGCGGTCCAGGGCGGCCTGCAGGTCGTCGACCTTGGCCTGGATGCGGTCGCGCTCGTCGCGCAGCATGGCGCGTTGCTCGCTGTCGGTGTGCCCGGAGTCCCAGCACGGAAGGAGTTCCGAGATCCTTCGGCTGGTCAGACCGGCAGCGAACATCTGCTGGAAGAAGCGGACCAGAGGGATGGCGTCCTGCCGGTAGAGGCGCTGGCCGGACGGGCTGCGCTCCGCGACGAGCAGCCCCTGCTGCTCGTAGTAGCGCACGGCGCGCACCGAGACGCCCGCCCCCCGTGCCACCTCCCCGATACGGATCAGCCGCTCGGCCGCGGCCTCTGTGACGGTCATGGCGACTCCTCTCACCTCGGCCCGACGACGAACACTTGCCTCTGACGTCAACGTCAGGTTTTAGCGTACCCGGCATGGACATCAACAACTCAGTCGCCCTTGTCACCGGAGCCAACCGCGGCCTCGGCCGCGCCTTCACCCAGCGCCTCCTGGAACGCGGCGCACGCAAGGTCTACGCGACGGCCCGCCGACCGGAGACCGTGGACCTGCCCGGAGTCGAGGTGCTGCCCCTCGACATCACCGACCCCGCATCCGTGCGGGCCGCCACCGAGGCCGCCCCGGACGTCTCGCTGCTCATCAACAACGCGGGGACCCAGACGGGGACCGACCTGGTGACCGGCTCACCGGACGCGGTACGGCACGAACTGGAGACCAACGTGTTCGGCCACCTGGCAATGATCCGGGAGTTCGCGCCGGCGCTCGCCCGGAACGGCGGGGGCGCGATCGTCAACGTCCTCTCCGCCATGTCGTGGTTCGCGGGCAAGGGCAGCAATGCCTACCACCTGACCAAGGCAGCCGCCTGGGCGATGACCAACGGCGTCCGCCTCGAGCTCGCCGACCAGGGCACGCTCGTGACGGCGGTGCACCTCGGCCTGGCCGACACCGACATGGCCGCGGGCTGGCCCGTGGACAAGATCGCGCCCTCGGACCTGGCCGACGCGGCGCTCGACGGTGTCGAGGCGGGCGCCGCCGAGGTCCTCGCCGACCAGTGGAGCCGAGACGTCAAGTCCCGACTCCCGCTGACACCGGAAGAGTTCAACTCCGCGATGGACCGCGCCCTGGCGGCGCTGACAGCGGCCTGAGGGACCCGTCGGGCCACACTGAAGGCTTCTCAACATGCCGAGCAACCTTGCTCATTGACCTGACGGCACGACGAAGCCCCTGGCAGATGGATTTCCGATCAAGAAATTCGTCTCCGCCAGAGGCTTCGTGTGCTTGTCCAAGCCCGCCCCGCTGTTCCAGCGCGCACGTCCTCGGTCCTCGGCGTCATACACCCGCGGAACTCCTCGAACGCGGCAAGCCCAACCAGTAGTTCGCGCGGTTCCTGCTGTCGAATCTCGCGGCGTAAGTACCGTCGCGCTAGTGCAGGGCGTAGGCGATGCCGTCGTCGAGGCTGTCCTCCAGTCCCTTGCGGAAGGCCGCCTCGTACACGGTGTCCCCGGCAATCTCTCGGGCCGAGCGCTCGCAGGCAAGGCGGTCGGCGAGGAGTTCGGGGATGCCCAGTTGGTTGCGGCCGATGGTGTCCCAGGTCTGCTGGCCGATGCCGAGCAGCCGGGCCGCTCGTTCGCCGTGGCCGGTGGCGGCGGCTACCGAGGCCAGTAGGTCCAGGGTGATGCCGATCCCGATGCTGTCGTGGAGCAGGGCCTTTCCCTCCAGGGCCGCGCGTGCGCATGCCGCGGCCTCGTCGAGTTGGTCCAGGCCCCGAGCCGCCAGCCCGCGGATGTAGTCGGCGAAGGCCAGGGACCATCGTTCGCCGCGCTTGACGCACTCCGCGCGCAGGGCATCGGTCACTGCGGCGGCCCGGGTGAATTCTCCGAGGTTGGTGTGGGCGAACCCGCGGATCGCCCACAGCAGGAAGCGCGCGCCGCTGTACGTCTCGCCGTGGTCTTCGGTGTACGGCGCGGAATCGAAGATCTCACCCGCCTGCGCGGGTCTACCGCTCAGGCCCAGGCATCCGCCCTCGAGGTGGGCGGCGGCGACGAGCATGGCCGGATCGGCCGCTGTGTCGGCGGCGGCCCGAAACTCTTGCCCCAGCCGGGCGACCGCATCCAGGTCCCCCTGCCCCAGGGCGATGGCGGCGCAGGCCCACAGGGCCTTGTGGCGGGCCGGCCCGGGAGCAGGGTGTTGTGACAGCGCGCGGCCGAGGTAGTGGCGGCCTTCGTGGTGGATGCCGCAGGCGAGCCAAAAGAACCACAGCGCCCCGGCCAGCTCCAGCGCGGTCTGCCCGTCGTCTCCCTCACCGAGGCAGAAGTCCAGCGCGGCCCGGTAGTTGGCGTGGTCCGCGGACGTACGCTCGTACCAGGCCAGCTGGTCCGGCCCGATCCAGGCGGCGTCCGCCCGCAGCGCCAGGCCCCGGTAGTGGGCCCGGTGGCGGCACCGCATCTCGTCCTCCTCGCCCAAACCGCGCAGCCAATCGGCGCCGTACTCGCGCAGGGTGTCCAGCATCCCGTAGCGCTCCCCGTCGCCGGTGGGCTGCCAGGTCAGGATGGACTTGTCGACCAGCTCGGTCAGCAGGTCGGTGATCTGATCGGCGGGCAGATGTGCATCGGCGCACACCTGCCCTGCCGCCTCGGTGTCGAAGGTGCCGGCGAACACCGACAGGCGTGCCCACAGCAGCCGTTCGGCCGGGCTGCACAGCTGGTGGCTCCAGCCGATCGCGGTCCGCAGGGCCTGGTGCCAGAACAGCTCAGCCCTGTGGAGCACAGCATCACTCTCTGCGAGGACGGCGAACCGGTCGTCCAGGCGCGCGGTCAACTCCCGCACGGACAGCTCGCCGAGCCGTGCCGCGGCCAGTTCGATGGCCAGCGGCAGCCCGTCCAGGCGCCGGGCCAGGCCGACCAGCCCGGCCCGGCCGGCGTCGGCGACCGTGAAGCCGACAACCCGTCGGGCGGCGCGCTCGACCAGCAGCACCACCGCATCCGCCCGCACCGCGGCGGGATCGCCGGGCTCCGGGACCGGCAGCGGCTCGACGGTGAGCACCTCCTCGCCGGCGACGTTCAGGGGACGGCGGCTGGTGACCAGGAACCGCAACCCCGGTGCGGCCCGCAGCAGTTCCCGGACGGTGTGCGCGCAGGCGTCGATCAGGTGCTCGCAGGTGTCCAGGACCAGCAGCAGCTCCCGGCCCGCCAGGTACTCGGCCAGCACCTCGAGCATCGGCCGGTTGGTCTGGTCGGCCAGCGGCAGCTCCTCGGCGATGGCGTGCGCCAGCAGCTCGCCCTGCCGCAGCGGCGACAGCTCCACCCACCACGCCCCGTCCCCGAACGAGGGGCGCAGTCTGCCCGCGGCCTCCAGGGCGAGCCGGGTCTTGCCCACCCCGCCGGCGCCGGTGAGGGTCACCAGCCGCTGTGGCCCCGCGAACCGTCGCAGGACCTCCGCCAGCTCCGAATGGCGGCCCACCATCCTCGACTTCGCTGGCGGCAGGTTGCCTCGCCCCTGACCATCGCTCACGCTCGTCCTTCTTCCGCATCCCTGCGCACCGCCGCGCGGGGATGGGCGCAGTCTGCCGACCACTTGGCGCGCGGCGTGCCGCCGGAGAGAAGGTGCCGCGCAACGCCGGAATCGGACTGTTGCAGTGCACGGGATGAACGGATCCAGCCGGGTCGTGCGACTCGATCGACCGGTCCCGAGTCCCCTCAGGGCGGCACGGTCGGGGGGCGATCGGCGCGATCCACTCAGGCGGCACGGTCGGGGTGACCGGCCCGATCCACGACGTGCGAGCCAGGCCGCAACGGCCGATGGGATCCCGTCGGAATGCCCGGTCGGAACGCCCCTGACCTGCCGCCCTCGGGCGGTCGGAGCCGCATCGCCGACTGTGCGGCTCCGACCCTCCGTTCGCCATGCCTACGTCGGGGCATGCTCCCGCGTCCCGCGGCTCGACGAACGGACCAGTGAGACAGCGCGTGGAGGGCCGTGCCGCCTCAAGCGGTCCCGTCTCCCGCCCGGGCGCCGCCACCCGCTTCCTTTCCGATGTACGCGCGTAGCAGTCCCCGTGAAACGGAATCCGCACCGCGTCGCCGCGTGCGCGACGGCCGCCACCGGCGAGAGCGGAGCGGCAGCGGCCGTCGCGTGCGCGGGACGGGCACTCCCCAGTCCCGGGTCCCGCGCGGATGTCTGCCCACGGCCCGGTGACTCTCCGGACGGCAGCAGACGGGAGCCGGAGCCACGTCAGTCGGCGATCAGCGGCCCCAGCGGGCATGCGAACCACACGCGATCAGACGCCTCGTGGACTGGGAGGCACGGCAGGGCGCGGACAGCAGCCGGTCTTGTCGCGGCGCTTGGTCCCAACGCCTCCACCAAGAGGCTAGAGCGCCAAGTCCTCAGGTCTCAAGGGACACTTGACAAACTGAGCTGCATGCTTCGCCTCTGTCACTTGCCACAGGCCGACAAGCGGACCACGCCGGTCGAACGGCCATCGGCCCCGCACGCCGACACCGACGCGGGCTGGAATCCGGATGGATCACTGTGCGGCAATACCGATCGCACAGCCGAGCACCACGAGCGCCGAGGCGAGCCCCAGCAGGACGCACCGCACTCGGTCACCGTGGCCGCTGCGCAACCTGTCCGCGTTGCGGCAGGGACAGGTTTCGGAGTGGATCACGGGCGAGTCCAGCCAGTACGCGCCGACGAGCCGGGCATGGGCCGAGGGTGAGGTCTCGTTGCTCTCCATGCCCAAGGCAACGGGTGGGGCGCGCATCCGGCCACGCCCGGTCAACACACCAGCGCAGGGTCCATACATCCGGCGGGAGTTCCGCCTGGAAAGGTTTCGCTCTGGACATCACACACGGTGAACGCGCAGCCGGAGACCGTGCCATCGCTGCCCACACGGCGGCGCGCAGACGAGCCGCCGCCCCGCGAACCCGCTCAGCCTTCCGTTGCAGCTCGTCCGCCTGCTCCGGCTGTTCCCGCTCATCGCGCGCATCAGCGCGGCGCAGCGCGGCCTCGCTGCGCTCCAGACTCCGCTGGCTTGACTTCAGCAGTCCCTGAGACCGCTCGATCGACTCGTATGCACGCTGCCGCGGGCTGGGGGTTCCGCGCCCCAGCTCGCGGGCCAGTTCGTCGATCAGTTCTTCTCGCTGATCAGCCAGGCGCTCGCGTTCATCGGCAGCATCGTCCCGCTGGTCGGCCAGGCGCTCACGTTCATCGGCGGCATCGCCACATGGATGCTCTCCTCATGGCCGGAGACACTCGAACATGGCCGGATTTCGTCGGCAATTGGTCCGGAAACGAGAAGTCAGAGACACGGAGCCGCTTTTAGCCTGCTCGCCATGAACATCACCATTCACACGAGCGCCCTGCCGCACGACGACCCGGACGCCTCTCTCGCCTTCTACCGCGACGTCCTCGGCTTCGAGGTCCGCAGCGACGTCGGGCAGGGCAGGATGCGCTGGATCACGGTCGGCCCGGCCGGTCAGCCCGACACGTCCATCCTCCTGGCGCCGCCGGCCGCCGATCCGGGAATCACCGAGGACGAACGCCGCACCATCACCGAGATGATGGCCAAGGGCACGTACGGCTGGATTCTGCTGGCCACCCCGGACCTCGACGCCACGTTCGAGAAGGCGCAGGCCGGTGACGTCGACGTCGTCCAGGAGCCGACCGAGCAGCCGTACGGCGTCCGTGACTGCGCCTTCCGCGATCCGGCGGGCAACCTGGTCCGCATCCAAGAGCTTCGCTGAGGTCCGCGCCATGTGTCAGCCCGAATGGCGACGTGCACGTGTCGAGGCGCAGCGCCTGACCGATCTCGCGCGGCTGCGCCGCGTCCGCGACCGGATCGACCGCGAGTATGCGCAGCCGCTCAACGTGGAGGCGCTCGCCCGCGATGCGCACATGTCCGCCGGCCACCTGAGCCGGCAGTTCCGGGCCGCGTACGGCGAGTCCCCGTACTCGTACCTGATGACGCGTCGCATCGAGCGCGCGACGGCGCTGCTGCGACGTGGCGAACTCAGCGTCACCGAGGTCTGTTTCGCGGTCGGCTGCGCGTCCCTGGGCACGTTCACCACCCGTTTCACCGAGTTGGTCGGCATCCCGCCCGGGGCCTTCCGGCGCCGCGAGGCGGACGCGGCGGCCGGAGTGGAGGGCATGCCGGCGTGCGTGGCGAAGCAGGTGACAAGACCGGTCAGGAATCGAGAAGCCCCGGCCGCCGAGCCGCCCGTAGCGTGACGGCCATGACGACAACCACCGCACACACCGCGTCCACCGTCTCCCTCACGGCCGTCACCATCGAAGTGGCCGACATCGAGGCCGCCCACCGTTTCTACAGCGCCTTCGGCGTGGACACCCACATCCAACTGCGGTCGTCCGAGGCGGACTCCGCCGGATTCCGCGGCTTCACCCTGGCGCTCACGGTGTCCGGGCCCGCCACCGTCGACGGCTTCCTCGACGCCGCCGTGACCGCCGGCGCGGCGGTGCTGAAGCCCGCCGCCAAGACGCTGTGGGGCTACGGCGGCGTCGTCCAGGCTCCGGACGGAACGATCTGGAAGGTCGCCACCTCGTCGAAGAAGGACACCGGCCCGGCCACCCGCGAGATCGACGAACTCGTCCTGCTGCTCGGCGTCGAGGACGTGAAGGCCACCAAGCAGTTCTACGCGGACCAGGGCCTGACCGTGGCGAAGAGCTTCGGCGGCAAGTACGCCGAGTTCGCCGCAGCCAAGTCCAGCCCGGTCAAGCTGGCGCTGTACAAGCGCCGGGGCCTGGCCAAGGACCTCGGCGTCGCCGCCGACGGCACCGGCTCGCACCGCCTCGTCCTGGGCGGCACCGCCGGCTCCTTCACCGACCCGGACGGATTCGCCTGGGAGACCGTGCCCTCCGCACTGTCCTGACTCCAGGCCCGAACTCCGCCTCACCCCTGATCCCTGTTACGAGAGGAAAACCGCCATGCCGCACACCGAGTCGTCCCCCGCGAGCCCCGAGACCTCCGCCGAGCAGTACAGCGGATTCACCGCCGAGGAGCGGGCCGCGATGAAGGACCACGCGCAGGAGCAGAAGAAGACCGCGGCGCGCCGCGGTTCGTCCCGCGCGGAGAAGGCGGCGGCAGCGGAGCAGGACGTACTCGCGAAGATCGCCGAACTGCCGGACGCGGACCGGGTCCTCGCCGAACGGATCCACGCCATCGTCAAGGCCGCCGCCCCTGAACTCGCGCCCAAGCTCTGGTACGGGATGCCCGCCTACGCCAGAGACGGCAAGGTGCTCTGCCATTTCCAAAGCGCGCAGAAGTTCAAGACGAGATACGCCACGCTCGGATTCAGCGACCAGGCGGCGCTCGACGACGGCACCATGTGGCCGGCCGCCTACGCCCTGAGGGAGCTGACCGCGGCCGACGAGGACCGCATCAGCGCGCTCATCAAGAAGGCGGTGGGCGGATGAACGAGTGAGACTCCGCCCGACGCGCTCCGGGCCGCGGAGAGCCGAGCCGGGCACGGTGCCGTCCGGGTTCGTCATCGCCGACACGTGCCCCTGCATCGTGTACGCGTACGTGGTTGACGGCTCACGTCCGAGTCTCCGCCGTCCGGCTCGAACGGCCGCAGGCGCCGCAGGCCCGTCGGTGCAGACGCCACCAGCCCCTCGGCCCGCCCGACGGCCCGACGGTCGGACTCTCAGACGGTAGGACGGTCGGACGTCGGCGCCTGGCGCGCACGCCTCTGGTGATCTTGGATGGGTTCTGGCGCTTCCGCGCGGACCTGACCGATCTCACCTTCCGGAGGTGGCTGTGGAGACCACACTCGTCGCGGTCCTCGGGGTGGTGAGCATCGTGGCGACGGCCGTCTTCTCCGGCCGCCTCGGGCTCGCCGCCCCGCTCGCCCTGGTCGTGGTCGGTCTCGCCCTGAGCTTCGTGCCCGGCGTGCCGCACCCGGAGATCGACCCGGAGTGGATCCTGGCGGGCGTGCTGCCGCCGTTGCTGTACTCCGGCGCGGTCAACATGCCTATCACGGACTTCCGCCGGAACCTCAAACCGATCGCCGGTCTCGCGGTGGTGCTGGTAGCCCTGTCCACGCTGGGATGCGGGTGGCTGTTCCACTGGCTCGTGCCGGACATGGGATGGCCGGCCGCGTTCGCCCTGGGCGCCGTCGTCAGCCCGACGGACGCGGTCGCCGCCACGTCCGTCGGGCGCCGCCTCGGGCTGCCGCACCGCCTGCTGACGCTGCTGGAGGGCGAGGGCCTGGTCAACGACGCGTCGTCGCTGGTGCTGCTGCGCTCGGCCGTCGCCGCGATGGCGGGCGCCGTCTCCGTGTGGGGTGTCGTCGGGGACTTCGTGTGGGCGGTGGTCTGCGCGAGTGCGGTGGGCCTCGTCGTGGGCATCGCCAACGTACGCGTACGAGGTCTGCTTCGGGACTCCGTCCTGAACACGGCCGTCTCGTTCACCGTCCCCTTCATCGCCTACGTGCCCGCGGAGGAATGGAATGCCTCGGGGGTGCTCGCGGTGGTGGTCGCCGGTCTCGTCACCGGCCACCTCAGCCCCCGGTACCTGCGGGCGCAGGACCGGCTGGCCGAGGCCGTCAACTGGCGCACCCTCGCGTTCCTGCTGGAAAGCTCGATCTTCCTGCTGATGGGGCTGAGCGTGAAGGCGCTCGTGGACGAGGTCCGCACCGACCACCTGGACATGGGGCGCGCGCTGTGGATCGGCCTCACGGCCAGCGCGCTCGTCATCGTCATCCGGATCGCCTTCACCGGCCCGATGGTCGCGATGCTGCACCGCGAGAGCCGCCGCGCCGAGCGCAGCAAACCCGTCCTCGACCGCATCCAGGAACGCCTGAACAACCCCGGCGCGGTACCGGACCACCCCACCTCTGAGCCGCCCCGACGCCGGACCCGTCGGCGCAGGCCGCAGGTGAACACCCCCGAGCAACTGGCCCGGTTCCAGCGGAGGGTCACCAAGGTGCGCGCGGACGTGGAGTTCCACACCACCCAGAAGCTCGGCTGGCGCGGCAGCGCCGTCCTCGCGTGGGCCGGGATGCGTGGCGCCATCACACTCGCCGCCGCGCAGACGCTGCCCGAGGACACCCCGGCCCGCCCGCTGCTGATCCTGATCGCCTTCGTCGTCGCGACGGTGACCCTGCTGCTCCAGGGCCTGACCCTGCCCTCGGTCATCAAGGCCGTGCACGTCCCGCCGGACGACACCGCGCACCAGCGCAGCGACTACGTCTCGCTCCTGAACGCCTTCAATGCCACCGCCCTCGACCTCCTCGGCGACGAGAACCTGCGCCGCCCCGACGGCAGCGCGTACGACCCCGAGGTGTTGGAGCAGCTCCGCCGGGACCTGCGGGTACGGGACACCTCCGAGACGCCCGAGCCCGCACCGGCACCGGACCTCGATCCCCGTATCCAGTACGTGGAGTTGAAGCTGCGCGTGCTCGACGCGGAGAACCAGCGGCTGGCGCAGGAGCGCTCGCGCGGCACCTGCAGTTCCGTGGTCCTGGGACAGGCGCAGCGGGCGCTCGACATCGAGGCGGCGCGCTTGCAGCAGCTCGGCGAGGAGCGCGCCGGTTGAACAAGGCCTACTGCCAGGGCCCGCACCAGAACCGTGGAGCACACCACCCGCCACGTCCGCGTGCTCCCACGCCCTGCGCGAGGTCGAAACCCACCACAACCAGCACCGCGCCCACCACCGGGCCATCGTGTCGGCGTACGTTCAGGTGGGCGATTCGGTCGGGGTCGGTACCAGCCCACGACCTCAGGCGGCCGTCCCCCGGGACAGTTGCCCGCAGCGCACGGGCGGACGCCCGAACCGTCCGGCCGTGCGCCACAACGCGGTCTCGCGCAACCGCGATTGAATCCGCAACAATGGGGCCGCCGCTCTTTCGCAGAGCGGTGTCCGGCTCCGCCGCCCCATCCCCGTGACGGCGGAGCCGGTCCATGCCTCGATTCCGGTCGAGTACGGCTGTACGCGCGTGCCGTGCAACTTGTCAGCGAAGGCCGATGATGTCGGAGGCGTCGGCCTCCGCTTCGGGTCGTGCCTGCTCCTTCCTGCTCAGTGGGCGTCGACTGTGGCGAATCGTGCGTCGCGCCAGGCGAGTGCGGTTTTGAGTCCCTCGTTGGCGACGAGTTCGGTGAATTCCACGCGCTCGGGCGTCACGGCCGAGTTGAGGACGGCCGCGATGGCATGGTTGTCGCCGACGGCGGTCTGGAGCCCCATCGCCGTGTACGCCCGGGTGAGGGCCCGCTTGGTGTATCGCAGGATCGGAAGCGGTGTCAGCGCGATCTTGCCGGCAAGCTTTTCGACGGTGTCCTGGAGCTCTTCGTGGGGGACGACATGGTTGACCAGTCCGAGCTCCTCGGCTCGGTGTGCATCGATCGTGTCGCCGGTGAAGAGGAGTTCGTTCGTTGCCTTCTGCCCGATGAGGAACGGCATGAGCAGGGTGACCGGGCCGGATCCGAAGCGGATCTCGGGCTCGCCGAACTGCGCGTCGTCGGTGCAGACGATGAGATCGCAGGCCATGGCGAGTTCACAGCCGCCGGCCAGGCACCAGCCCGAGACGGCTCCGACGACGGGCTTGTTCAGGCCCCAGACCTTCATGGTCAGGGCAATGTTCGCCTCCAGGCCGCCGTACCACTGCTCGGCCGTGGAGACGCCCATCTCGACCTCCTGCGCGATGTCGTAGCCGACGCTGAAGGCCCGCTCGCCGCCCTGCAGTACCACGACGCGTACGTCGTCGTTCTGCTCGACGAGGTCGAGGGTGTCCGACAGTTCCCGCATGAGTTCGACCGACAGGGCGTTGAGTTTCTTGGGCCGGTCGATCCGGATCCGGGCGATGGGTTCGCTGATGTCGAGGTGGATGAACTCTGTGTCGCTCATGGTGCTCCCTGGTTGGGTCCGGCATGGAGGTGGTTCAGGAAGTTCCGGCAGCCGAGGTGTGCTCAGGCGAGGCTGGTGGAGACGCGGACCTCGTGGGCGAGGGTGTCGCGGACCGGAGAGTGCCGCTGCACGAGTTCGGTGAGTTCCTGCAGTTCCTCGCGCGCGGTGTTCGGCGACTCAGCGTGCACGGTCACCCTGATCTCCTGGGCGCCCGGACGAGTGTCTTCGTCGAGTCCGAGGAACCCCTGCAGGTCGAAGTCGGCTTCCATGTCGAGGCGCAGCGCGGACAGTTCGATACCGCGGGATGCCGCGTGGGTGGCGAAGGTGACGGCGTAGCAGCCGGCGAGCGCCTGGAGCACGTATTCGGCGGGGCTGGCGGCGGTGTCCGAACCGAGGAGTGCCGCCGGTTCGTCGGACTCGAGCGTGTAGCGCGCGGTGCGGCTGTCGAGCGTGTCTCCCGCCTGGCGGGTCGCCCCGGTGACGGCGCGCTGGCGGCAGCCGCCCTTCCAGTCGGCCCCGAGGGTGAACGTGACCTGTGCGAGCTGCGGGTTCTTCTCCACTGCGTCGAGGGTGCCGTTGAGGGCGTCGCGGTCGACTCCGTTGAGTGTGTTGGCGATCTGGGGCATGCCGTTCTCCTTGGTGTACGGCGCGGCTGACGGGCGCCGGTGGGAAGTGGGGCTTGCTGGGCGGGTGTCACGGCGCGGTCGTTGCCGTGGCCTCCCACGGATGTGCTGTTCGCGCGATTGCGGCTGTGCCGGGTGCTGGGCTCCAGTGGGGCTGTCCCTGCTGGTCCACGCCCTGGTAGGTGGTGTGTTCGGCCCAGCGGGGTGAGCGGTCCTTGTCCACCAGCACCGCACGTACCCCTTCGAGGAAGTCGTGGGTGGTGACCGTGTGCAGCGCGGCGCGCAGCTCCGCGGTGAGACAGGTGGCCAGGTTGCGTTCCTTGCCGCGGCTGATCAGGTGGAAGGTGAGTTCCAGGCTTTGCGGCGACGGGGTGTCCAGGGTGTGCGCCTGCTCGGCCAGCCAGGGGTCGTCGACGGCGTGCAGCCGCTGCCGGATGGTGCTGAGGCTGTCGGCCGCGAAGACCTCGTCGATGGCCGTGCGGTGGGCGGGCAGTTCGGCATCGACGGGCGGGGTGGTGCAGATGCTGTTGAGGACCTCGTCGACGCTGTGGCGTCCGCGGGTGCGCAGCAGGTCCGGGATTTCGGCTAGCCGAGAGGAGGAGCAGCCGTGTGTGGCCAGTCCGAGGGCGAGGGCGTCGGCAGCGTTGACGCGTCTGCCGGTCAACCCGAGATGCATGCCGGCCGCGCCCGGCAGACGGGGCAGGAAGTGGGTGGCGCCCACGTCGGGGAAGAAGCCGATAGAGGTCTCCGGCATGGCCAGCAGCGCGGCTTCGGTCACCACGCGGAAGGGGCCGTGGACGGACAGGCCCATGCCGCCGCCCATGCAGACCCCGTCGATCAGGGACACGATGGGGTGCGGGTAGTCGGCGATCAGTGCGTTGACGCGGTACTCGGTGGCGAAGAACTGCAGGCTCGGCTGCTGCCGGCCGTCGAGGGTGTTCTGGCGGATGGTGCGGATGTCGCCGCCCGCGCAGAAGGCGCGTGTGTCGGAGCTTTCGAGGGTCACCGCGGTCAGGGGTTCGCTGCGCCAGGCGAGCAGCGTGGTCTCCAGCGCTCGGACCATGTCCAGGGTCAGGGCGTTGAGTGCCTTGGGGCGGTCCAGGATGATGCGGCCGAGGGGGCCGTCGCGTTCGGTGCGCAGGCCGGTCGGTGCGCCCTGTGCCGGCTCAGCCATGGGTGGGCATCGCAAATTCGGTGGTCACCGCAGCGTCGCTGGGCCAGCGGGTGGTGGCGGTCTTGTTGCGGGTGTAGAAGCGCACGCCTTCGGGGCCGTGGATGTGGTGGTCGCCGAACAGGGAGCGCTTCCAGCCGCCGAAGGAGTGGAAGGCCATCGGGACTGGGATGGGCACGTTGATGCCGACCATGCCGGCCTTGACCTCGGCGAGGTAGGTGCGGGCGGTGTTGCCGTCGCGCGTGAAGATCGCGGTGCCGTTGCCGAACTCGTGCTCGTTGACGAGGGTGAGGGCCTGGGCGAAGGAGTTGGCCCGCACGATCGACAGGACCGGGCCGAAGATTTCCTCCAGGTAGATCCGCATGGTGGGGGTGACGTGGTCGAAGAGCGAGCCGCCCAGGAAGTAGCCCTCTCCTGCTGCCTCGATGTGGGCATGGCGGCCGTCGACGACGAGTTCCGCGCCCTCCCGGGTGCCGATGTCCAGGTAGCCGGCGACCTTGTCGCGGTGGGCGGCGGTGACCAGCGGCCCCATTTCGACGCTGTCGTTCGTGCCGGGGCCCACCTTGAGCTCGGCCAGGGCCTTGACCAGGCGCTCGCGCAGGCGCTGTGCGGTCTCCTCGCCGACGGGAACGGCGACCGAGATGGCCATGCAGCGTTCGCCGGCCGATCCGTAGGCGGCGCCCATCAGGGCGGCGACGGCCTGGTCGAGGTCGGCGTCGGGCATGACGACCATGTGGTTCTTGGCGCCGCCCAGGGCCTGCACCCGCTTGCCGTTGGCCGCCGCGGTCTTGTGGACGTGTTCGGCGATGGGGGTGGAGCCGACGAAGCTGATCGCCTCGACGCGCGGGTCCTCCAGCAGGGCGTCGACCGCCACCTTGTCACCGTGGACGACGTTGAAGACGCCGTCCGGCAGACCAGCTTCCGCCAGCAGGCGGGCGAGCTCGTTGCTGAGCGTGGGGTCCTTTTCCGAGGGCTTCATGACGAAGGTGTTTCCGCAGGCCAGGGCGACCGGGAACATCCACATGGGTACCATGGCGGGGAAGTTGAACGGGGAGATGCCGGCGACCACGCCGAGCGGCTGGCGCAGGGTGATGGCGTCGACGGTGCGTCCGACGTTCTCGGAGAACTCGCCCTTGAGCATCTGCGGGATGCCGCAGGCGAATTCGATGACCTCCATGCCGCGGGTCACTTCGCCCTGGGCGTCGTTGAAGACCTTGCCGTGTTCGGCGGTGATGATTTCGGCGAGCCGATCGCGGTGGGTCTCCACGAGGTCCCGGAAGCGGAACAGGACCCGGGCGCGAACGTGCGGCGGGGTGTTGGCCCAGGTGGGAAACGCGCCGGCGGCGGCGGTGACGGCCGCTTGCACGTCTTCGACGGTCGCGTGGGCGACCTGGCCGGACAGCGCGCCGGTCGCCGGGTTGTACACGTCGCCGCGCGCGATGGAGGCGCCGACGGTGCTCTTTCCTGCGATCCAGTGGTCGATCGGGGCTGCGCCCCGGATGGTGGTCATGGTGGTCGGCTCCCTCAGCGGTAGATCTGGGTGTAGAGCTGTGCGATCTCCTCGGCGGAGGGCACGCGCGGGTTGTTGGCGGGCGATCCGGAGGCCAGGGCCTGTTCGGCCATGAGCGGGATCAGGCTGTTCCAGCGCGCCTCGTCGATGCCGAACTCGTACGGGGTGGGCACCTTGAGGTCGCCGCACAGCCCGCCGATGGCGTCGACGAGAGCGCGCGCGGCGGTGTCGTCGCCGTCGTCGGCCGTGGCGGCGCCGAAGGCGCGGGCACAGTCGGCATAGCGGGCGGTGGCCGCCCGGTCGGCGAAGGCGGAGAAAGCGGTGACCGCCGGGAAGAGCATGGCGTTGGACAGGCCGTGCGCCACGTGGAAATGGGCGCCGATGGGCCGGCTCATGCCGTGGACGAGGGCGACGCTGGAGTTGGAAAAGGCGATGCCCGCCTGGGTGGCGGCCAGCATCATGGCCGCCCGGGCCGCCCGGTCCTCGCCGTTGTCGACGACGCGGCGCAGGTTGCGTCCGATGGTGGAGATCGCCGTGCGGGCGAGAGCGTCGGAGAGCGGGTTGGCGCGCTTGCTGACGTAGGCCTCGACGGCGTGGGTGAGGGCGTCGATGCCGGTGTCGGCGCTCAGGCGGGCCGGCATCGAGACCGTGAGCTCGAAGTCGATGATCGCGGCGGCGGGCAGGAACGAGCGGCCGGTGCACAGCATCTTCTCGTCGGATGCGCTGTCGGTGATGATCGTGAACTGGGTGGCTTCCGAGCCGCTGCCCGCGGTGGTCGGGACCGCCACGACGGGCAGGGCCGCGGCGGTGTTCTGGCGCGGTGCCTTGTAGTCGCGCATCTCGCCGCCCTGCACGCTCAGCAGCGCGAGCGCCTTGGCGGTGTCCATGGGGCTGCCGCCGCCGAGGCCGATCAGCGCGTCGCAGTCATCGGCGCGGATCGCCTCCAGTCCCTTGGCCAGGGAGTCGGTCGTGGGGTCGGGGATCGTCTCGGAGAAGACGCTCGGCGTGCAGCCGGCCTCGCGCAGCAGTGCGGCGGTGCGCTCGGCGAGGCCGGTGCTCACCAGGAACGCATCAGTGACGATGAGCGGCCGACTGGCCCCGAGGGCGGTCACGGCCTCTCCGATGTCGTTCAGGGCTCCGCCGCCGACGCGCATGTCGCGCGGTTGCGCGAAGGTGAAGACCGTATCGGTGGTTGTGCTGCTCATGGCCTGCTCCTGTCTAGCGGTGGGTGTACTTTGCGTCGCGCTTGTCGAGGAAGGCGGCCATGCCCTCGCTCTGCCCCTCGGTGGCGAACGCGGCGTGAAACATGCGGCGTTCGAAGCGCAGCCCCTCGGCCAGGGGGGTTTCGAAGGCGCGGCCGACGCTCTCCTTGGCCATGAGGACGGCGGGGCGGGAGAACCCGGCGATGGTGGCCGCGGCCTCCGTGGCCACCTGCAGCAGCGAGTCGGTGGGCACGACGCGGGCCACCAGGCCGATGCGCTCCGCCTCCCGGGCGTCGATCGTGCGGCCGGTCAGGACCATGTCCATCGCCTTGGCCTTGCCGACCGAGCGGGCCAGGCGCTGGGTGCCGCCTGCTCCGGGCAGGACACCGATGCTGATCTCCGGCTGGCCGAACTTCGCGCTCTCGGCGGCGATGACGAAGTCGCACATCATCGCCAGTTCCGCGCCGCCGCCCAGGGCGTAGCCGCTGACGGCGGCGATGATCGGCTTGCGCAGAGTGGCCGTGCGCTCCCAGGAGGACGTGATGAAGTCCTCCAGGAAGACGTCGGAGAAGTCCTTGGAGTGCATCTCCTTGATGTCTGCACCGGCGGCGAAGGCCTTCTCGCTGCCGGTCAGCACCACGGCGCCGACGGAGTCGTCGGCCTCGACGGCGTCGAGCACGCGGGCCAGTTCGCGGGTGAGCCGGTCGCACAGGGCGTTGAGGGCCTTGGGCCGGTCCAGCCTGACGACCACCACCGGGCCTTGTCGCTCGGCCTGGATGAACGTGGAGTCTTCGGCGGTCTTGAGGACCGGGTCTGGAGCGTGGGACATGGCGAACCCCTATGCATCGGTTCCGTGGGTGTCGGGCAGGCCCCGGAAGGCGGCTTCGGGCAGGTGGGCGACGCCTCCTCGCGGTGGTGCGGGACGGTGGCGTCGCCGAGCGCGGGCTTCGGGACACCAGGAACGCTAGGTCCGGCGTGTGAGCCGAGTCATGAGAAAGTCCGAGAAGTTTTGCCGCACTCCTTCTCGTTTTCTGCGAGGTACGAGGGCTCGTTTGTGGCGGTCCCCGCGTCTAGGCTCCGAAGATCGACGCGTGCCTGTCTGTGGGGGTGACCATGCTCATCGAATCGCCGGACGGCCGGGACGACGCCTACGCGGAGCGCCTGGCCTCGGTCCTGGAGCAGCTGCGGGCCCGGCGGCACGAGTTGTGCAGCAGCCTGGTCGACGAATACACGGCGGTGGTGTCCGAGTACCGGGAGCTGCCGGAGTCGGTCCTGATCCGCGATGTCACCGACGCCGCCGTGCAGAACATCGAGTACCTCGTCGACACCTTCTCCAACGGTCTCGGGGTGCCCGACCAGGACATCGAGTGGATCCGCCGCTCGGCGGCCCGCCGGGTGCATCAGCACGTCAGCCTGCCGTCCTTGCTGCGCACCTATCGGCTGTGGGGGACGCGGATTTGGCGCACCATGGCGGAGTTCGCGGGCGACGACCCGGTCGGCAAGCAGCTGTCCATCGACGCCGCCGACGCGATGATGGAGTACCTGGACCGTGTCTCCAACGACCTGTCGCGGGCCTACATCCGCGAATCGACCGTCTCGGCGGTCGACGGGCAGGCGCTGCGCACCGACGTGCTGGAGACCGTGCTGACCGGCGAGCCGGTCAGCGAGCGTGCCCGCCGCCAGGCCGCGGTGCTCGCCACGAGCCTGCGCGGCCAGTTGATGGTCGTTGTGGTGCAAGTGCCCGACCGCGACCACCCACTGGCCGGCGTGCAGGCCGCGGTGCTGGCCGTGCGCGACCAGTTCGTGCCACTGACCCGGTCCTTCCTCACCGGCCCGCGCGATCAGGAGATCGTGTGCATCTGCGTTCTCGAGTACGGCGAGGACGGCACCCGTGTCGAGGCGGCCGCCCACGCCCTCGCCGCCGCCGAGCCCGCCTGGACGGTGGGCATCGGCCGGATCGCCGAGGGGCTCACCGGGGTCCGGCGTTCCTACACCGAGGCCCACGAGGCCGCGGAACTGGGCTTCTCCATCGGCCAATCCGAGCGGGCCATCCGCTTCGCCGACGTCCTGCTCGACCAGATCCTGCGCTCGACCCAGCACATCGACGCCCTCCTGGAGGAGACGGTGCGCCCGCTGGTCGACTACGACGAGCGCAAGAACGCCGAACTTCTGGCGACGCTGCGTGCCTACGTCAACGCCAACTTCAACCTGACCAAGGCGGCCGCCGAGCTCACGGTCAACCCCAACACCGTCGTCTACCGGCTGCGGCGCATCCACACGTTGACCCGCCGCGATCCGATGGCCGTGGACGACCTGCTGCTGCTGGCCCTCGGCGTGCGGCTGTGGGACTCCGCTCCCCCGCTGTAGACCGCGGCGCCCTGTACGAACCCCAACACCATGGCCGGGAACTTCTCGGATTCTCGTATGTCGTGGATCACGCAGCGCTCCTAGCGTGCCGCCCACGTCCTCTTCACCGCTTGGCCGAATCCGGCCGGTGACAGCGCGGCGCGCAGGACCCCACCGGACGTGACCAGCCACCACGCCCGCCTGCTCGCACCGCGCCCCTCGCACCCCTCCCGACTCGAAGGAGAGTCCACGATGGGCGAAACCCGGGAGCAAGCTCCCGTGCGAGCCGCTCGCCCGCTGCGACTCGCAGTGAGCGGACTGCTGATCCTCATACCGGTGGCACTCAGTCTCGCCGTTCCCCTGTACCAGCGGACCGGCCCCACCCTCATCGGTATCCCGTTCTTCTACTGGTTCCAGATGGCCATGGCCATCGGCACCGCGATCGCCACGGGGACCGCCTACCGGCTCCTGTACGCAGGCGACACGGACGAGGCGGAGGCCGCATGAACTTCGACGCGGTCACCTTCTCCGTCTTCCTCGCCCTCCTGCTTCTCGTCACGGTCATGGGCTTCGTGGCCAGCCGGTGGCGCCGGGCCTCCGACGGCGACCAGCTCGACGAATGGGCGCTGGGAGGCCGCACCTTCGGCCCTCTGATCACCTGGGTGCTGCTCGGCGGGGACCTGTACAGCGCCTACACCCTCATCGCCATCCCGGCGGCACTGTTCAGCATGGGCGCGTTCGGCTTCTACGCGATTCCGAACGCCGTGGTGCTGTACGCGCTCGGGTTCCTGTTCCTGCCCAAGCTGGTGTCGCTGGCGCACAAGAAGGGCTACGTCACCCTCACCGACTTCGTCCACGACCGGTTCGGTTCCAAACCGCTCAGCCTGGCCATCACCGTCACCGGTCTGCTCGCCACGATGCCGTACCTGGCCCTGCAGTTGGTCGGCCTGGAGGTCGTCCTGGGCGCGCTGGGCATCGGAGGATCGGCTGCCGGGAACTGGTTCCTGCGAGACCTGCCGCTGCTGCTCGCGTTCGGCATCCTGGCCGCCTACACGTACTCCTCCGGGCTGCGTGCCCCGGCGCTGATCGCTTTCGTCAAGGACGCCCTGGTCTACATCGTCGTGATCGCCGCGGTGATCTACATTCCGATCAAGCTCGGCGGGTTCGACAGCATCTTCGACGCCGCCTCCAGGGCGCTGGCTGACAAGCCCACCACTCCGAAGTCCGGCGATCCCGCGGTCGCCGTGGACCCGAGTGTCTACATGACACTCGCGCTGGGCTCTGGCATGGCGTTCTTCCTCTATCCGCACGCCATCACCGGCGTCTTCGCCTCCCGGGGCGCGAAGACGGTGCGCCGCAACATGTCGCTGCTCCCGCTGTACACCGTGCTGCTTGGCCTGGTGGCTCTGCTGGGCATCATGGCGCTCGCCGCCGGCATCACACCGCGCGACGGCAACCCCCAGTACGCGGTGCCGCAGTTGCTCGCCGAGATGTTCCCGTCCTGGCTCACCGGTGTCGCCTTCGCCGCCATCGCGATGAGTGCCCTGGTCCCGGCCGCCATCATGGCCATCGCCGCGGGCAACCTCGTCAGCCGCAACATCTACCGGACCTACAGCCGCCGCCCCGTCACGGCCAGGCGCGAGACGCTCGTCTCCAAGGTCGTGTCGGTACTGGTGAAGGCGGGCGCGCTGGTATTCGTCCTCACCCTGGACGCGAAGGCCGCGGTCAACTTCCAACTGCTGGGCGGGATCTGGATCCTGCAGACGCTGCCCACCGTGCTGTTGGGCCTATTCACCAAGCGGTTCACCAGCAAGTGCGCCCTGATGACCGGCCTGCTGGTCGCCGTCGTCTACGGCACGTGGGCGGCCTACGGCGTCAAGTCTCCGACCGGCGGGCCCTTCGGAGGGTCGACCGCGACCCCGTTCTTCCTGTCCAGCCCCATCTACATCGCGATCTCCTCACTCGTCCTCAACTGCGTGATCGTCGCGGCCGGAAGCCTGCTCGCACGGATCTTCCGGACCGCCGAGCCGCCGACCGAACCCGAAGCAGCGCCGCCGGTCGGCGAGCCCGTCGGCCAGAGCGCCGGCTGAACCTTCCCTTCCACGCCAGACAGGAGCCTGCTCATGGCATCCGGCATCCAGGTGTCCGACAAGGGCGCGACCCGCATCCTGGCCATCTCCAACCCCACCAAACGCAACGCGTTCAACGGCCGCATGACCGCCTCGCTGCTGGCCGAACTCGACCGGGCCGACGCCGACCCCGCCGTGCGCGCGATCGTGGTCACCGGCACCGACGGCTGCTTCTCCTCCGGCCACGACCTCCAGGAGGTCCTGGCCGATCCCGCCACCGCCGGCGACCCCGTCGCCAACGCCGCATTCTCCCGCCCCTCGGAGATCCTCACCCCCGTGATCGGCGCGATCGACGGCCCCGCGTACGCGGCCGGGTTCATCCTCGCCCTCAACTGCGACCTGCGCGTGGCCACGCCCGACGCCCGGTTCTGCGGCGTGGGCGCCGCGATCGGCCTGGTGCCGGTGGGCGGCCAGCTCAGCCGGCTCCTCGACCTC
Source organism: Streptomyces sp. EDA2-14 (assembly GCF_054963755.1). NCBI lineage: Bacteria > Bacillati > Actinomycetota > Actinomycetes > Kitasatosporales > Streptomycetaceae > Streptomyces > Streptomyces sp. EDA2-14. Next base: position 80,547 of record NZ_JBUEGE010000006.1, read on the forward strand.
GTGGGCTACCCGATCGCCTACCGCTGGCTGGCCACCGCCGCACCGTTCACCGCCCGGGAAGCCGAGCAGCACGGCTTCGTCACCGCGATCCACGACGGCGAGCAGGCCCTGGACGGCGCCCTCGAACTCGCCGAGCAGATCACCTCGGTGTCCCCGGCCGTGGTCGCCGCGGTCAAGGCCGGCCTGTCCCACACCCTGCACAACGGCAGCGACGCGGGACGCGCCGTGGAATCCCAACTGGCCGCCCTGATCCGCCCGCTGCCGGACGGTGACGAGGGCGTGCGCTCCTTCCTGGACCGGCGGCCGGCCAGCTACCCCGACCGTCCCACGAACCTGCCCACCGAGATCGAGAAGGTGCTCGCGTGACCACGACCGACCTGCCCCCGACCGCCGGACAGCGGCTGCGCGAGGACGTCATCCGCGACCTGGCCATTCGCTACGGGATACCCGCCAATCCCGTCGTCTTCGCCGACACCCCCCAGTCAGCGGGCGACGTGGCCCGCAGCCTCGACAAGCCGCTGGCGATCAAGCTCGTGGCCGATGGCGTGGTCCACAAGAGCAAGGCCGGCGGCGTCCTGCTCCACATCGCCCCCGGCGACGCCGAGGCCGCCGTCAAGCAACTGTTCACCGAGCAGCAGGCCCGCGGCATCACGCCCAGGGGCGTCACCGTGGAACCCATGATCGAGGCCGGGCCCGAAGTGGTCGTCGGAGCCCTGCACGAGGCGGGCTTCGGGCCCGTCGTCATGGTCGGCTCCGGCGGTGTCGACGTCGAGGCCCTCGGTGACGTCGCCTTCGCCCGGGCGCCCCTCGACCGCGCCGGAGCACTGCGCCTGATCGACCGCACCCGCATCGGCGGTGTCCTGCGCCGCCGCTTCCCCGCCGGGTACGACCAGTTGGCCGACCTGCTGGTCAGCGTCGGCGGCGCGGACGGACTGCTGCTGTCCGAGCCGGTCGACCAGATCGACCTCAACCCGATCGTGGTGGGCGACGATGCGCTCGTCGCCGTCGACGCACGCGCCGTGACCCGCGCGGACGGCATCGACCCCACGTCGCCGCTGCCCGACCCCGAGGCCCTGTACCGTCAGCTGAAGCCCGCGATCTATCCCACGTCCATGGCAGTCGTCGGCGCCTCCGCCCACCCCGACAAGATGGGGCACCGGGCGGTGCGCACCGCGGTGGACATGGGCTTCACCGGCACGCTGCACCCGGTGAGCCGCTCCGCCAACAACATCCTGGGCCATGCGGCCGTCTCCTCGATCGACGAGCTGCCCGAGGGCATCGACCGCGCGGTCATCGCCCTGCCGGCCGCCGCCGTCCCGCAGGCCCTGACCGATCTCGCCGCCCGGGGCGTGAAGAGCGCGCATGTGCTCACCGCCGACACCACCGACCTGGCGCAGGCGGTGTCCGGCACGGACCTGCGCGTGCTGGGCCCCAACTGCATCGGCCACTACACCCCCCACTCCAGGCTGACCATGATCGGCCGGGACGCCTCCTCCACGGAGCAAGGATCCATCGCGGTCGTCTCCCAATCCGGCACCTACGCCGGCGACGTGGTGCGCCGCGGCAACGAACTCGGCCTGCGCTTCAGCTTCGTCAGCTCGGTGGGCAACTGCCACGACGTCTCCCCCGCCGAACTGCTGGCGTTCTGCGAAGCCGACCCGGCCACCTCCGTCGCCGCCTTCTACCTCGAGGACGACAGCGACGCCCGCGACTTCTTCGCCCTCGCGACGACGATGACCACCCCGGTCGTCCTATTCAAGGGCGGCCGCAGCAAAGTCGGCGGCGCCGCGGCCGCCTCCCACACCGGCGCCCTCGCCAGCGACCCGCAGCTGCTGCGCGACGCTGCCGCCGACGCCGGCGTCGTCCTCGTCGACAGCTTCGACGAGCTCATGGACACCCTGCTGCTCGCCCAATACGCCCCCGAGTTCACCGGACCGGGCCTGGGCCTGCTGGGCACCGGCGGCGGCGTCGCCGTCGTCGGAGCCGACACCGCCTACGAAAGCGGCCTGGTCCTTCCGCCGTTCGCCGAGGCCACCGACCGGGCCCTGTCCCCGTACGACGCGCCCGGCAGCAGCCTGCACAACCCGATCGACATCCCCACCTGGTCCATGGTCGACGACACCGGCGCCAGCATCATGGGCCGGCTCGTCGAAGCGGTCGCCACCGACCCGGCCGTCGACTGCATCGTCGCCTACACCGACATGGGCACCGTCTACGACATGAAGCACGGCAGCGACGCCGCCGCGATGCTCACCGACATGGCCGACGACATCAGCGCCGCCGAACGCGGCCCCGTCCCGGTCGTCCTGGTGCTGCGCAGCAGCTACAGCGCCGAACAGGACGGCCTGGTGCGCACGCTGCGCGAGCAGGCCGCGAACCGGGGCGTCGCGGTGATCGAGTCGGTCGACCGGGCCATCGCCGCACTGGGCCGCGTGCGGCGGCTCAACGCGCGGCGCGGCTGAGCCGGGGGCGCCGACACGTGAACCTCCCGACCACGAGCACACCGCCCGACTCCCCGCCGCAGGCCCGGCCAACCACCGCACTCGCGCTGATCGCTCTGGCCACGTTCCTGTCGATGAGCGTCTGGTTCTCCGCATCCTTCGTCGTCCCGCAGCTCAAGGACCTGTGGCAGCTGAGCAGCGGGCAGAGCTCGCTGCTGACGATCGCCGTGCAACTGGGCTTCGTGGTCGGGGCTCTCGCCCTGGCCGCGACCGGCCTGGCCGACGCCCTTCCGGGGCGCCGCCTGATGTGCCTGGGCGCGCTGGCCGCCGCGGCGATGAACCTGGTGCTGCTGTGGGCTCCCGGCTTCGCGGTGGCCGTCGGGTTGCGGGCGCTGACCGGCGCCTGCCTGGCCGCGGTGTATCCGCCGGCGCTCAAGGAGGTCTCGTCCTGGTTCCGCACCGGGCGTGGCACCGCGCTCGGCGTCATGATCGGGGCACTCACCCTCGGCTCCGCGATACCCCAACTGGTCAAGGCAACCGGCGGTCTTGAGTGGCGCGTGGTCATCGTCGTCACGTCGGTGCTCACCGCCATTGGCGGGCTGTCGACCCTGCTGCTGCGCAGCTCCGGGCCCTTCCCGTTCCCCCAGTCCACTTTCGACCTGCGGGCGGCGTTGCGTGCCAGTCGCAGGCGGCGGGTCGTGCTCGCCAACATCGGCTACGCCGGGCACATGTGGGAGCTGTACGCCATGTGGGCCTGGATCGGCACGTTCCTCGCGGGCCTGCACGGCTTCGCGGACCGCCCGGACGGCGCGCGGCAGGCCGCACTGGCCGCGTTCGGCTGCATCGGCGTGGGGGCCGCGGGCTGTCTGGTCGGCGGCCGCATCAGCGACCGGTACGGCCGGGCCCGGGCGGCGCTGGTGAGTCTCGTCTGCTCGGGCAGTGCCGTCGTCGTACTCGCCTTCGTGCACACCCTGCCGTTGCCGCTCGTGCTGGTCGTGAGCGCCTTCTGGGGGTTCTGGGTGATCGCGGACTCCGCCCAGTTCTCCGCGATGGTCACCGAGAACGTCGACCAGCGCTTCGTCGGGAGTGCCGTCTCCCTGCAACTCGGCGTCGGCTACGTGACCACCGCGGTCACGATCTACCTCGTGCCGGTGCTGGCCGACGCCGGCTCGTGGACATGGGCGCTGCTGGTGCTGGCCCTGGGCCCGCTCGCCGGCATCGCAGCGCTCGTCGGCTACCTGCGCTCCCCCGCCCCGCAGACCTAGCGCCGAGCGCGGCGCGGCCACTTTCCGCACCCGGTACCCCAACCACCCCTGCCCTCCATCTTCGAGGAGACCCTCATGAGCAGCGAACGGCGCTCCGTCGCCACCACCGCACAGGCCCCCGACGTCGGCACGCTCCCGCCGTTGGGCGAGGTGCCGGCCACGATGCACGCCCAGGTCGTGCGGCCCGACCGGTACGGCGACCCGATGACCGCCTTCCAGCACGAACTCGTGCCCACCCCTGCCATCGGCCCCCACGAGGTCCTCATCGCCGTGATGGCCGCCGGCGTGAACTACAACAACGTCTGGGCCGCACGCGGCTACCCGGTCGACCAGGTCGGCGTACGACAAAAGCGCGGCGAGTTCGAGGACTTCCACATCGGCGGCTCGGACGCCTCCGGCATCGTCTACGCCGTGGGGGACGCGGTCACCGACGTGGCGGTGGGCGACGAAGTGATCGTGCACCCCGGCGTGTGGGACGCGGACGACCCGTGGGTGACCGCGGGCCGGGACCCGATGATCGCGCCCAGCGCGAAGATCTGGGGCTACGACACGAACTACGGCGCCTTCGGCCAGTTCGCCCGCGTCCAGGCCCATCAGGTGCTGCCCAAGGCCGACCACCTCAGCTGGGCGGAGGCGGCCGCGCCGACGCTGGTGGGCACGACGGCGTACCGGATGCTCCTGGGCTGGGACGGCAACACGGTCCAGGACGGCGACCTGGTCCTCGTGTGGGGCGGTTCGGGCGGACTGGGCACGCAGGCCACGCAGTTGGTCAGGGCGGCAGGCGGTCGTGCCGTCGCGGTCGTCTCCGACGACGTGCGCGGTGAGTACGCGATGAAGTACGGCGCCATCGGCTACATCAACCGCCGGGAGTTCGACCACTGGGGCATCCCGCCGCTGGTCGACGACAAGGCCGGGCAGAAGGCTTGGACTGCGGGTGCCCGTGCGTTCGGCAAGAAGATCTGGGAGCTTGCCGGGGCACGCGAGGACCCGGCGATCGTTTTCGAGCACCCCGGGGCCAGCACGATCCCGACCAGCATCTTCGCCTGCCGCCCCGGGGGCATGGTGGTCATCTGCGCCGGGACGACCGGCTTCGACGCCATGGTCGACCTGCGCTACCACTGGACCCGCCAGAAGCGCCTGCAGGGCTCGCACGGCACCAACGACGAGCAGGCCGTCGCCTACAACCAGTTGGTCCGCGACCGAAAGATCGATCCTGTGGTCGGACGCGTCCTGCCGCTGGACGAGATCCCCCTGGCCCACGCCCAGATGGGACGCGGCGAGGAGGTCTTCGGCAACACAGTGATCCTGGTCGGCGCCACGACCCCCGATCAGGGCCGCCGGTAGCGAGCGAAGTCCGGGGCAGGCCCACTGGGCCGACAGTGTCGCGCCCGCAGATCCGCTGCACTACTAGATCCGTGCACTCGGCTTCGTAGTGCAGCGGAATCCGGCGCAGGCCAACCTGTCACCCAAAGCTGCAGCCCCCTCCCCCCTCCGGCACAGCCTTCAGCCCGGGTAATCCAGCAGGCCCTCCGCGACCCGCTCCCACGACGCCTTCAGCCGGCCGAGCAGCTCCGGCTCGTCCGGGGCGCGGTCGGCCTGTTCGCGCTGGTCGGCGGCGAGGTTGTAGAGGTGGTCCTTGCCGTTCGCGTCCTGGTAGTACTTCCAGTCGCCGCGCCTGAGCGCCCGGTTGCCCCGCACCCGCCAGAACAGGTCCCGTTCGGGCAGTTCCTCGCCGCGCAGCAGGTAGCCGGCCAGGCTCGTGCCGTCCAAGGGGTACGCCGGATCGGGGCGGGCGCCACCGATCTCCAGCAGGGTCGCCGTCCAGTCGGGTGAGAAGTTCGGCTCGTGGCTGACCTGCCGGCCGTCGATGCGGGAGGGCCAGCGCACGATGGTCGGGACCCGGATCCCGCCCTCCAGGAGTTGGGACTTCTCACCGCTGAGCGGCCACTGGTACGACCAGCGCTCCCCGCCGTTGTCGCTGGCGAAGACGACGACGGTGTTCTCCTCCTGCCCGGACCGGCGCAGCGCCGTGAGTACCTGGCCGACAGAGGCATCGAGGCTCTCGACCATCTGCGTGTACTTGGCGACGGAGCCACCGTCGGCGTGGTTGAACGCGGCGATGAGTTCCGCCGGGGTCTTCGCGGACCGGAGTTTCGCCTCGATCTCCGCGCCGGTCTCCTCGTCGCCCTCTGCGAGCCACGGCCAGTGCGGGGTGGTGAAGTTGAGGTTGAGCAGCCACGGCGTGTCGTGGTCGCGGCTCACATAGTCGACGGCCCGCTCGGTCAGCACGGTCGTGTAGTAGCGCAGGTCCTTGTACTCGGCGTCGCCCTCGTAGAGGTCGTAGGTGCCGAGCTGACCGAGCTTGGAGTAGTACTCCAGGACACCGCCGAAGTTGCCGAAGAATTCGTCCCACCCCGACTTGGTGGGGCTGTAGTCCGGCAGCCAGCCGCAGTGCCACTTGCCGATCAGCGCGGTGGCGTAGCCCACCTTCTTCAACAGGGAAGCCAGCGTGGGGTGATGGGGGTCGAGCCCCTGCGTCTTGTCGCCGACCGGCTCGGCAAGGCCGCCGGGCGTACGGCCCGGATACCGCCCGGTGTACAGGCTGAACCGGGTCGGCGAACAGGTCGCGGAGCCCGAGTAGGCATCCGTGAACCGGACTCCCTGCCGGGCCAGCCGGTCCAGGTTGGGGGTCTTGATGTGCGGAGCGCCGTACGAAGACAGGTCGGCCCAGCCGAGATCGTCGCCAAGGATGACGAGGAAGTTGGGGCGCTTGCCTGTGGCGGCGGGGCGGGCCTTGAACGGGCGCTCGGCGGGGGCGGCGTGATCATCTGTGGTCGCGGCTGCGGCGGTGGTTGTGCCGGCAACCGCGGTCACAGCACCACCGCCGACGAGACCACCGAAGGCACGGCGGGATATCTCGGGCATGCGCCACAGTTGATCAGCGGGTCATGCGCCATGGACAGGGATACCGCCCTGAGTTCATGAGACTGAAACACCCCCTTGGCGGTTCCCGTGCCGCCCGTCGGCTGGTGGTTCCGGCCGGCACGTCACAACGACGAACACCGTTTCAGACTCTGCCCCCGTCGGCGGTTCGGGGACGCTCCAACAACTCGGCAATGGGTTCACGCAGTTCGCGGATGTCGTCGACGGTGTCCAAGGCGCGCGCCCGCACGATCCACCCGTCGTCCCTTATGCCGGTCTGCCGACGGAACTTGGCCTCGACGTGCTGTGCCGAGAGGGGCCGGGTGGCGCCGAAGGACTCGTGGGTGACGCGAGTGCCGTCGGTGCACTCCACGGTGACGCGGGCACCCCAGCGGTCCGGCAGCTGCGGGTCGAGGGCTGCGTCGTGGGCGACGGTGACCTCGGGGGCGTCGGCGGGCAGAGGGCCGCGGAAGAAGGCGACGTCGTCGGCCGCACCACGCAGATGGGCGGCAACGGCGAAGGCGGCGCTCGCCGCGGCCTCAGTGGGGCCGGCCGGCTCCCGCTCGGCGCTCACGAAGCGCAGCAGCGGGCCGGGGAGGCCAACGTGGACTCGCCGGATTGCCGTCAAGTCCACCTCACGCAAAGCAAGTTGGTCCAGCGCGTGCAGCGCCGCGTGGAGGGGGCGTGCGCACGGGTACGCCTTGAAGAGGCAGTCGTGGAGGTGAGCGGTGCCGGGCTGTCGCCCCCGGGAGGCCGCGTCGGTTCGGCGGGTGGGGTGGCCGAGGGATGCGGTGTGCATGGCCTGCGGCGGCGCCCCGGTGTCCGCCTCGCAAGCCCCGTCCCGGCCCCGGCCCAGCGCCGTCCTCGCCGGGCCGTCCAGCAGCGTCGTACTCGCCCTAGCCCCCGCCCGCGCCAGATACGCGGATTCCACGCCGTCCGCCGCCGCACGTCCCAGCAGCAGGTAGTGGCCCGCGCCCAGGACGTCCGCGGAGAGCATTCCGCCCAGCGGGGCCGCGGCGACGGCCAGGGCGGTGGTGGCACGGGACGCGTCGAGGTCAAGCAGGGTGGCCGTCGCGGCCGCCGCACCGAGGGCGCCGAACAGGGCCGTCGGCCACCAGGCACGCTCGTACAGGGCGGGGCCGCCGAAGCGCAGGCCCGCCTCGACGACCACCTCGTATCCGGCGATCACCGCGTCCACGACGGCGCTTCCGGGGCGGCCCTCGCGCTCGGCGACCGCGAGCGCGGCCGGGACCACGACGGCGGGGGGCACCACCGCCGCGGCCGGGTGCAGGGCGTCGTACTCGTCGACGTGCGCGAGAGTCGATTCGGTCCATACGCGCGTACGCAGGCTTCCCGGAGACCCGAAGTCCCGTTCCGCGCGGACGAGTTGCGCGGCGATGGGGTGCGAGGCCCCCGCCACCACGCAGCCGAGCGTGTCGAGGACGTGCAGGGCGGCCAGGGAGCGGGTGGCGCTCCCGGCCGTCCGCGCCGCCCGGCGGCCCTGCGCCGACAGTTCGTCGAGGGTGCTCACGGGCGCGCCCCCGTGGGCGTCAGCGCGGGCAGCACCTCCTGACCCACTCGCTCGATCAGTTCGGTGGGCGGGTCGTACGAGCCGACGTGCTGGAGGAAGACGCCGCTCACCCCGATCGCGCGGAGTTCGCGTATGCGGGTCACGATCTCGTCGGCCGTGCCGAAGAGGCAGAACTCGCGGGCGAAGCGCACGGCCGTCTCGTCGCTGATCCACTGGGAGCAGACGCGTACGGCCTCGTCCCAGTCCTCAGCATGTACGAGGTCCGGGTAGATGCCCTCCACACGCGCGGGGACGTTGACCTCGATGCCTGCGAGGGCGAGGAACGGTGCTCCGCCGTTCTGGGCGATGGACGCGCAGATCGGTTTGAGGATGCGTGCGTCCCGCTCGATGTCGTCGGTGACCTGGCAGAACGCCGACACCGTCAGCGGGACGGCGCGCGGGTCGCGGGCCGCCGCCTCGGCGCCCTCACCGACCCGGGCCACCGCGCCGGCCAGCGTGCGCGGGGAGGCGCCGCTGAGCAGGATCGCGCCGTCGGCGATCTCCCCCGCCATCCGGAGGTTCTTGGGACCGCTGGCCGCCAGGTGGATCGGCACCGGTGGGCCGGGGTCGCGCAGCCGAGAGCGCACGCCGTCGAAGTCCCACTCCTTGCCCGCTAGCAGCGCCCGCAGCAGCTCCACGCCCGCACGCATGGCGGCCTGTTTGCTGGGCGGAAGACCGATGGGGCCGACCGAGCTGTTGCCGACGCCCAGGCCGAGTGTGAAGCGGCCGGGGGCGAGTTCGGCGACGCTGCGCGCGGCGGAGGCGACGACGGCCGGGTGCCGGGTCACCACATTGGTGACGGCCGTCCCGAGGCCGATGCGTTCGGTGCCCAGGGCGGCGGCGGTCAGCACGGTGAACACGTCCCGCCACAGCAGCTGCGAGTCGGGGAACCAGACGTCGTCGAAGCCCAATTCCTCTGCGCGGCGCACGGATTCGACCAGGACGTCGGCGCGGTCGCAGGGCGGGATGCGGATGCCGACGCGCGGTGCGGGCGGCGTCGGCGCGGTCATGCCGCGGCCTGCTCGAGGGAGGCGAGGTGCAGGGCGTTGAACTTCTCGGCGTGTTCGTGCTGGGGCCAGTGTCCGCACTCCGGGAAGATCTCGAGCCGGGCGCCGGGCACCCGCTCCGCGAGGTGGTGCGCCTCGGGCACGTCCCCGAAGGGGTTCTGCGCGCCCCACACGACCAGCGTGGGCGCCTTGATACGGCCGAGTTGCTCGGTGTTCAGCAGGTCCTCCTGGCGGTTCTCCATCTGCTGGAGGCACAGCAGGTACGAGATCTGCTTGACGAACTCCGGGCGGTGGTAGATGTCGTGGCGCACCTGGACGAGCTCTTCGGAGACGTTCGCGGCCGGGTCGAACATCAGCAGGTGGAGGCGCTTGCGGGTGAGGTCGATGTCGTCGGTCTCGACGGCCTTGCGGGTGCTGGTGCGGATCCGTTCCATGACCTCCGGATTGGCGACGGTGCCGCCGGGCGCGACGAGCGTCAGGTGGCGCACCCGCTCGGGGTGGTCGGCGGCGAGCCGCCCCGCGACCCAGCCACCGAGCGACTCGCCCACGAAGTGCGCGCGGTCGATCCCGACGGCGTCCATGTACGCGAGGACGTGCTCGACGTAGCGCGGGATGCGGTAGTCGGCTTCGGGTCCTTCTGTGTAGCCGTGGCCGAGCATGTCGATGGCGTGCACGGCGTATCCGGCGGCGACGTGCGCGGGGATGTTGCGGACGAACGCCTCCAGGTGGCCGCTGGTGCCGTGCAGGAAGATGATCGGGTCTCCGGTGCCCGCCTGGAGGGCTCGGGTGCGCAGCCCGCCCGCCTCCACCGTGGTGACACGGAAGTCGACGCCGGTCAGATCGGTCCAGATGCTCATGGGTGTGTCTCCTAGAGGTCTTACGGGGGGGGTGTCTGAGGTCGGGTCGTACGGGTGTCAGGCGCGGGGTTCGAGGACGGCGACGCCCATGCCGGTGAGCCACTCCGCGATCGGGGCGTAGGCGAGGGTGTCGCCGGAGTGGGGGCCGAGTGCGGCGCTCATGGCCAGCCAGGAGCGGATCTCCTGGGCGCCGTTGCCGGCCTGCTCGGCGAGTTCGTCGGAGGTCGTGTCCAGGTACGGGCCGACGTCGCCGGAGGTGATCCGGTCGAGGAAGGCACGGTCGAAGTCCTCGTTGATCCGGGGCTCGGCCGCGCGGATGATCTGGCGGCGGCGCACCTCGTACTCGCTCCAGGAGTCCCGGCCGTTGAGCCACGCCTCCACGAGGAAGCGGTCGTCGTCGCTGAGTGTCTCGAACCACTTGGGCCAGGGCAGTTGGTGCGAGAGGCCACCGGACGCGACGACGGCGACCCTCTTGGCCCGGCCGTCCGCGCGGATCGCCTTGCCGATCGCCTCGCCCAGCGCGTGGCAGCGGGCGAGCGACGGCAGCGGCGGCGCGAACATGTTGATCACGACGGGCACGATCGGGACGTCGAGCTCCGGCACGAGGTGCTGGAGGCTGTGGGTGATGCCGTGGTCGACGGTCAGGCGCAGGGAGAACGCCGGGTCGTAGCCGTCGTCGACGAGCGAGTCCACGAGGTGGCGGGCCAGGGCCGTGTCCACGGGGAGCGGGCCGCCCGGAGTGTCGGCCTCGCCCGCGCCGACGACCTCGCCGACACCGATCGTGAAGGCGGGCATCATGTCGAGGAAGAAGCCGCGGAAGTGGTTGGAGCCGATGATGACGACCGCGTCCGGCTTCGCCTCGCCCAACAGCCGCCTGGCGCCGCGCAGTCCGTCGCGGAACCGGTGCGCGCCGTCGAGATGGTCGACCTCGGCCCAGTGCGTGTTCATCAGCGTACTGTGCGAGGCTCCGACGCCCAGGATCACGTCGCTCATGACAGGGGACTCCGTTCTGCCGCCTCGACGTCCGCCCTGGAGCGAGTGCAGGTGTTGATCAGGGTGTGTACGAGGGCGCGGGTGAGGCGGTGTGCCTCCCGGATGTCGACGACGTTCATGCCGGCCGGGAAGTCCAGCTCCATGGGGGCGTCCTCGCGTATGCGGTCCATGCCGATGCGGGCGGTGGCGATGCCGCGGTTGCGCAAAATGTTGGCGTCGGTGGCGCCGCTGTTGAGGAGGATCGGCTCGTGGGGGCGGCCCTCGATCTCCTCCCAGGCCGCCTTGCCCGCACGCACGATCCAGCTGTCCTCAGGGGTGGCCGTGCCGGGGATGGCGAGGGTCGTCTCCCAGGAGAGGTCGATGCCGGGGTGCTCGGCGCGGATCCTCTCGATCGCTTCGGCGAACTCGCGGCGGGCCTGCTGGGGGCTGGTGCGCGGGCTGATCCGCAGGTCCACCTCGATCCGGCACAGGGCGGGCGACAGCGACGCGGTGCGCGGCCAACCACCCTCCACGGAACCGATGTTGCCCTGGGGCGCGACAAGACCTGAGGTGTGCCGGGCGGTGTACTCGGGGAACCAGCGCTCAAGACCGGTGACGACAGTGGCGGCGTCGGCGATCGGGTTGCGGTAGTCCATCCGGTGCCGGCTGCCGACGTAGGAGTACGTCCCGTGCACATCGATCCGGAACCAGCACAGGCCGACCTCCTCCCAGGCGGTGGTCCAGCCCGGCTTGGCGATCAGCGCGTAGTCGGCCCACAGGCCCTGTTCGAGCATGAACGAAGCGCCGTTGCCCTGGCCCGCGTTGTAGCGCGCGCCCTCTACGGGCCGCCGGTTCGTGGGCATGCCGCCCGCGCCGAGTCCCACCAGGATGTCGCCGGTCAGTGGGACCCCTGCGCGCCGCACCGCCTCCACCGCGGCGATGACGCTCGCGCCGTGCCCCTTGGGGTTGCTGGCGCCGAGTCCGATGACATGGTGACCGTCGACGACCGGCTCGGCGCGCATGTCGAGGCGCAGCTCGGGGCCGACCCACGGCACGTCCTCTTCCTCGGTGCCGACGGTGAGCGTGTCGATGGGGGCGTACAGGAGCAGGTCGGGGCCGCTGCCGTCGCCGCGCACCCGGCCCACCGCGTTGCCCTGGGTGGCGTCGATGGGCTGATAGCGGCCCTCGGCGCCGGCCGCGGTGAGCTGCTCGGCGAGCCAGGTCGCCAGGGGGCCCTCGTCGCCGGTGGGGCTGGGGATGGCGACCATGCCGGTGACCAGGTCGGTCAGCCGACGGTCGTCGATGTGCGCCCAGGCCGCCTCTGTCCAGGTCCGGCGCTGCCGGTCGGCGTCGAACTCGGCGGTCCCCGCGGACTCGGGCTCGGCGGTCCCCGCGGATTCGGTGGTGGGGTCAGCGGACATCGGAGGCGGCTTCCGGGATGCGGCCGGCGGGGCGCTCGTCGCGCACGACGGTGCCGGTGGTCTTGAGGACCAGAGCGGCGGCGGCCCGACGCAGGGGTGTCGCGACGGTGAGCGCCACGACGGCGCCACCGACGCCCACGATCAGTGCGGTCCGTGACATGGGGAACCTCCAACTTGCCTTGTGCGGTGGCTGATTGCCTGATGGGTGGGTGGTACGGGAAGTGGGTGCGGGTTCAGCGGAAGCCGGGATCGAGGAAGGCGCGGACCAGCGCGGTGTACGCGTCCGGGCGCTCCTCCCCCGGATGGTGCGAGGTGCGGGCGAGCACGGCGAGGTCGGCGCGGGGCAGCCGCTCGGCGAGGGCCAGCGCGGCCGCGGGCCCCCCGAAGGGGTCGTGGGCGCCCCACAACAGCAGGACCGGCGCGGTGACTTCACCGAGAACGGGCCCGAGGTCCTCCGGCTCGCCCCGGCCGGTCGGCGCGGCGCCGAGGGCCGCGGCACGTGGAGTGACGCTGTTGCGGTACCGCAGGGCGACGGTCTCCTCTGGCGGTCCGGCCGGATCGAACCACTCCAGGCGTGTCATCAGGGCCCGCATCTTGGCTGCGCTCGGGCCCCCGCCCCCGTAGTACTCGTCCCGCGCCGACCCGGCGGGCGAGGGCGAGCCGACCGACGGCACGGGCCGGCTGCCGGTCAGCACGATCCGCCCCACCCGCGCGGGTTCGGCGGCGGCGAGCCGAAGCGCCACCGCCCCGCCCAGCGACTGGCACACGAAGTCGGCGCGTGCGATCCCGAGGGCGTCCAGGAGACCGGCGACGTACCGGGCGTGGAAGGCGAACGGGCCGCCCGTGATGTCGGGCGCGTCCGAGGCTCCGTACTGCGGCAGGTCCACCAGGATCAGGCGCCGCCCCTCGGCGAGCGCTCCGGCGACCGCCCGGAAGTCCGTCCAGGCCGAGCAGCCGGGCCCGCCGCCGTGCAGCAGCACGGTGGGGGTGCCCCCGCCGTCCACCTCGACCACGTGCAGCCCGAGCCCGTGGACCACGACCCGCCGCCCGACGGGCGCCACATCAACAGCGCTACCAGCAAGACTTCCTGACGACACCTCAGCAGTCCTTCGCGGAAGGCCTGATCTGCGGCGGCTGCACGGTGAGCTGCTGCTGCTCGATGTGCCGTCGCCAGGCGGTCAGCGACAGGTCGGGGCGGTACAGGCGCTCCGGCGGCGCGTCGGTGACGTCGACCATCCAGGCGTCCTGGCCGGTGAACTGGCCGTGGAAGAGCCAGCGGATCGCCGCCAGGTACTTGGCCTTGAACAGCGAGGCCTTGGGCCCGGTCTCGTAGCGGACCATCATCTGCACGTAGCGGACGTGGTCCTCGTCGACCGGCACGTACCACTCGTAGTGGATGAAGTGCGGGTAGGCGACGCGCAGCAGTCCGGGCAGCCGGATGGAGACGAAGCCGGGGATGTCCAGGTCCTTGATGACCGGGTTGATCCTCTGTGCCTTGCCGGGGTGGTCGGGCAGCGGCATCCGCTTCCACCAGCGCTTGTTGGTCCAGGTGCCCAGGCCCTCGAACTCGGCCTCCCAGTGCACCTCGTCCTGGACGCGGATCAGCCAGGGGCCCTTCTCGACGATCCGGGTCTTGTTCCAGGCGGGCATGACCTTGAAGAGCCGCCAAAGGGCCGTGTTGTGCAGGTACTTGGCGTGGCCCTCGTCGAAGCCGTTCTCGGCGGCGAACCGCCAGTTGCCGTCACGGATGTCGGTGCGTCCGCCCATCACGAACGGCGCGTCGAGCAGCTCGTCGGGGATGTCGCGCTCCACCGGGGGTGCCTCGCCGTCGCCGACGTACACCCAGATCATGCCGAGGCGCTCCTCGACCGGGTAGGTGCGCACGGACATCCGGCCGCAGATCGGCGACTCGGGGCCGTCGGTCAGCACGGCACGCAGGTCGCCGCTCTCCACGTCGAAGGTCCAGCCGTGGTACGCGCAGCTGACCGTGCCGGGGAACTGGCGGCGGCCGAGGGAGAGCGGCACGCCGCGGTGCGGGCAGCGGTCGTGCAGGGCACGGACCACGCCCTGGTCGCGCACCAGCATGATCTTCTCGCCGAGCAGGGTGATCTGTACGGGCTTCTCGCCGATCTGCCCGGAGAACTGCACCGGGTACCAGAAGTTGCGGTACCCCAGTTCGGCCTGGTTGTAGTTGGGCCACGCCGACCAGTCCTGGCCCTCGGGGTCGTGCACCGGCCGCTCCCGAGGGGTTTCGGGCGTCGTGGCGGGCTTGGTGGCGGTGGGGGTCGCGGTGCGTGCCCTGCGGCGGGCGACGCGCGGCTCTTCGGGGCTCGAGGAGGAGTCCGGGGAGTTCGGCTTCTCCGTGTCGCTGTTCAGCATGTGTGTTCTCCGAGTCTGTTCATGTCGTGCGGGGTGCGGCTCACAGGTCCAGCACCAACCGGTCGGAAAGCGCCCGGGAGACGCAGAGCATGGCGGTGCGGCCGTTCGCGCGTTCGTCCGCCGTCAGGAGCACGTCGCGGTGGTCGACGTCGCCGACCAGGACCTTGGTCTCGCAGCTGCCGCAGATGCCCTCGCGGCAGGCACTGGGGACGACGATGCCGACGTCGTCGAGGCAGTCGAGGGCGGAGCGGTCCGCGGGTACGCGCACGGTCGTGCCGGAGCGTTCGCAGACGATCTCGAACTCCCGCTCGTCCTCGGCGTTCCGGTCGCGGGCCACGGCCTTGAAGCGCTCGATGTGCAAGCTGCCCTCGGGCCAGTCGGCGCACCGCTCCTCGACCGCGTTGAGCAGTCCTTCCGGGCCGCAGCAGTAGACGGCGGTACCGGGGCGGGGCGTGGCAAGGAGCGCCTTGAGGTCCAGCGGACCGCTCTCCGCCTCGACGGCGATCTCGACCTTGCCCCCGTAGGCGGCCTCGAGCTCCCCGGCGAAGGCCATGGAGCCGCGCCGCCTGCCGCCGTACGCCAGCGACCACGGGGCGCCGGCCGCCTCGACGGCGGCGATCATCGGGATCAGCGGGGTGATGCCGATGCCTCCGGCGATGAACTGGTAGCGCTGCGCGGCGGCGAGTTCGAAGCGGTTGCGGGGGCCGCCGACCTCCACGAGGTCGCCGACGCGCAACGTGTCGTGCACGTACTGGGACCCGCCGCGCGACGCCGGCTCGCGCAGCACCGCGATCCGGTAGCCGTACCGGTCGGCCGGGTCGCCGCACAGCGAGTACTGGCGGATCGCGCCCGGCAGGCCGAGGTCGAGGTGGGCGCCCGGGGTCCAGGCCGGGAGCGCGCCGCCGTCCGGGTCGGCGAGCGTCACCGAAAGGACGCCGTCGGACTCCCGGCGCAGCTGCTCAACCCGCAGGTCCAGGACGCCTTCCAGGTCGTCCAAAGGCTCGTTCACGGTTCCTCCTGAGGGGCATCCGAAGCTGGTCGTACTATGTACGAAACTAAGTACGGGAGTCAATGGCGAGCCTGCGAAAGGGCGTTCCACGAAAGGGGGTTCTACGGAAGAAGAGGGGGCAGGCCACGGCCGTCCAGCGACTGCGGCCCGCCCCGGGGGCTCAGGGCGCGGATGCGCGTACGCGTGCGGGTTCGCGTGCGGTTTCGCGTGCGGTTTCGCACCCGCCGAACAACTCCCGTATGCGTTCCGGTGGTTGCTTCGCCGCGAGGGCGAAGGTCAGCAGCAGGCGCGCCTTCCACGGACTGAGGTCCTGTGCGGCCAGGAAGTCACCCGCGCGGGTGCCCGCGTGCGGGACCACGCGCCCGCTGCCCACCCGTGAGGCCTGGCAGACCACGACGCCGTGGCGCGCCGCCCGTTCAAGGGCCTGCTGTTCGGGCGGCGTCGGGTAGCCGGCTCCCAGGCCCGCACTCACGATGCCGGCCGCACCCGCCGCGCGGGCGGCGTCCACCAGGGCGCCGTCGGCCCCCAGGTAGGAGACGACCACGTCGACGCGGGGCAGCGGCACATCGGGCGGCAGCGCGGCCAGGTCGATCGGCGGCTCCCCGGGTACGCCTTCGGGGGCGCGCGCGTACCCGACCTCGCCGTCCGCGTCGGCGAAGCCGAGCGGACCGTACTCCGGTGAGCGGAAGGCGGTGACACGGTAGGTCGCGGTCTTCGCCACGTCGCGCGCCGCGAGGATCGCGTCGTCGAACACCACCAGGACGCCCCGGCCCGCGGAGTCCGGGTGAGCGGCGACACGCACCGCGTTCAGCAGGTTCGCCGGGCCGTCGGCGCCGAGCGCGGACGCCGGGCGCATCGCTCCCGTCACCACCACGGGCGTTTCCCCGCCGGTGAGTTGGGAGAGCGCGTAGGCCAGTTCTTCGAGGCCGTTGGTGCCGCAGGTGACGACGGTTCCGGTCACCTCGGGGTCGGCCGCCGTGCGTGCCACCTTCCGGGCGAGGGCGACGAGGTCCTCGGCGGTCCATGCGTGGCTCGGCGGCTGGGCCCGCGCCGTGTCCGCCCCGGCATCGGTCTCGCCCCCGGTCGCCCCGTCGAGCGGGTCGCCCGGCGCCCAGCTCTCCAGGCGGACGTCGGCCACCTCCGCGAGTTCGGGCAGTTGTGCGACCATGTCGCCGGGCGGGACCCGGCGCCCCGACTCCCCGTACGCGGTGCGGTCCGTGCGGTCGTGGCCGCGCGCCTCGATGGTGCCGCCGGTGGCGATCCAGGCGACAACGGGCCGTGTGCCGCCGCTCATCGCGCGCCCGCCAGGACGTCGGTCAGGAACCGGTCGACGACGCGCGCGAACTGCTCCGGCCCGTGGTCCACGGCCGGCACACCGACCCTGGGCAGCAGTTCGGCGCGGGCGCCCGCTATCCGTGTCACGAGGTGCTCCATATCGGGTCGGGAGAAGGTGTCCAGCTCCCCGCAGACGACGAGGGTCGGCGCCGCGACCAGGCCGATGCGGTCCTCCATCCGGTACGCGTTGACCGCGCTGTGGCCTTCTTCGACGCGGTCGAGGACACCGAGCGCGTCGCGCACCAGACGTTCCTTCAGGTCTTGGCGGTCTTCCGGGTAATAGGGGGCGCGCTGGTTCCACAGGCGCAGCAGGTGCGAGCCGTCGGCGGCGGGCGTGACCTCGTCGATGGGCGGCCGCTCGGCCACGGCGCGGCGCCGGTCCGCATCCACGTACGGCACGCCGGACAGCACCAGCGCACTCACTCGCTCCGGTCGGCGCGCGGCGACCTCCAGAGCCACCACGCCGCCGGTGTGGTGTCCCACCAGGGCCA
Organism: Streptomyces sp. EDA2-14; assembly: GCF_054963755.1. NCBI lineage: Bacteria > Bacillati > Actinomycetota > Actinomycetes > Kitasatosporales > Streptomycetaceae > Streptomyces > Streptomyces sp. EDA2-14. Next base: position 98,216 of record NZ_JBUEGE010000006.1, read on the forward strand.
GCCGTTCGAGCCCGAGCGCGTCGGCAAGGGCGAGGACTCCGTCGGCGAACAGCTCGACCGTCCATGCCTGTTGGGGCCGCGCGGACGCCCCGAAGCCCAGCGTGTCCATGGCGATGGCGCGGCGGTTCCGCCCCAGCACGGGCAGCACGTCGCGGTACTCGTCCCAGGAGCGCGGCGTCTGATGGAGCAGCAGGACGGGTTCACGTCCTTCCCGCTCCCCCGCTTCCGCGTAGTGGAGCTGACCGAGAACGGTGTCGGCGTATGCCTTGCGCAGCACGCTCATGCCTCCCCCTTGGTGGAGGCCACAAGAGGCGCCCCTGCCTGCTGCGGGGCGGATGCCACGGCCGGCTCCTTGTGCTCGTGCAGGAACAGCCCCGCGATCAGGGACAGCACGGACATCGCCGCCATGTAGATCGCGATGCCGACCCAGCCGCCGGTCGCGTCGAACAGGTAGGCCGCGATGCCGGGGGCGATGGCGTTGCCCAGGATCAGGCCGATGGTGAAACCGATCGACATGCCGGTGAAGCGGACCTTCGCCGGGAAGACCTGCGAGAAGTAGGCGGGCACCACCGCGTAGTTGGCCGAGTAGCCGACGAACAGCAGGGCGAAGCCGAGCAGCATCAGCCAGTACTGGCGGGTGTCGAGCAGCGCCAGCCAGACGAACGGCAGCACGACCATCGAGGCCGCTCCCGCGATGAACAGCTTCCGGTTGCCGATCCGGTCGGAGAGCGCCCCCGCGATCGGGATGCACACGAGGATGACGAGAATCGCCGGCAGCAGCACCGCGATCATGTCGTCGTCGTCCAAGTGCAGTGCCGTATGGGCGTATTCGAGGCTGTAGACGCTGGCCATGGTGAAGGCGACACCGGCGCTCAGGATGCCGATGGAGGTCATCGCGACCTGCTTGCCCGAGGTCCGGAAGACCTCCACGATCGGCAGCCGGTCGACCGGGCCCCGCTCCTTGACGGCCTCGAACTCCGGGCTCTCCTCGACCTTGAGCCGCACGACCAGACCGACGACGATCAGGAGCGCGCTGGCCAGGAACGGCAGCCGCCAGCCCCATGAGTCACGCTGCTCGACGGGCAGTTGGAGGATGGCCAGGAACGCCAGGTTGGCCAGGAGCAGCCCCGCGGAAGTGCCGGTATTGATCAGCGACCCGCGAAAGCCCCGCTTGCCCTCCTCGGCGTGCTCGACGGTCATCAGGATCGCGCCGCTGTACTCGCCGCCGACCGAGAAGCCCTGGATCAGCCGAGCGACGATCAGCAGAACGGGCGCGAGAACCCCCACCTGCTCGTACGTCGGCAGCAACCCGACAGCGACCGTGGCGCCACCCATCAGCCCGAGGGTGAGGACGAGGATCGTCTTGCGGCCGAGCCGGTCGCCGAAGTGTCCGAAGACCACGGCGCCGACGGGCCGGGCGACGAAGCCGATGGCGAACGTCGACAGCGACAGCAGGGTGCCGATGAACGGGTCGGTGGTCGGGAAGAAGAGCTTGGCGAAGATCACCGACGAGGCCAGGCCGTAGATCGAGAAGTCGTAGTACTCGACAGTGGTGCCGATCCAGCCCGCCGCCGCTGCTCTCCTGCTCTGGGTTTTGCCGGGGTCGGAGACAGTTGCTGACATGCGCGGTTCCTTTGGCAGTAGGAGGTCCGTGAACGGGCTCGGGTGCGGTGAACGCCGATGCCGCCGAGGTGGCCGGGAACGTGCGAAGGCAGGTCGTGGGCCGGTGGCCCACGCTGCCGCATGACGGGCGACCGACCGGCTCAAGGTCGCCCGTACAGGTGTTTCGTACTATGTACCGGCCACCGTATGGCGTCAAGATTGCGGCACGGTTACCGCTCGGACACTTCTGCCGCGAGGCGCCGCCGACCAGCGGGAACGACGGTTCGCCGGCAAACGAAAAAGGGCCGCTGCGATGCAGCGGCCCACTCTTCCGTCAGTCCGTTCTCGTCAGTCCGTTCTCGTCAGTCCGTCCCCGGCGTCCCGGTCTGCCGCAGCAGGCCATCGGCGAGGCAGTCGAGACCGAACCGGAACTGGTCGTCGCTGGGCAGCGTGGTGACCTCGTCCGCGAGGCCCACCAGCTGGGGGAAGCGCTGACTCGGCAGGGAGGCGTAGAAATGCTTGCGCTGTCGCCGCAGCTCCTCCACCTCCGGGTGGTTCGGGTTCCCCCACGGCCGGGGCGTCTGGTACGAGGCGAACCCCAGGACGTACTGCAGGATCAGGCCGTAGGCGCGCACCGCCTCGCGGTCACCGAACCCCACGGCGCGCAATTGCCCGATGACGGCGTCGAACGCGCCCTGCATCGACTCGGGCCCGGTGTTCACGCGGGTCGAGAACAGCCTGACGATACTGGGGTGTTCACGCATCATGTCCAGGAACGCCCAGGCCAGCGAGCGCACCACGGCGCCCGGCGCGGTCACTCCGGTGGGCGGCAGCCGGAACTTCCCCATGACGTGGTCGGCGACCCCGTCGAGGATCTCTTCCTTGCTGCGGAAGTAGCTGTACAGCGTCATCGGGCCCACGCCGAGCTCGGCGGCGAGCCGCCGGATGGTGAGGACGTCGACGTCCTCCTCGTCGCAGATCGCGGTGGCCACCTCGATGATCTGCTCGTGCGACAGAGACTTGGCCCCGCGGGACTTGGCCGCCTTCGCCTTCCTGGCAGGCTTGGCCTTCGGCGCACCGGACCGTTCGCCCTTCGCGCCCCCGGAAGAGGCCGCAGACGCTTGCGACTCGCCCACCGGGCCGCTCCTTCCCGCGACCCGCACGGCCGCCACGTCACGGGATCACGCCGTACTTTGATCCCCTTGCCAGACCCCGGACAAGATACCGCACGGGTACGGCGTACGGGACTTCGTACGGTCTCGCGACGCCCTCACGGAACTCGTCCCTAACCGCGAACGCTAGGGGGCTTCCGGGTCCGTCGCGGAGTCGGAGTTCGTGAGGGCATCGACTTGCGCGGCGAGGTCGGCGTGGCCGGGAGTGAGGTGGGGGCGGGTGGCGTTGAGGGGGTGGATGAGCGCGGCGGGGTCGTCGTCCGCGAGGGCCTCGTGGAGCCGGCCGAGCGGATTGCGGGCCGCCGTGGGCAGGTCGGTGAGGGCCGTGATCTGGCCGGCGATCCGGCGCAGGTCGGCCGCGTGGCGGCGGGCCAGGGTGGCGGTGGTGCGCTCGGCGGCGCGGCGCTCGCGGGTGGCCTGGACGCGTTGTTCGCCGGTGGTTCCGGCGGGGCCGGGCTGCCCTCGCAGGTAGCGGCGCTCGGCGGCCTGGCGGCTGGCGACGCCGAGGGGGTGGGCGAGGTCGGCCCAGCTGGCACCCGCCTGGCGGGCCGTTTCGATCAGCCCGGTTTCCCATCCGGCGAGCTGCTCGCGGACCTGCCGCAACAGCAACAGAGAGGCCAGGGCCTGAGCCGCGCCGACGTCGTGCGCCTCGGCACCGCCCGGCGCCTCGCGCCCGGCGGTGTGCAGCGCGTCGTCGATCGCTTCGAGGGCTGCGGCAGCGGCGAGGAACGACGTCGGGCTCAGTGCGTCGGCGCTGGACGATGCCGACTGGTCAGCAGGGGTCATGGGCACCTCCCTTGGTTGGTCATTTAGTTGGCTGGTTGGCCGTCAGGCCAGTCATCTCGTCAGTCGTCTCGTCAGTCGGCCGGTCAGTCATCTGGCCGGCCGTCCGACCTGTCATCCATTAGACGACACCATGTTTGTCATCCATTGGACGACATGCTACAACGGTGTCAGTGAAGCGCATTGGCAGCAACTGCCCGAACTGCTGGAGGTGTTCTCGCGATGTTGATGCGCACTGACCCCTTCCGTGAGCTGGACCGGCTGACGCAGCAGCTGATGGGACCGGGCACCTGGTCGAGGCCGTCCCCGATGCCCATGGACGCCTACCGCGAGGGTGACCAGTACGTGGTGGCCTTCGACATCCCCGGCGTCACCGCCGAGGCGATCGACATCGACGTCGAGCGGAACATGCTGACCGTCAAGGTCGAGCGCCGCCCCGTGACGAAGGCCGACGACGTGCAGGTGGAGCTGTCGGAGCGGCCACTGGGCGTCTTCTCCCGCCAGATCGTGCTCGCCGACACGCTGGACACCGAGCACATCCAGGCCGACTACGACGCAGGCGTGCTCACCCTGCGCATCCCGATCGCCGAGCGCGCCAAGCCCCGCAAGGTCTCCATCGGCGTCGGGTCCGGCCACAAGGAGATCTCCGGCTGAGTCGGACCGGCGAGCATCGCCCCGGATCGACGAATGTCAACAGCGACGGAGGACGGGTACCTGATCTCCCCTCGCCCGTCCTCCGCGCCCCGCGGATCGAGGAAGCCCTACGGGCCGAGGTAGCCGCTCGGCCCCGGGAAGGGGTGACGGCCACAGTGGCGATGCGACGCGAAGCGTTCCTCGACCACGTCAAGGAACGCGGCGAGTACGACACCCTTCAGGAGGCCGAGCGCGCGGCCCGCGTGGTGCTCGCCCTGCTGGGCGCACATCTGGTCGGCGAGGTACGAGCCCAACTGGCGGCGCGTGTGCCGGAAGAATTCGCCTTGATCCTCCTCAACCCGCTGCAGAGCGCCGAGCCCCTCTCCCCGGAGCGGTTCGTGCGCGCGACCGCGGCCTGGATCGAGGGCGCGACGGAACAGACCGCCGCGTGGGACGTCAGCGCCGTTCTGTCCACGGCCGCCGACGCCACCGGAGACGACCTCCTCGACGAGATCCTGCTCCAACTCCCCGCGGGGTACGACCTCCTCTTCGGCCGCCCCCGGCCCACCTGAACCCCCGTGGCCGCGTACCGGCCACCACAACAACCTTGGCGACACAGACAGCGACTCGACAGCAACGCGACATCAACAGCGACGCGACAGCGACAGAAAGGCAACCCTCGCAGTGATGACCCACCAGAGCAGACCGCTTCAGCAGCCCTACGGTCAGGCGTACGAACACATGCTGGAGAAGGTCCGCTACGACGGCGCCTACCCCACCCGCGAGAAGGCCGAGGAAGCCGTCCGCCTCGTACTCGCCGGACTGGGACGCCAACTGACCGGCGACGAACGTGTCGACCTGGCCGCCTGCCTCCCCCTGGAGGCCGCCCGCATCCTCACCACTCAGATGCCCGCGCCCCAGCCGCTGGGCGGCTGGGCCTTCGTCAAGGACCTCGCAGCCCGCACCGGCGCCTCCCTGGCCACCACCCGCTGGGACACCGGGTCCGTCTTCTCCGCCGTCGCGGCCTACGCCGGACCCGACCTCGTCACCCGCATCCTGCGCCAACTCCCCTCCGGCTACGCGCTGCTGTTCGGCCGCGCCGAACTCACCCAAGCCGCGTAGACGGACCGCGCCTTCCGGCGCCCCGGCACGCCGCCGAAAGCGCCCCCTTGCACAACCCGGGGGCCCTTTCGGCACAGGAACACTGCGGCACCAGCCCTACACGAGGCAGGCGAGGCCTCAGGCGGACTGCCGTCCTCGGGCGCTCAGCTGTAGTAGCTGATCTTCTCGTCGAGCACCTTCATGGCCCGGCCCAGCGCGTCGACTCGCTGCTGCAGAGCCGCACGGCGGTCGCGCAGGAAGGCCACTCGTTCCTGCGGAGGGTGATCGGCGCGCAGCATGGCGACGAACTCCCGCAGGTCCGTGATGCCGAGACCGGCCTCGCGGAAGCAGGTGATGAGGCCGATCCAGAAGACGTCGTCCTCCGTGTACTGCCTGCGCCCGCCGGGCGAGCGCTGTATCGGGCCGATGAGCCCCTCGCGTTCGTAGTAGCGCAGGGTGTCGATGGAGACGCCGGTACGCTCGGCGGCTGCCGCTGGGGCCAGGGCGGTCATGCAACTCCTAAGACAATGGCGGGCAGTTACCGCGCTTCGGCGAAGCGCGCCATGTGGTCGTCACTGAGCCGTGCACATACGTGGCGTGCCGCGAGCGCCTGCTCGATCTGCGCCACCTGGCTCGCGCCGACGATGGGATCGATGCCGAGCCGCATCAGCCACGCGAGAACGACCTGGTTCCTGGTGGCGGAGAGCTCGCGCGCGACGTCGTCCAGGACCGTGAGCACCCAGGTCGTTCCGGGGTGATCGTAGGTCGTCGGCAGCGGCTTGTCCGCGCGCTCGTAGGAACCCCAGATCAGCGAGCTGTACGACCACACGGCGAGCCCCTCCGACCGTGCGAGGTCCAGGTCCTCGGCAGCGAGCATGCGGTGTCCCGCCTCCGCGAGGGCCGTGAGCGGGCGCGGCTGGACCAGTGAGTGGCGCAGTTGCAGGGCCGTCCACGGCTCCACGTGCTGTTCCCGCGCCAGTGAGCGGGCGCGCTCGACGCGCCAGGCGGCATGGTTGGCCGCCCCCACCCGCAGGGCCACCCCCTTCGCGGCCAACTCGCCGAAGGCGCCGACCGTCTCCTCCAGCGGCACGGAACGGTCCTCGGCGTGCGCCCAGAGCAGATCGACGTGATCGACCCCAAGACGCCCCAGGCTCTCCTCCACGCCGGCGCGGACGGCAGGCGCGGAGAGCCCTTCGGCGCTGTCCGGCCACGAGTGGGCAACGAGCGGATTCTGCCGCACCTTTGTCGCGATCCGCACCGCGTCCCGCGCGCCCGGACGGGCCCGGAGCCACGCGCCGATGACGCGTTCGCTGGCGCCGCCGCTGCCCTTGGGGTCGGCCCAGAAGGAGTAGCAGTTCGCGGTGTCGAGCCAGACACCGCCGCCCGCGACGAAGGCGTCGAGGATCGCGAAGGCCCGGTCGGGGTCGACGCGGGTGCCGAAGTCCATCGTGCCGAGGACGATCTGAGAGTCGCGGGGGTCATGAGAGTCAGTGGTCTGCATGCCGCCGATCCTCGAACCTGGAGCGCGCACCAGGTCAAGAGCCCTTGTGCCGGACAGTCCGGGACCCGGTCTCAGCGGGGTGCCTGTGCCGTTCGGAAATGCGTCGCCGCAGCTGGAACCATGCGCGTGGAGGGCCTCCCCCGCTCCCGGCTCTGGGAGCGGGGGAACAGCCACGGCCTCCTCAAGCTCGGCGCGTCTGCCCCGCTTCGGCTACGCCGCTGACTCCGGGTGGCTCTCGGAGGCATCCGGCGCCCCGGCCCCCGCAGGAGGCGCGGAACTCTGCACGGAGCCCGCACCACGGCCGAACCACAGCGATGCCGCGAACGCCACAAGGCCGACGATGCCCGCGAGGACGAACGCCGCGCTCAGGCCACTCGCGTCGGGCGCACCGGACGCGCCGTCGGACCAACGGGACGCCACGGTGACGAAGACCGCCGTACCGAAGGCACCCGCGACCTGCTGCATCGTCGCGAGGATCGCACTGCCGTGGGAGTGCAGGTGGTCCGGCAGCACGTTCAGGGACGCCGTCATCAACGGGGTCATCATCAGGCCGAGCCCGCCCATGAGCAGCAGGTGCATGCCGATGACCGCCGCCAGCGAGGAGTCCGGGTCGAGCAGCGAGAACAGCCACAGCGAAGCCGCCAACGCGGCCGCCCCCGGGATCACGAGCGGACGGGCGCCGACGCGGTCGTAGAGCCGGCCCACGGGGCGGCCGAGGAGGCCGAGGAGCAGGCCGCCGGGGAGGACGGCGAGGCCGCTGACGAAGGTGGTCGTCCCCATGACCGTCTGAAGGTAGAGCGGCAGCAGAATCGCGGCCGCGCCCAGCATGCACATGAACAGCAGCGCGGACAGCAACAGGGCTACGGAGAAGGTGGGGTTCGCCAGGGGGCGCAGGTCCAACAGGGCGCGATCCTGGCGCTGCAGGCGCAGTTGGCGCAGGACGAACACGGTGAGGGACACCAGACCGGCGACGATCGGCATCCAAGGCGCGACGACGTGCTCCCCGCCGCCGGACTCGCCGATGGAGGCGAGGCCGTAGAGGATGCCGCCGAAGCCGATGGCGGAGAGCACCACCGACAGCACGTCCAGCGGCACCTTCCGCGTCTCGCTGTCCAGGCGCAGCCATATCGCACCGATCACCAATGCGGCCAGTGCCAGCGGCAGGACGATCCAGAACATCCAGCGCCAGCCCAGCGAGGACAGCACCGCGCCGCCCACCGTCGGGCCGATGGCCGGGGCCACCGCGATGACGATCGTGATGGTGCCCATCATCGCTCCGCGGCGCTCCGCGGGGACAAGGCGCATCACCGTCGTCATCAGCAACGGGATCATGACAGCGGTGCCGAAAGCCTGCACCACACGTCCGGTGAGCAGCATGTCGAAGCCGGGCGCGAGGGCGCTGATCAGGGTGCCGGTGCTGAAGGCCGTCAGCGAGGCCAGGAAGATCTGGCGCGCGGAGAAGCGCTCGAGAAGGAAGCCGGTGATCGGGATGACCACGGCCATCGTCAGCAGGAAGCCGCTGGTCAGCCACTGCACGGTCGTCGTCGAGACCCCCAGGTCGACGGTGAGGTCGCGCAGGGCGACGCTCAGGATCGTCTCGTTGAGGATCATCACGAACGCGGACGCGACAAGGACGGCGATGAGGACGCCCGCGCGCGCCGATGTCCCGCCCGAGGGCGGGGCGTCCTTACTGCCGCCGTCACCGGGCGCGTCCACGCTCTCGACGTTTGTTGGCTGGCTCATGTGGGGCTGTACCTCGCAAGAGTCGGTCGAAGTCATGGGCCAGGCCGTACGCCGCGGGCCAGGGCTTGGCACACACGGGCAGGCCGGGCCCCTCAGGGCGCTCACCGCAGGTCAGGAGAACGGCGCGCACACGTAGCACGCACTCAACCCCCAACGGCCCGTCGGGGCAGGGCATTCCCGGTATGACGGCGATCACAACAGATCACGCCATCTCAACGGATCACGCCATCGCAGCGGACCGCCGCCGTCGGCCTATCCCTGCGGGAAGTCGACACCGGCCGCGCGCAACCGCGCCTCGACCAGCGCGTTCAGCCGGGCGATGGAGGGTGCGTCGTCCTCCCGGTGGCGGTTTACCAGTGCGTATCGGGCCGCGTTGTCGGACCGGCCCCGAAGCCCCGTCCCCGCCGCCAGCAGCTCGCGGTCGGCCAGCACCTTGTCGGCGAGCGCTGCCGCCAGTTCGTCGAGCCGCGGATCGTCGGGCGGCCAGGACCCCGCTTCCCAGGCGCGCTTGGTCAGCTCGACATGCTCGGGATCGTCGAGGAGGTGCTCCAGCCGGGTCAGGAAGGTGTCGAACATCTCCGGGACCAGGGCTCGGGTGAGCACCAGCGCCTCTCTCTGAGTGCTCAAGTACTCGACGGTGAAGCCGAGTTCGGTCATCCGCTCCAGGGCCGCGCAGGCCCGGTCGGGCAGCAGCGCCCTGTCGCCTTGGGCGATCCTGTGCAGTGTGTCGCGGCGCGCGACCAGGTCCTCGATCTGTTCGGTGAGCCGCCGGTGTACGTCGTCCAGGGCGGCGGTGAACCGCTCGGGCTCCGCGTCGAGCAGTTCCCCGACCTCGGCGAGCGGCACTCCGGCCCCGGCCAGGGTCCGCGCCTGGACCAGCCGGAGCAGTTCGGCCGAGCCGTAACGCCGGTAGCCCGATGTGTCCCGCTCCGGCTCGGCGACCAGGCCAAGCCGGTGATAGTGCCGCACGGTCTTGATCGTGACGCCGGCGTAGGCCGCCGCCTGACCGATGGTGAGCCCACCCTTGGCACGCATCCGTTCCAACTCCCCCCGAAGAGACTTGACCTTGACCTTAGGGCAGGGACCAGGCTCGCCGTACTGCCACTTCAGGCAGAGGACCAGAGGAACAGAGGAGACGACCATGAGCCAGTCCCCGCACACCGCAACCGACTTCCCCGTCGGCCCGGACCGTCCGCACCTGCGCGGCATCCTCCAGGAGATCGTCGATTCCGGCATCACCGGAATCCAGCTGCGGGTGCACGACGAGCAGGGCGCGTGGGTCGCCACCGCCGGCGCGGCGGAACTGGACCGCAGTGCCAGGCCCCCGGCCGACGGGCACGTCCGTATCGGCAGCAACACCAAGACCTTCACCGCGACCCTGGTGCTGCAACTGGTGGCCGAGGGCAAGGTCGACCTCGACGCGCCGGCCGTCGACCACCTCCCCGAGCTCGACCTCGACCGCCGGATCACGGTGCGCATGCTGCTGCAGCACACCAGCGGGGTGTTCAACCACACCGGCGAGCTCAACGAGGACGGAACCGTGGCCGCCGGGATCACCTCGACCCTCGCGGGCAAGGAGTGGGTGGACAAACGCTTCCACACCCACCGCCCACGGGACCTGGCCCGGCTGTCGCTGTCGAAGCCGCCGCGGTTCGAGCCGGGCGCGGGCTGGAGCTACTCCAACACCAACTATGTGCTGGCCAGGCTGCTGGTCGAGAACGTCACGGGCCGTCCGTGCGCCGAGGTGACACAGGAACGGATCCTGGACCCGCTCGGCCTGACGGGCACGGTGGTGCCGGGCACCTCGCAGGACATCCCCGAGCCGTACGCCCACGCCTACTACCGGTACGAGGACGCGGGCAACGTACGCACGGTCGACGTCAGCCGCCAGAACCCGTCCTGGGTCGACGCCGGTGGCGACATGATCTCGACCACCCGGGACCTGCACACCTTCATCTCCGCGCTGGCCCGCGGCGAGCTGCTGCCCGCCCCGCTCCTCGCCGAGATGACCAAGCCGCACCCCGTGAGCGCCTTCGGACTCGGCCTGCGCATCCAGCAGACCGGCCCCGACGGCGACACCCTCCTGTTCCACAACGGCGGCCACAGCGGCCACGCGGCTCTGATGTACAGCACGGCCGACGGCAGCAGGACCCTGACCGCCGCGCTCAACTATGTGGACGACGCCGAAATGACCTTGGCGCAACCGTTCATGAAGGCTCAGGACAGCCTCGTCCAGGCGGTGTTCGGCAGCTGAGCCCGCGCAGGAGGTCAGGTGGGCGGCGGTGGGGCACTCCATGCCCCTTGAGGGGTCAAGGCGGCGTCCGTGCCGGGGCTCGGCTCTCGTCTGATGTGCCGAGCGAAGGAACCTCCTGGCGTGCGCGGAAATATTCGCTCGCCCACGCCCCACCGGCCTGCCTACCCTTTCCCCGCTGCTTCCTTCCGCACGGCACTCCCTGCCCGTGCGGCCGAACCACCGGGCTCCGTGCCCACCGAGAGGGTGTCTTGATGACCCGGCCCGCGCCGAGCGCGCCTCACCGCGACGTACCACGTACGCATACGCATACACGTACTGGACGTACACGTACTGCACGTACACGCCGCGGATAACCGACCGATCCAGCCGTCGAGGCCGCTCGGCCTGCTCTTGCTGTCGATGACCACCTCCCCAGCAAGGAGCACAGGTGTCCGAGCACACCCCCAACCCGAACCCCAGCCCCACCCTCAATGTCAGTACGTTCGTCTGCGCCTGGTGCGGTCTCACCGTGACCCTCGCCGATCCGGACGGTCGTAGCCGTAACCACTGCCCTTCGTGTCTGCACTCGCGCCATGTCATGGACCACGTTCAGGGCGGCCGCACCGAGTGCCACGGTCGGATGTCCCCGATCGCCATCGCCGTCCTGCGGACCGGCGACTGGATGATCGTCCACCGCTGCGTGCGGTGCGACGAACTCACCTCGAACCCGGTGAGCCCCGACGACAACCAACTGGTGCTGATGCGGATGGCGGTACGGCCACTGGCCCAGCCGCCCTTCCCCCTCGAAACGTTCGGAACACTGTGAGCGGGGAGGTCCGGCATGCCACGCCGTAACCGAACGTCGTCCGACGGCCCCGCCTCCCGGCGGCGCCGTCAGCGCGACAAGGACGTCCTCCACGACCAGCGCGACGGTCACCGCACCCGCGACTTCCGCTGCGCGGGCTGCCGGTTGGACGTGTCCCTGGACGCCCCGGGCAGTGGCCACCGCAACCACTGCCCGAACTGCCTGACCAGCCTGCACGTGGACGCCCGGATCCCCGGCGACCGCGCGTCGGACTGCCGGGGCCGAATGGACGCCCTGACGGTGTCCTGCCGCCCGGACGGGGAGTGGCTGATCGTCCACGAGTGCCGCTCGTGCGGCGAACTCTCCACCAATCGCGTCGCGGGCGACGACAACGCCCTGGTCCTGATGCGCCTCGCGGTCCGCCCGCTCCGGGCCACGGGCCGAGCGGCGAACAGCACGCTGCTGATGCTGTGAGGGGGTGGCCCGGTACGGACAGCGCTCCGTACCGGGCCACCCCTGAAGGCGGAAGGGAAGCCCAGCTCAGTACGTGAACCGCGCCGTGCTCCGGTAGCCTGTGGGGCAGAAGGTGCGTTCGGGACGGCCCGTACGTGAGAGGCAAGCGCTGGGACGGCCCGCAGATTGGGAGATCTGACCCGTGTCGGTCGTCTCTGGTATCCGAAAAGTCCTGACTCCCCGGGCGCTGACGCAGCTGCTGCTCGGCTGGATCGCCTTCGGTTCGCTGCTCTTCGCGCGCCCCGCACTGGAGGGCCCGCTCTCGACGCCGGTGCTGTTCGGGCTGCTCGCGGTGATCGTCCTGGTGATCGTGGCGTGCGCCTTCGGGGTGGTCACCCAGGCCGAGCGCCTGTCCCACCGGCTGGGAGATCCGTACGGAACCCTGGTTCTGACGCTGTCGATCGTGGTGATCGAGGTCATCCTGATCTCGTCCGTGATGCTCGGGCCGGGGGAACACGCGACGATCGCCCGTGACTCGGTGATGGCCGTGTCCATGATCATCCTCAATCTCGTCGTCGGGATCGCGCTGCTCGTCGCAGGTGTCCGTCATGGCGGCCTGCGGCCCAACCGTGCCGGTGTCTCCTCGTACGTGTCCCTGCTGGTGGTCCTGCTCACGACGGCGTTCGCCCTGCCCGGACTGATCGGCTCCGACGGCGCCTACGCGGCCGGCCAGGAGGTACCGATCCTCGTCTCCACCCTGGTGCTGTACGTCTTCTTCCTCTGGCGCCAGATGGGCCCCCAGAGCGAGGACTTCCAAGAGGTCACCACCGCGCCGACCGCGTCTGCCGCATCTGCCGCATCCGACGGGGCCCCGGCCCGGCCCGGCATCATGGACGTCCTGTCGGCCCACCGGACCGAGGTGCTGTCACGCGCCGTGGTGCTGGTGCTGACCGTCATCCCGGTCGTGCTGCTCTCCCACGACATGGCCACCCTCCTCGACGAAGGACTCGGTCGCATCGGCGCCCCGGCGGAACTGTCGGGCATCCTCATCGCGATGATCGTCTTCCTTCCGGAGACGATCACCACGATCCGCGCCGCCTACACCGGAGAGATCCAGCGTGTGAGCAACCTGTGCCACGGCGCCCTGGTCTCCACCGTCGGTCTGACCATCCCGGCCGTCCTCACCATCGGACTGTTCACCGGCCAGACCGTCCACCTCGCCGAAACGCCCGCGAACCTCGTCCTGCTCGGCGTCACCCTGCTCCTGACGGTGACATCCTTCTTCGGCAAGAAGGTCACCGCCGTACACGGCGGCGCCCACCTGATGACCTTCCTGCTGTACGCGCTCATCGTCTTCTCCTGAGCACGGCTTCTCCTGAACACGGCATCGCCGGCTACCGGCAGTACCTCGTTCGGCTCTGGACCTCGCGAGTGGTCGGCCGCAGGCCCTCGAAGTGGTCCAGAGCCGGGCCGTACCACGCACATGCGCTACGACCACTCGACGACCACAACGAAAAGAGGCCGCTCCTGCCCCGGGCTCAGCGCACGTCGACGCAGTCACCGGTGGCGGTGACCGGCGGCGTGGTGGAGGTGCCCTCGAACTTGTAGCGGTAGCAGCGGTCGGTGGTGGCGGTGCGAGTCTGCTTCTCGACGCCCGCCTGGCTGCCGGTGCCGGTGATGTGGCTGCTGGAGGTGGCGTACGAGCCGGTCAGCGAACGCTCCTGGAGGCGGACGGTCTGCTGGGTGTAGCCCGCGTACTTGTGGGTGTCCCAGTTGGCGCGCTCCAGCTTGCCGGTGATCGTGATCGTCTTGCCCTTGGCGACGGGCTCGGGGGCCGCGTTGTTGCTCAGCCGGGACCAGCGCTTGAGGTACCAGGTCTTGGCGTTGTCGGTGCGCACGTCGGTGGTCGCTTCGGTGATCGCATAGAGGGAGATCTTCCAGGCTCCGGCGTCCTCGTTCTTCAGGTATCTCTGGGGGTCGATCTTGAAGGTGGCCGTGCAGCTGTAGGTGGCGTCGCCGGACTGGGCGCAGGGGGCGGTGCCCGCATCGAACTGCTCGGAGTTGAAGAACTGCTTCAGTCCGCTGTCGCGGTCGGTGCCGCGCCAGATCGACGCGTGGCTGCCGTAGAGCTTCGACCCGCCGCTGACCGTCCACTTCACGGTGATCGTCTGCGTGTTCGTCGTCCCGACACGGGCACTGTTGCCGCCGTTGACGGTGATGCCGGAGACGACGGTGGCGTCGGCAGTGCTGTCGACCAGGCTCCTGGCCTTGGGTGCGGCGGCCTTCGCCGCCGACGCGTCGGCGGCCGCGGCCCTGCTCTCCTCCAGCGCCTCAGCCGCGTCGGTCCCGCCCGCCATCGCCGACGGGGTGACGAGCAGGCCGACGGCGAGCCCGGAGGCGGCCAGTGCGCCGACGCCCAGGGTCACCTTCTTGCCGGACGTCAACTTCTTGCGGGAGTGCTGGGACATGAGGAGGCTCCGTTATCGACGATCGACTATCGACGGGCGGATGCAGGTCGCGGACAGGCGGACCCACATCACGTACGGCCACAGCGGCCGCACAGTCTTGATCGGCGACGAAGCGAAAGGGTTGCACGCGCGCGACAGTTGAGGTCTGTGAGGTGAGTCACCTGGCGGTGTCGTGTCGCACAGGCAGGTGTGCGCGATGGACGTGATCCAGGCCCGGTCGGTGAACTCATGCTCCACGTCTCCGAATTCCGGACCGAGACGTATTTGCGTTGGAGCGCACTTCAATTCCTAGATTTCGGCAGCATGCGATACATCAGACTCGGAACGACCGGACTGGAAGTCTCCGCCATCACCCTCGGCTGCATGAGCTTCGGCGAGCCGGACCGGGGCGGCGAGCCCTGGTCGCTGGGCGCGGACGCCAGCCGGGACATCATCAAGCAGGCCCTCGACTGCGGCGTCAACTTCCTCGACACGGCCAACGGGTACAGCGCCGGAAGCAGCGAGGAGATCGTCGGCCAGGCGGTCAGGGACTTCACCCGGCGCGAGGAGGTCGTGCTCGCCACCAAGGTCTGGATGCGGATGCGCCCCGGCCCGAACGGCGCCGGACTGTCCCGCAAGGCGATCTTCGCCGAGCTCGACGCCTCCCTGAAGCGACTGGGGACCGACTACATCGACCTCTACCAGATCCACCGCTGGGACTACGACACCCCGATCGAGGAAACTCTCGAGGCGCTGCACGACGCGGTCAAGTCCGGGAAGGTCCGCTACATCGGAGCCTCTTCCATGTACGCCTGGCAGTTCGCCAAGGCCCTGTACCTGGCCGACCTGAACGGCTGGACCCGCTTCGTGTCGATGCAGGACCACTACAACCTCATCCACCGGGAAGCAGAGCGGGAGATGCTCCCGCTCTGCGCCGACCAGGGCATCGGCGTGATCCCATGGAGCCCGCTGGCGCGGGGCAGGCTGACGCGGACCCGGGACACCGCCACGGCGCGCGCCGAGACCGACGCGGGCGGCAGGATCCTCTACCGCGACGAAGACCAGGCGGTGGCCGAGCGCGTCCACGAGATCGCGGGCAAGCGGGGTCTGTCCCCGGCTCAGGTCGCCCTGGCCTGGGTCATGCGCAACCCGACGGTGGCCTCGCCCGTCGTCGGGGTCACCAAGCCGGCCCAACTGGCCGACGCGGTCGCCGCGGTGGACGTCGAACTCGACGAAGACGAGGCCACCTACTTGGAGGAGCCCTACCAGCCGCACGAGGCCGCCTACTTGGAGGAGTCCTTCTACAAGCGGCAGCCCGTGGCGGGCTCCCGGTAGCCCGGGCTACCACCGGGCCTGCGACGAGTCCTTGGCCCCGGCCTTCAAGCCGGAATCGCCAGGGGTGTCATCACAGATCGGGCACCGATCGTTCTGGAGCGGAACCAGGTCCGGGCCATGTCGGCGCGTGGTGTCCGGGGTCAGGCGTCCTGCGACACGGTCGCGGTGACGGGGGTGCCCGCCTCCACCGTGCGGCTCACCGTGCACAGGCGGTCGTGCGAGCTCTTCACCGCTCGCGGCAGGATCGCGCGGGACCGGTCCCCCTCCGGCCCGTCCGGGAACGTGACGTGGAAGGTGACCGCGAGGTCCGTCATCCGGTTTCCCCCCTCGTCCTCGACCTTGTCGCCGGACGCCGTGACGGTGAACGCGGTCGGCTCGGCGTGCCGGGTCGTGGCGACCTCCACGTCGACGGCGGTGCAGCCCCCGAGCGCGGCGAGCAGAAGCTCGACCGGAGTGAAGTCCGCCTCCGAGCCGGTGCCGAAGGTCAGCGTGCCTCCACGGGCGTTGGTCGCGGTGAACCGGCCCGGGCCGGCACGTTCGATGGACACGGAGCGCAGCGCGTTGTCAGTCATGGCGCCGACAGTAGTGCCCGGCCGCGCAGACCACCGACCACCGCGGACCGCGCGTTCCTCAGCTGTCTGCGGGTTGTCAGTGTGACGGGCTGGTGACTGTCTGAGTGCCGATGACGGCGAGCAGGTTGAGGAGATCCGCGCTGTCGGTGCCGACGGCGGGAGTGAACCAGAGCAGCCGCTGGCGGCCGTCCTCGCTGAACAAGTTGAGGCAGTTGACCTCGATCACGCCGAGTGCGGAGTGGTTGAGACGTTTGCGGTCGTCGCGCCGGAACGCCACATCGTGGTCGGCCCACAGGGATCGGAACTCTGGAGAGGTGTCGAGCAGCGAGCAGATCATCGAGCCGGCTTCGGTGTCCTTGGCGTCCCGTCTGGCGGCGGCCGCCCGGAGGTCCGCGACG
Organism: Streptomyces sp. EDA2-14; assembly: GCF_054963755.1. Taxonomy (NCBI): domain Bacteria; kingdom Bacillati; phylum Actinomycetota; class Actinomycetes; order Kitasatosporales; family Streptomycetaceae; genus Streptomyces; species Streptomyces sp. EDA2-14. The sequence goes on from NZ_JBUEGE010000006.1 coordinate 114,994, forward strand.
AAGGCCCTGGACTGGGCCTCATGGTCGGACTCTGGATACAACCGCCGGGCGTCGGGCTCGGTGAACCACCGGTGGACGAAGCTGGCCCGTGCGCCCCGGTAGCCGGACTGGTCCCCGAGCAGCGCCACTGCCATCGGGTTCTGTACCAGGGTGACGTGCAGGTCGGTGATGACCTGAGCGGGTGTCGAGGTCAGTCGGTCGAGCAGGTCGAGCATGCCGGGGTGGACGTGCGAGGCGGGCGAGCCGTGCACAGGCACCGGACGGTCGGCCAAGTGGTAGAGGTAGTCGCGCTCGTCGGCGGTCAGACGCAGCGCACGCGCCAGCGCGGCGACCATCTGCTCGGAGGGCTGGGACCCAGCGCCGCGTTCGAGTTCGTTGTAGTAGTCCACCGACGCGCCGGCGAGCTGGGCGACCTCGTCACGGCGCAGCCCCGGCACCCGGCGACGCGGCCCGGAAGGCAGCCCCACATCAGCCGGGCGGATGCGTGCACGTCGCGAGCGCAGAAAGGCTCCCAGCTCTGCGTATTTCACGGAACCCATGCATCTCATACTGCGTCCTGTCGCGCTGCCGACCCAGGGGATGACGTCCCCTGGTTCCCCCGGCCGACGCCTCATATCGTGAATGACATGAGCCCAAAACACGCCATTTCCACCGCAATCCCCTTTCCACGGGGGCCCGATGGGTTGCCGTCGTCACCGGCGGATCACGCGATATCGGCCGGACGGCATCCCTCCAGCTCGGTTGCGGCGATCACAGCGGCCGGTGTACGGGCGATCCGTGTGCAGGCGGCCGTGGCGGACGTGCATGCGGTCGCTGCCTTCCTCACCGGCCCGGCAGGAGACTGGGTGAACGGCCTGCCCCATGGTGAACGTCCCGAGCGAAGTACTTCCGCCACATCGGCATCGACGAACTGCTGAACCACCACGCGAGCCTCTGACCACGCCGACACCAGATCACACCTCCGCGCCACGGAATCGTCACTGAAGGAGAAACACCATGCCTTTCGCCCACTTCAAGGTCCCCGCAGGCACTGTCACCGCCGAGGACAAGCAGAAGATCGTCGAGCGCACCACCGACCTGTACGCGGAGATCTACGGTGAGCGGGCCCGCCCCACCACCGTCGTCCTCATCGACGAGGTCCCCGACGGCGGCTGGGGCGTCGCCGGGAACGTCCTGACCGCCGCCATGCTCAACGGCGACGCCTGACCTTCGAACTCGTTCAGGGCCGACGTTGTCGTACGGGGCGGGTGCGGATGTCGGCGCAGCCGAAGGTCCCGGGGAGCGGTTCGTCCGACCGGCACACCGACATGTCCCGGCACTCAGCGCGGAGAACCACCGGCCCCATGGCAACCCCAAGCAAACGCCCGGACGAACTCCGCAAGCACGCAGTCCGGGAGGCCCCCGCTACCGCTGGTCGGCCGACCTGTGGGGCTCGCAAGTCATCTCTGCCGGTGGGACGGCGGCCAATTGCCAAGGCTGGTGGTTGAGATGTTGCGGTGGTGACCGCCGGGATGCTGTGCAGGGCAACCCGGCGTTTCTGTCGTTTCTGTCCGTGCCGGGCGTCCTGCTGCGCCGCAGCACGGCCACGGACGCCGAACTACTGGTCGCGATGTACACGCGTACGGAAGACACCGACGAGTACGAAGAGGGCGGGAGCGCCAAGACGACGCCCCGCCCTCGCCTCCGCCGAGTGCCCGAGATCGGCGACTGTCACAGGTCGGCCACAGGAGAACACGCTTTCCTCACGCGTGAGTGATGATGTCCCGTCAGCACATCCTCATGGGGGGAACCATGAACCACCGCTACACCACCGCCGCCGGCATCCTCGCCGCCGCGGCCCTCGCGCTCACCGGCTGCACCGCCGACAACACCAACGAGGCCAAGCCGAAGTCGAGCGCCACACCGGTCACTCCGCAGCCGAGCGTCGCCAAGGTGGAGGAGGGCAAGCCCGCGGGCACGCCTCTCGTCATCCCGCCGGAGCCGACCGGCGCCAAGCGCGCTGAGCTGCTGCGTGCTCTCGCGGCCGCCAATCCGGCGGTCGTGAAGTACGAGGACAAGGCGATCGACGCCGCACGCAACCAGTGCAGCGCCTTCGGCGAGGGCGTGAAGAGGCCGGACCGGCTGGCCTCTCAACGCTTCACGTACAAGGACGTAACGACCACAGAGGCTCAGGGCAAGCAGATCAACGAGGCGCTCAAGGGCCTCGGGTTCTGCAAGGCCTGACGCACGGAATGAACCCGGCCTCCGGAGACAAACTGTCTTCGGAGGCCGCCTCGGCAGGACGCACCGCCTGAGCCGGCAACGGCGCGTCGTCACGGCAAGCGAGTCCGGGGCATGGCCTCCTCGGTCCCTCCGTCTCGCTCTCGCCGACGTCCACACCTGGCCCGTACCACCGTGGGCCGAAGCCCTGTGCACCTGAAGAAGCACACAGTTCCCGGCCCGCCAGAGCAAGGGCGCACACTCGGACACCGAGCAGCCGCTGACGTAGCCGCGCCTGGCCGGCATGGTTTTCCCGGCGCCCCGGCCATGCGTCGATCGCCTGACGATGGCCGCGCCGGCGACCATCCCGCTTCGGTCTCCGTCTCCGTTTCAGTGGCGATGGCTCAGTCCGTATTCACTGCGCGTCGGTCAGCGGTCCGCGATGTGGTCATGGGATATCGAGCAGGACCTTCCCGACGACACCTCGTTCGAGCGCCGCGTGGGCGTCAGCGGCGCGCTCCAGCGGGAAGCGGTGCAAGGGCAACCCGGCCTCCTCGCCCACCCGCAGCGCGCCCGCTCTCACGGCCGCCGTGACATCGGTGACCGCCTGCCGCTTCGCCTCAGGCCGCACGGTGTAGACGAAGACGCTCTGCCAGCGCAGGTTCGCCGGCAGGGTGGTGAGCACCGGCACGGTGAGTTGCTCGTCCTCGCCGCCCGAGTAGTAGGCCACCACAGCTCCCGGTGCGGCCACCGCGGTATCGAGCGCTGCGTTGGCCCCCGGTGCGACCTCCACGATGATGTCGACGCCCTCGGGGGCGAAAGCCAGGATCTCCGCCGCCGCGTCCTGCGTGCGGTAGTCGACCACGCGGTGTGCACCGGCCACGTGCGCCAGCGCGGCCTTGGCGGGGCCGCTGACCGTGGTGATCACACGTGCTCCCGCCCAGCGGGCCAGCTGGACAGCCGCGTTGCCGACCGCGCCCGCGCCGCCGGCCACCAGAACGGTGGCGTCCCGCAGGGTGCCGGGCGCGATGCGCTCCGGTCCGCCGTCGCGAACCGTCAGCGCACGGTGGGCAGTCAGGGCTGGGATGCCCAGGGCGGCGCCGAGTTCGAACGGGGCGTCGTCGGGCAGAGAGACAGCCTGCCGGTCGGGGACGAGCGTGTACTGCTGTGCCGTTCCCCAGGACCGCTGCCAGGCGGCCTCCCAGACCCAGACCCGCTGCCCGGCCCGCACCGGATCGACCTGCGGGCCGACGGCGTCGATCACCCCGGCACCGTCCTGGTGGGGCACCTGCTCACCCATGCCCGGAGGCAACGCCCGTCTGCGGCTGCGCCAGTCCGTCGGATTGACGCCCGAGACGTGCATGCGCACCCGCACCTCGCCAGGGCCCGGCTCGGGAATCGGACGCTCGACGAGCCGCAGGACCTCGGGGCCGCCGGCGGCCGTCCGGATGACGGACTTCATCTCTCACCCATCTTTCGCTCACCCCCGGGAAACGAGCACCACCCGGCGCGGGCGCCGCCCTGCACGGGGCACCGTGATGAACCTCAGGCGCAGAATCACTATTCCGAGAGGACTCACCACGGCACACGCCGCCTGCACATTGCCGGCGTGACTGCTCATCCCACCACCCCCTGGACGGTGCAGCAGGCAAGAAGCCTGGCCATCGAGTCCGGTGTGCGGGCGGCCTCGTTGCGTGTTCTGCTCCGCGACCGAGCCACGAAGGACACGGAGTCCTTCGATGCAGTCTTCGCAGCCGACGACATCGAGGCCGTCAGGGCCGCGCCACGAGCTCCTCGGATGAACGCGCACCGCGAACGGGTCATCGGCACCCTGCGGCGCGAGCTCCTCGACCACCTGCCGACATGGAGCGAGGCCCACGCCCTACAGCCCCTGGACGCCTACGCCCGGCACTACAGCAGTCATCGCCCGCACGAGTACGCATACCCAGCCTGACCAGCAGCGACGGGTTTCCGAACGGCACAAGTTCCAGCACTTCCTGCTACGCGACCGCGACGGCAAGTACGGCGAGGAATTCGATGCCGTCGTCTGTGAAGCCGAGGAACTGGACGTGGTCAAGAGCGCGCCACGGGCTCCCCGGACGAACGCCCACTACGAGAGAATCATCGACACCATCCGGCGCGAAGCGCTCGACCGCGTCCTCATCCTCAACGGGGCCCACGCCCGGCGCGTACTGGCTGCCTATCAGCGGCACTGCAACGGGCACCGCCCACACTCGGCCCGCGACCAACTACCGCCCAGCTCCCGCGAACATCCCGGCGCCGTGCAGGACTCTGATAGCCGGAGAGTACTGCGCAACCGAACCCTCTGCGGCCTGATCAACGAGTACCGCTGTACCGCTTGACCAGAGGCGATGACTTTTCGAGCGGCACACGATGCCGGGTGGCGGGCTGGGAAAACGTGATGGCTGCCCGTCAGGGCACATGCCAGGATCGAACGATGGGCAATCCTCGCTGCGAGCTGTTGCGCTGGCAATTCGACATGACCTGGTCGTTGTTCGAGTAGCACCTGGAGCGGCTCACACCCGAAGACTTCCTTTGGCAGCCCACCGATCTGGTGTGGACCGTGCGCCCGGACACTGCCGGGAACTGGCTGCCGGATTGGGCCGACACCGAACCCGACCCGGTGCCGGTCCCCACCATCGGCTGGGTGAGCTGGCACATCGGCTGGTGGTGGAGCACCACCATCGATCACACGCAGGAACGCACACCGCGGGAGCGTGCCGACATCACCTGGCCCGGCAATGGGCCGGCGGCCGTCGCCTGGCTCCAGGATCTGCGCACTCAGTGGCTGGCGTTCCTGGACAGGCTCAGCGACGTCGACCTGGAGGCCACCTCCACGCTGCCGTGGCAGACTCCGCCGGACAACACCGTCGGACACATGGTCGCCTGGCTGAACGCCGAGCTGATGAAGAACGTCGCTGAGATCGGGCAGCTGCGGCTCATTCGTGCAGCCTCGAAGTCGTGAGGGCCGCAGGGCTCTCGTCAGGCGATACGCAGGATCACCTTGCCGGTGAGTGCGGGCCGGTCGAGAAGTTGCCCAGCCCGTTCCGCCTCGCTGAGGTCGAGGACCGAGTCAACGACAGGGCGTACGTCGTGGGTTCGCAGTAGGCCGGGCAGGGCTTCGCGCAATCGGGCGGTGAGGGCGTGCAGTTCGTCGGCCTCGCGGCCGCGGAAGGTCGTGCCGATCAGCTGTATCCGGCGGGCGGCGAGCGTTTCGAGGTCGAGGTGGGCACGTGTCCCGGCGAGCCGTCCGATCTGCACGATCCTGGCGCGGGGAGCGGCGGCGCCGAGGAGGCCGGTGAGGACGGGGCCGCCCAGGTGGTCGAGGCAGACGTCGAAGGCGTCGGGGCCCAGTGCCGTGGCGATGTCCTCGCAAGCCGTGTTGACGACCCGGGTGGCGCCCAACTCGTGGAGAAGGCCCGTCTTGGCCCGGGAGCGGGTGGTCGCGATGACCGTACGGGCGCCGAGGGCCCGGGCGAGCTGAACACCGATGTGGCCGACTCCTCCGGCGCCCCCGGTGATGAGGACGCGGTCGCCGGGCCGGAACCGGGCTGCTCCGGTCAGGGCGTCGTATTCGGTGAGGAGTGCGCTGGGCAGGCCGGCGGCAGCGACGAGATCCACGGGGTGGGGCGCGGGCAGGACGAGCCGGTGGTCGACAGCGACCAACTCGGCGCAGGCCCCGCCCGTCTGTGCCATGACGTACTGACCGGGCGCGAAGCCAGTGACCTGGTCACCGACCGCCCGCAGCCGACCGGCCATCTCGAAGCCGACGCGGTCCGGCGCCACGTTCCAGTCGGCGCTGGACGGGACATAGGCACCCTCGCGCATCAACAGGTCGGCGCGGTTCAGCCCTGCGGTGGCGACTTCCACCAGCACCTGGTCCGGGGCGACGGCGGGCGACGCGATCTCGGACACGGTCCACGTAGGCGGTGCGCCGGTAGTCAGGAGTGCACGCATGGGGTGATTGTCGCCGACCCTGCGCGTGCCGACGAGGCTGTCCGGCAGGCAACCCCGGCTGGCCTGCCAGGTGTCAGGAGCGGCGGGCGGCCCAGACGGTGCGCTCGGTGCGTACGGCGAGATCTTTGCGGTGCAGAAGGCTGTTCGAGCTGCTGGTGTCCAGGAGTTCGTCGAGTGCGGCGAGGTCCTCGGGGCTGAGGCCGGGTGCGGCGACGCCCCGGATGCGCTGCAGACTGCCGTAGGCGTAGCGGCCGATTGCCTCGCTGCGCCCACCTTCGATGTTGACGGTGAGGGTGCGCTCGTCCTCGACGGTGAAGCCGACAGCCGTCAGCATCGGTCCCCAGTCGGCGCCGCGGTGGGGAACGTGCTCGGCGTGAAAGGTGTCGGTCGCGGCATGGGCACGCTCTTCGAGGCCGGGCCGGTTCTCCGGGGCGTGTGCGGGCAGGAAGCGGGGGAAGCCCGCGAGTTCGACCACGGCGAACAGGCCGCCGGGGGCGAGCAGTTCGTGGACGCTCCGCAGCGCGCGGTCCGGATTGGCCATGTGGTGCATCGAGGCCGAGGCCCACACCAGATCCGGCGTGCCGAGTTCGGGCCAGTGGTTGCTGTCGAGGTCGGCCTGCACGGTGCGTACACGGTCCTGGAGGCCGCGGGTGCAGGCTTTGGTGCGCAGGCGCTGAAGGTGTTCGGCAGACGCGTCGACGGCGGTGACATGTGCGTCGGGGAAGCGGGCGAGGAGCGCGAAGGTGCCCGCGCCGGTGCCGCAGCCCAGGTCCACGACGTGGCGGGGCTCGCTCTTCAGCGGCAGCCAGTCGGTGATCGACGCTATGTGCTCGGCGAGCACCTCGGCATCCAGATCGAGGATCTCCGCCTGCCCGCCATCGCCGTGCTCGTGATGGCTGCCATCGCTGTGCCCGTAATGGCTGCCATCGCTGTGCTCGTGGTGGCTGCCATGGTCGTGGTCGGGGTGGCTGCCATGGTCGTGGTCGGGGTGGTGACCGCTTTCGCCGTGGTGGGGGGTGTGCTGATGGGGTCGGGTCATGCCGCCACCGTATGGTCGCCATGCCTCTGTCGCACAACCTCTTGCGGAATGCGCAACAAGGTGACGTGATGCGCTGCCTGCCACGCAATATCGCCGACCGCGCCCAGGGGGCCGTCCGGTGCGAATGCGGCCCGCTATTCGCGAGGACCCCGGGCGCCTCCGCGGTCGGCTTCGGGGGCGGCTTCGGGGGCGTCGGAGCCGGCGTCTTTCTGGTGGCCGCGGCGGGCGTCGCGGTCGAAGATGCCCATGATTTCGCAGGGTCCGCCCTCGGCGCCGATGGCGTGCGGCAACATGGTGGGAAACTCGGCGGCCTGGTTGGTTTCTATGCGAAAGCGCCGGTGGCCGAGCATGAGGATGGCGGTGCCGGACAGTACGACGAGCCATTCGCGGCCGGGGTGGGCGCGCATGCGGGCCGGGTTGTCCGGCGGCGGGTTGGTCATCCGCTGGCGCATGACGGTCATGCCCGGGTCGGCTTTGACGGGCCAGCGCATCAGGCCGTGCTTTCCGTCGATCATCGGGCTGATGACGACGTCGTCGGCGGCGTTCTCCACGAGCTGGTCCAAGCTGGTGTCCAGGGCGCGGGCCAGGGTGACCAGCTGGTCCAGGGCGAGGCGGCGCTGCCCGTTCTCGATACGGCTCAGTGAGGACTGACTGAGGTTGGCCCGGGTGGCCAGTTCCTCCAAAGACCAGCCCTGTGCGACGCGCAGCGCGCGGATCCGTTTGCGTACGAGGCTGTCCAGCTGCCCATCTTCTTGCGTCATAGGCAACATCGTATGCCCTAGATGCAAAGCAGGCTTAACGTCGAATGCAGATGGTCCAGCACGCGGGGCCACGTACGACGAAAGGGCGCGACATGTCTGCGCAGACTTCTCACTACGAGAGCGACGCACTGCCCACCGAGACCGTGGACGTCGTGGTGATCGGCGGCGGCGCCGCGGGCCTGAACGGTGCACTGATGCTGGCCCGCTCGCGCCGCTCGGTCGTCGTCATCGACAGCGGCACCCCGCGCAACGCCCCCGCAGCAGCCATGCACGGCTTCATCGTCCTCGACGGCACCCCGCCCCCCGAGATTCTCAAGCGCGGGCGTGAGCAGGTACGCGAGTACGGCGGCCGGATCGTCTTCGGGAAAGTGGCCAGGGCTGTAACCGCAGCCCCCTCCCAGGACGGCGACTTGCGATTCACCATCGCCCTGGCCGACGGCCGCACGCTGACGGCGCGCCGGGTCCTGGTGGCCACCGGACTGCGCGACGTGCTGCCCGAGGTGCCCGGACTGGCCGGGCACTGGGGTCACAGCGTGGTGCACTGCCCCTACTGCCACGGCTATGAGGTGCGCGACGAGCCCATCGGCATCCTCGCCACCGGCCCCGCCTCCGTCCACCACGCCTGGCTGTTCCGCCAACTGACGGATGACCTCGTCTACTTCACCCGCGGCACCGATCTGGACTCCGATACCCGCGCCCGCTTCGCCGCCCGCAACATCCGCATCGTCGAGACCGACGTCACGGAGGTCGTCAACGACGACGAGGGCGCCCTCACCGGCGTCCGCCTGACCGACGGCACCGTCGTGGGGCGGCGGATCCTGGCCGTGGCCACGCGGATGCAGGCACGTACCGAAGGCCTGGAGGGTCTGAAGGTGCCGGTGGAGGACCTGCCCGACAACATGGGCCACCGCTTCGCCTCCGCCATGGCCGGCACCACCGATGTCCCTGGCGTGTGGGTGGCCGGCAACGCCACCGACCTCACCGCCCGGGTCGGCGCCGCTGCAGCGGCTGGAGCCCTGGCGGGTTCCCACATCAACGCCGTGCTGGCCGCTGCGGACACCGACGCCGCGCTCGCCGCACAGAAGACCGCCGGCTGAGACGTAAGTCCCGCAGCCGAGGAACCGCGCGCGACCGTCGTCCTGCGGTCCGCGCGGAGTGCAGCACCCCTGTCTCACCAACCTGGCGACCGGCCCTGTCCCGGCGCTGATCCCGCATGCCCCTTTGGGAAGGAAACCATGAGTACCAATCAGCCACCTCAGGCGGCGACCGCGCCCGCCGTCGGTGAGGACGCGCCGGATCCGCGTCAGCTGCGCGCGATCCTGATCACTGTCTCGATCGCGCTGATGGCCGTCATCGCCTCCGTCTCCGGACTGAACGTCGCCCAGACCCACATGGCCGTCGAGTTCGGAGCCTCCCAGAACACCGTCCTGTGGATCATCAACGTCTACACCCTCGCCCTGGCCGCGCTCCTGTTGCCGCTGGGCGCGATCGGTGACCGTTTGGGCCGCAAGCCCATGCTCATCACCGGCCTGATCGTCTTCGGCGCCGCCGGCGCCGGCGCGGGACTCGCCCCGTCCGCCGGGGTCATGATCGCCGCGCGCGTGGCTGCCGGCATCAGCGCCGCGATGATCATGCCGATCACCCTTGCCGTCATCACCGCCACCTTCCCCGAGGAGGAGCGCGGCAGGGCGATCGGGGTGTGGACCGGAGTCGCCGGAGGCGGCGGCATCCTCGGCATGTTCCTGTCCGCCCTGCTGGTCGACGTCGCGGACTGGCGCTGGCTGTTCGTGCTGCCCGTGGTCCTGGTCGTCGTAGCACTGGCGATGACGCTGAAGTCGGTGCCCAACTCCCGCGAACGCTCCGCCCATTCCTTCGACATCATCGGCGCCCTGGTCTCCACCATCGCCGTGATCGGTCTCATCTTCGTCCTGCAGGAAGGTCCCGAGCGCGGCTGGACCGCCCCCATCACCTTGATCAGTCTGGCCGTAGGCATCGTCGCCGCGATCGCCTTCGTGGCCTGGGAGTTGCACCGCCGCGACGCCTCACTGCTTGACGTGCGCCTGTTCCGTGAGCGCGGCCTTGCCTCCGGCTCCATCACCCTGCTCGTCGTCTTCGGCGTCCAGGCCGGCATCGCCGTCGTTCTCTTCCCGTTCTTCCAGGCCGTACTCGGCTGGTCCGGGCTGCTGTCCACCGTGGCGATGATGCCGATGGCCGTCATGATGATGGTGACCTCCGGCCTGGCCCCGAAGATGGCCGCCAAGATCGGCGCCCGCTCAACCATGGCCGTCGGTGTCGCCCTGGCCACGCTCGGCCTGGCGCTGATGGCGCTGTTCGTGTCCGTCGACGGCGGCTACCTGTCCATCCTGGCCGGGATGCTCGCCATGGGCATCGGCATGGGGCTGTCGATGACGCCGTCCACCGAGGCCATCACCAGTTCCCTGCCGCGCGCCAAGCAAGGCGTCGCCTCCGCACTCAACGACGTCACCCGTGAATTCGGCACCGCCCTCGGTGTCGCGATGCTCGGCGCGCTCCTGGCCAACGGCTACCGCAGCGCCATCGACGGCAAGCTCGACGGCATCCCCACGGACGCCGCCGACACCGCACGCGAAGGCATCGCCAACGCCATCGAGGTCGCACCCACCACCGGCAGCCGCACCCAGGACCTGATCCACGCCGCACAGCGGTCCTTCGTCGACGGCTGGCAGCAATCCATGTGGGTCGGCGCCGCCGTGATGGGTGCCCTCCTCCTCTACGTCGCCCTGCGCGGCCCGAAGAACACCGCACCCCTCCAGCCCGGCGCCGAGGCAGCCCGCGAGACCGGAGTCACGGACAACGTCGCCGCCCACTGACCTCGCAGGTGGCCCTCCGCCTGCACGAGGGCCACCTGCTCCGCGTCGCACGCACCGTGTGGATCATGTCGGCGTTCGCAGAGATGTTGCGAGGCTCAGAAACACAAACTGTCGTCCCACTTTGAAGCCCCAGAAAAAAGGGCCGTTCGAAAATAACCCTTCACCTGAAACGTTCGATCGTTCGAACTCGTCGGGACGACGTGGGCAAGGCCGAGCATCACGGCACGGCTCTACTGAGGGACGGCCGCACCGCCTTCGACAAGCCACTGCCCAACAGTGAACCGGCCCTGCGCCAACTGTTCGCCCGTCTGCAGCGCAAGGTAACCGTGCTGGTCGTGGTCGACCAGCCGGCCTCGATCGGCACCCTGGCCGTGACCGTCGCCCGCGCCAGCGGCTGCTAAGTCGCCCATCTGCCGGGCCTGCCCATGCGGCGGGCGGCCGACCTGCACCCCGGCAGCGGCAAGATCGACGCCCGCATCCTGGCCGAGGTCGGCGACGCCCGCGCGTTTCCCACCGCCGTCCACCTCGCCTCCTACGCGGGACTGAACCCCACCACCCACCGCTCGGGGACCTCCATCCGCGGCGAAGGCCCGCCCCGCGGCGGCAACAGACACCTCAAGCAGCCCTGTTCCTCGCCGCGTTCACCTCGCTCAGCAGCCCCGCATCGAGGACCTACTACGGCAAGAAACGCGCCGAGAACAAGCGCCACAACGCCGGCCTCATCCGGCTCATCCGCCGCCGGGTCGACGTGCTCTTCGCGATGCCCCGCGACAACGCCCTCCACCAACCGCGCCACGAACAAGCAGCCTGACCACGCCCACAGACCTTGACCGCGGACCGCGTCCGGTTCTTCGGGCAGATGCGCCACACAGCCGAACAGGCCCGCAACGAATCCCAGTTACTCCTCCGCGGGCGAGCTCTCCACCTGTCCGAGTACGACGCTCAACCCGACACCGGCAACTGGCTCGCCCACCAGCCGCCCACCCAACGCCCGAGCGACTGGCTCGCCCTCTGGCTCAACTTGCGCAGCGTCGCGACCGCTTCCCCGATTTCTCGTGCAACCCTCGGACGCCTCTACGAGTCTCCTGTGTGCCGAACGGTGGGTCACGCCTGGAACAAATTCGGGCAAACACCAACACGCCAACACCTCATCGAAGCGGGATGTCCGCCGGACGCCTCTGTCCCCTGCAGGAGCTCAACGCATGGCCACGCACATACGCCCTACCGCCCCGCCTCCGACGCGCATCCGCGTCGCCACAGCGAGCACCTTGGCGGCGCCCCTGACCGGCGGCCTCCGCGCCGCGTCGGCAGGCACGGCCGGCGCGGCCGACTCCGTCACGCACCACAAGGCGGATTTCAACGGGGAGGGCTACGGCGACGTCGCGTCCTCCGCCGGCAACGCCATTGCGTACGGGCAGAAGAACGCCGGGGCCTTCGTCGCCCTGTACGAATCGGCTAACGGCATCGCATCGGCCAAACGCACCACCATCAGCCAGAACACCACCAGCGTGCCCGGCTCCTCCGAGGCGGGTGACGGCTTCGACGACCTGGCGATTGGCGCCGAGCGCGAGGAGGTCGGCACCGACCCCGAAGGCGGCACCGTCGCGATCCTTCAGGGCTCGGCCTGCGGTCTGCCCGGTGGCGCCACCGTCGCCGACTCCGCGGCCTCCCCTCACGGCCGCTGGGGCGCCACCCTCGCCGCGAGCGACGGCGACGGCGACGGCTACCCGATGTTCGGGGCGAACGCCGCCGACTGAGCCGAAGCCGTACGTAGTTCATCCGACCCGATGCCGGGCGATCCCGTCACACCGAACTGCCGGACAGGCCCGCCCTGCGACGTGGGGCGACATCAGCCACCAGGCCCACCTCGGCGACCACTCATTGGTCGATCGGCACAGCAACACCCCGACTCGTCATCGTCAACACCCCAGTGAAAGGCCCGTCCATGAAGCGCACGCTCACGTTGATCACCGCTCTGGCCATCACCGCACTGTCGCCCACAACGGCGCACGCGGCGATCAAGAAGGCCAAGGCTCCACTCAGTTGCGAGACGCGGACGTTCACCTCAAGACCGGGCCCGAGCTTCAGCGACCCGGAAGACCCCGACGCCCAGATGAACGTCATGGGCCCGATCATCGACTCGATCAACAGCGCCAGTTGCGGACAGACCATACGCGTCGCCATGTACTCGATCGGCAGCACGCACCCGGGCCCGGAATTCGCAGGCGCCCTGATCGCCGCACACCAGCGCGGCGTCATCGTCAAGGCCCTGATGGACTCTCACAGCGACAATGCGATCTGGCAGTCGATGGTCACCGAGTTGGGCAACGACCCGCGAGCCTCCAGCTTCGCCGCGCTGTGCCCGGGCGGCTGCCTGACCCACTACTCCGGCTCCGCCCTGCACGCGAAGTACTACATGCTCAGCGGCGGGAGCGACGCGAACAGAACGGTGACCGTCAGCAGCGCCAACCCCACCTCCGCCCAGGCCAGAACCGCATGGAACAGTGCCGCCACCGTCAAGGGCAACGTCGACCTGTACAACTCCTACGTCCGCTACTTCACAGCCATGGCCAAGGGGGCGCGGGGCGGCCCGGGCCCGTTGGTGCCCGACTACTACAACACCACCAGCGGCCAGGCCGCCAGGAAACTGTCCCCACCCTCCTACCAGTGGCCCAAGGCGCGCTCCAAAAGCGACACCTGGGTCGACTTCCTGAACAACGTCAAGGCGCCGGCCACGATCAACATCGCCATGTTCCAGTGGACCTCTCACGGGCAACCGGGCGACCGGAACTATCTGGAGCTGCCGAAGAAGCTGGTGAGCCTGGCAAAAACCGGCGTGAAGATACGGATACTCTTCACCGCCGGTCAGGTTGATGGCAGCGTGCAGAACTACTTGAAGGACCGGCCGAATATCACCGTGCACGACACCAGCCGCGGCACCGACGCGAACGGCAACGCTCTGCACTACACGCACGACAAGTACATGATGGTCAGCGGCGGTTACGCGGGTTCGTCCAACTCCAGGCTTGTGTTCGTCGGCTCCGCGAACTGGACGAGCAACGGCGTCTGGCACAACGACGAGTCGGACCTGAAGCTGGTCGGGCAGTCCAGCTACGACATGTTCATGACGGACTGGCAGAACCAGTTCAACCGCTGCTGTGGGACCGTGGCGCGGAAGTTGAGCGCCGAGGAGCGCGCCGAGAATACGGCACGCGAGATTCCGATCGATCCGGCGCAGGTCGAGGAATAGGCATTCTCGGCCACCGCCAGCCGATTCGCTCTGCTGGCGCCGCCGCCCCGACAGATGCTGAGCCGACTGCGGCTACCGGTCCGCCCCGACACCGTGCTGCGCCGACTCGAGAGCCGCGTCGACGGCGGCCAGGTGGCGGGCGACCGGGCCGAAGGAGATCAGACCGCTGCCCCCACCGGCGAACTCAGCTGCGCCGGCTGAGAGTTCCTCCCGTGCGCGACGCAGGACCGGAACGTGCCCGACGGCTGCGGCAGCACGGGCAAGCACGCACCACAGAGCCTCCTGCAGGAGGTCGTGCGGGGGCCGCGGAACCGTCGTCATGGCCTGGCGCGCAGCATCGGTGGCGCCTGACGCGGCCAGCAGCAGGGGATCGAGCCAGGGCCGGTAGGGGCCGGGGTCGAGATGGGCGAAGTCGTCAGGATCAGGCAGGCCGTCACTGCGCATGACGGGGACCAGTGCGACCAGCGCGGCGGCTCCCCGGGTGAGGCCGGGCATGCCGCAGTCGGCAGTCTCCGCCAGCACGTGCGCGTACGGCTGGCGTGCAGCGGGCCAGCCGTCGGTCTCGCTTGTGCGCAGTGCCCGGTACCAGGCGGTGAAGACTGCGGCGAGCGGTCGTTCGTTGCGGTGTGCGAGCCGGTCGATTTCCTCGGCCTCGATGTCCGCCTCCGTGAAGGCTCCGAGGCCCGACAAGGCTTGGAGGCGGACGATACGGCCCAGAACTTCGTGCCCGGGAAGCTGGTGGTCGACGGCCAGCCGGGTCAGTTCCCTCCCCAGGGCGTCCCGCTCGGCGGCCGACCCGCAGGCGGTGAATGACTGCATGAAGGCACCGTTGAGGGCGAACGCCAGGAGCGCGGGGTCGCCCAGGCGCCGGGCGATCCGGACGGCCTCCTCGGCGGCGCGTGCAGCGCGCAGTCGCCACAACTCGGTGGCGGGGGCGCCGGCCGCCTCGGGAAGCGGTGCGTCAGCGGCGGCGTCACCCCGGGATTCGACCGCCACGACGGACAGCAGCCGGGCGCGCAGCGGTGCCGGGCCGTCGGGGCCGAGCCTGGCCGCAGCCCGGGCTGCGGCCCGGGACAACTCGCCCGCGCCGGCGGGATCGTCGGCGTGGGTCCACACGGCCGGTACGTCATAGGAGCCGATGATCCGGGCGGCCAGTTCCGGGTCGCCGGTCGTCTCGGCCGCTGTGACCAGATCCCTGCGGTGACGGTGCGCTTCCTCCAGACCGTCGGGGCCGGTCACCGCGAGGTCGCGCAGCAAGCCGGCGGTGGCGTGCAGCCGGGCCCGCGAACGGGCGGGCACGGAGCGGTCGTACGATGCCGTCGCCCGGCCCCATACGCTGTCGGCCATCCCTGCCGGATCGACCGCGATGTCCGCTGCGCCGTTTCGAAGGCGTGCTTCCGTTCGTGCCAGGGCACCTTCGTGACCAGGCCACCCGCCGACGCCGACGAGAGCGTCGCGGGCCCGGGCCAGCGTCTCCAGGGCCTCACCGCGCCGCCCGGCACGGTCGAGCGCCGTGGCCAGCAGCACCCAGCCGTCCTCCCGGCCGGGGTGAGCCGCGACGTGGGCCCGCAGATCGGCGACCGCGTCGCGGGCAGCACCGATCGCCAGCAGGGCGTCGGCTCGCCGCTCGACCGCGTCGAGGCGGAGCGCCTGCAGCCGGGCCCGTTCGGCGGCGGCCCACGCGGCGGCGGGAAAGTCCGCCAGCACCGGCCCGCGCCAGCTGTCGAGCGCCTCGTCCCACAGGGCCACGGCCGCATGGGGCGCCGCCGCGGCTGCCCGTGCGGTGGTGTCCTCGAAGCACCACGCATCCACCGCCTCGCGGCCGGCGCGCAAGGAGTAACCGGGCCCGTCGGTGACCAGCAGGCGGGACGGCTGCCGCGGAGGACGGCCGGGTTCCAGCGCGCGGCGCAGCGCTGCCACGAACGTGCGGACCGCGCCGACGGCCCCCGCGGGAGGCTCGCCCTCCCACAGGTCCGCGACGAGCCGGCCGACCGGAACGACCCGGCCCCGGGCGAGCAGCAGGCGTCCGAGCACCTCGCGGTGGCGGGGGGCGCCGAGCGCGAGGGGCGAACCGTCTGCTCCCCATGCGGCCACCGGCCCCAGCAGTCCGAAGGTCACGCCCACCGCAGGGTCCTTTCGCGGGCGGCGCCATCCGGGGCGGGTGCCGCGTATTCACTCATCGATCGCTGATCCGGGGCCCGCAACCTGGGTGACGTCCCCGGGCGACGAGACCACCGAGGTCAGCGGTCCGGAACTTCCACTCTGCCACGAACCACAGGAGCCACTGTGTCTACCCCGAGCATCCCCGGTTTCACCGAGCACCACGTGCGCGTCGACGACGGCGTCACCCTGCACACCGCTGTGGGCGGCGCGGGCAGTCCGGTCGTCCTGCTGCACGGCTTCCCGCAGACCCATCTGATGTGGCGGCACGTCGCAGCCGACCTTGCCACCGACCACACCGTCATCTGTCCCGACCTGCGTGGCTACGGTGCCAGCGACAAGCCCGCCGAGACCGGCCCCGACGTCTATTCCAAGCGGACCATGGCCCGGGACGTCGTACGCCTCGCCGCCGAGCTGGGACACGACCGCTTCGTCCTGGCCGGTCACGACCGCGGAGCCCTGGTTGCCTTCCGCACCGCGATGGACCACCCCGACACTGTGACCGGCGCCCTCTTCCTCGACGTCCTGCCGACCCTCGACATGTGGGACGCCCTGCACGGAGTCTCCGCTGCGGTCGGCTTCCACCTCTACCTGATGGCTCAGGCCCCCGGCCTGCCCGAAGAGATGATCCGGGCGAGCGCCGACCCCTTCTTCGCCTACTTCCTCGACGCGTGGACCAAGGACCCGGACGCGATCCCCGCCGACGTCCGCGCCCATTACCTCGCCGCGTCCGTGGCGGCCGTGCCCTCCATCGTCGCCGACTACCGCGCATCCGCCGGCGTGGACGTGGACCACGACACCGCTGACAAGGAAGCGGGCAACCGGCTGGCCATGCCGGTGACCGTCCTCCAGCAGGACTGGGGCGCCCAACTCGGCTACCACGCCCGGGGCCTGTGGAGCGCCTGGACCAACAACCTGAAGCACCGCACGGTGTCCTGCGGACACTTCATGGCCGAGGAGGACCCCAAGCTGATCACCCACGAGATCCGGGCGCTCGCCGAACGCTGAACTACTGCCGCCGGCGCCTCTCCCCCGTCGTCGCAGGTCGCGGCCGGGGAGCGGCGCCCAGGCTGCGGCGCCCGGGCCGCGGCGCATCGCCTCAGGTCGCGGCGTACCTGGCCGCCATCATCAGGACGGCCTCGTCGACGACCCGCTCCATGGCCGAGCTCTCGGGGGCCCAGTGCGGCAGGAGCATCCGGGGCCAGAACACGTAGTTGGAGATCATCCCGAGGAACTGCGTCGCGGCCAGCTCGGGATCGTCCAGTACGACCGTGCCGGCATCGCGCTCCGCCTCCAGGTAGCGGCGCACCGAATCGAAGTAGGGCATCTTGCCGCGGTTGAACTGCGACTCGGCCAGCTCCGGGAAGCGCGGCAGCTCAGCGATGACGATCCGGAACAGGTCGGCCATGTCCGGACGCGTGAGCAGAGCGACGTAGCGTCGGCCGATCAGGGCGAGGCCGGCGCGGGGGTCGCCCGGCGGCGGCGGGGGGTCGTCGTCCTCGCCCTCCGCCTGCCAGGACGCGGCGACGATCGCGTCGAAAAGCGCCGCCTTCGTCGGGAACTGCTTGAACAAGGTCGCCTTCGACACTCCGGCCGCATCGGCGATCTTCGCAAGCGACGTCCGGTCGTACCCCGAGTCCAGGAACAGGCGGGTGGCCGCGCGCAGGATCGCCGCCCGCTTCTCCTCGGCGACGCGCTGGTGGTAGGCCGACGGCTCGGTGGTCATGGGCACCATCCTAGGTGAGGTGAGTCACTTGACTCACCACTCCCCTCGCTCGTACGGTCAAGGCGAGGCGAGTCACTCGACTCGCCACTGAGAAAGGACTCGGCATGGGACGCTTCGACCACCACACCGTGCTCGTCACCGGCGGAACCGGCGGCCAGGGAGCCAGCCACATCCGCGCCTACCACGCGGAGGGCGCCAACGTGGTCATCGCGGGCACCGCCGAGGACCGGGCCCGCGCCCTCGCCGCCGAACTCGGCGACCGCGCGCTCGCCATCCGCCTCGACGTCACCGACGAGGACTCCTGGAACACCGCCGTCACCGCGACCGAGGAGCGCTTCGGCCCGCTCTCCGTCCTGGTCAACAACGCCGGTGTCCAGAACCCCGCCGCCCTCGTCGAGTCCACCGACCGCCGCGTATGGGACGACATCCTCGGCGTCAACCTCACCGGAACGTTCCTCGGCATCAAGGCGGCAGCCCCCTCGCTGCGCCGGAACGGTGGCGGCGTCATCGTCAACATCGCCTCCACGTCCGGTATGGGCGGCACCGCGATGTACGCCCCCTATGTGGCCAGCAAGTGGGCCGTGCGCGGCCTGACCAGGACCGCCGCCCTGGAGCTGGGCCGCGACCGCATCCGCGTGAACGCCATCCTCCCCGGCGTCATCGAGACTCCCTTCATCACCGAGCCCGCCGCCGGAAGCGACACCCCGATCTCCGACTTCTACTCCGCCGAGCCGTTCGCGATCCCGCGCCTGGGCGAGCCCATCGACATCACCCGAGCCCTGCTGTTCCTCACCTCCGACGACGCCTCCTTCGCCACCGGCTCGGAATTCGTCATCGATGGAGGCCTCCTGCTCGGCCCCGCCCTCAAACACGAAGCCGCCTGACCCCGACGCGGCGCATCGACGTCACCACGACCGGCTGCGCTCATTGGAACAGGGCGATCACTCACCGGCCGGTGAACCGGCAACTCACCGCGCAGGAATCCCGCCACAAGCACGCTGTTGCGCCAAACAAGGTGACCAGTGCGAGCCAACTGCGGCAGCACCCAGAAGACGCCGGGCAGCTCGCTGCCAGCAAGTTGCTTCCTGACCTGCAAAGGCGTAACTATCGGCACGCGCAAGCTCAGTTCTGCTGCGCCTGGAAGACCATGAGTGCCAGCTGGACCCGGTTGTCCAAGCCGGTCTTCGTGAGCGCGCGGGAGATGTGCGTCTTCACCGTGCCTTCGCTCATGAAGAGTGCCTTCGCGATGGTCGCGTTGGAAGCGCCTTCGGCGACGGCCTCGGCGACGGCGCGCTCTCGATCGGTGAGCGCCTCCAATGTCTGCCGGGCTTTGGCGCCGGCGGAGTCGTTGGTGGTGCGAGTGTGGCGTGCCACGAGTTGGCGGGTGATCGTTGCCGAGAACGCGGATTCCCCCGATGCGGCAAGGTGAATCGCGTGGCAGAGCTCTTGCGGCGCGACATCTTTGAGGAGATATCCGCTCGCGCCGACCTGCAGAGCGTCGAGGACGTGTGTGTCCAGGTGGAAGGTGGTCAGCATCAACACCGCGACGGACGGCACGGCCGCACGGACACGGCGGGTGGCCTCGACGCCGTCCATCTCCGGCATCTGAAGGTCCATCAGCACGACATCGGGGCGGTGCTGTGTTGCCGCGACGACGGCCTCGGCTCCGCCGGACGCCTCGGCGACGACAGTGATCGTGGGGTCCACCGACAGGACCATCGACAGCCCGGCGCGGACCATCGCGTCGTCGTCGACGACGAGCACCGACGTGGGCGCGCCGGGGGTGCTGCTGGAAAGTGGAGGTGGAGGTGGAGGTGGAGAGCTGGTCATCGCAGGGGCACCCGCGCAGACAGCCGGAACTCGTGGGTGTTCGCACCGCGGTCGACGACCTCGTGTTCGGCGACACCTCCCACGGTGGCGATCCGTTCGACGAGACCGCTCAGCCCGGCGCCGGTTCCGGGCAACGCCGACTCGGCTTCTTCCATCGGATTGGTGATCGTTATGACGGCATCACTGCCCTCGCGGCGAACATTCACCGTTACCAGTGCGCCAGGGGCGTGCTTGCGCGCGTTGGTCAGCCCCTCTTGCACGACACGGTAGACGTGCTCGGCGTTCGGGGGCTCCGGCAGCGCGGCTGTGCTGCCGGTGTCGCCGCTGTTGTCGGGCAGGTCGAGGCGCGCGACGATCAACTGACCGGCTTGTCTGGCTTCGTCGATCAATCCCGCCACGGTGTGCTCGTGCTCAGCGTGCTCGTGCTCAGCGCTTCGCGGTGTCACGACGGTGCCGTCGCGCAGCATGCCGATCACCGTGCGCAGCTCGTCGAGCGCACTGATCGCGGTCGTGCGAATCGTCGCGGCTGTCGTGCCGACATTCTTGGCGTTGTCCCCCGCGACCGCGAGCCCGCCGGCGTAGAGCGCGATCAGCGAGATGTAGTGCGCGACCGAGTCGTGCATGTCCCGGGCGATTCTGGCGCGCTCGGCCATCTGGATCTGTTCCGCACGCTGCTCCCGCTCGCGCTCGATACGGGCCGCCCTGTCCCGGTAGACCGCGACCAGGTCCTGCTGCTTCTGTTGCAGCGCGCCCCAGGCCACCACGGCGAGCGCGATCGCGGTGTTGACCACCACGGTGAGGCTCAGCGTCGAGTTGGCCGGATACAGCAGCCAGAAGGCCAGGGCGCCGGCGATGTCGGCCAGCGCCACGACGAACGCCTGCTCGATGCGCCGGCTGCGTGCCACGGCGAACAGAGCCACATAGTTGGCCACACCGGCGGTGGCGCAGAACGCTCCGGCGACCGCCAGCACCAGACCGACCGCGACCGGAGCACGGTAGCGGACCAGCAGCACGAGGCTCGCGACGGCGCCCACGGAGATGTCGAGGACGCGCCACCCCCCTCCCGGGCGTTGCTCGAGGACCAGGAACAGCACGGCGAGTCCACCGGCGAACGAGGCGAGAACCAGCAGAGCCGACCGGCCGCGCTCGATCCACGGCCCTCGAAGCACCGAGGGCTCGTCGTTTCGACCGTCGGCGACGACGAGGGGAGGAGACGGCACCGGACCACCCTAGACCGCCGGGTACGACGAAGCAGTCAACGAAAGTCGTAGAAGACGTTGGCCGTTGGTGTACTCGATCGGCGCCGATCGGCAGACGTCCGGCATGTTGGTCGGCCGACATCGTTGAGGGCATGAACACCACACGCTCTCGCCGATACCTGATGACGCTGCTCGGGTTGGACCCGACCGATCAGCGCTCCACGACCCGGATCCGCTCCGCCGTCACCACGGTGGCCGCCTTCGCGACCGCCGTGCAGCTCATCGTCTGGCTGCTGATCGGAATCTTCCGCACGCATCTCGACAGTCCATGGTGGCTGTGGACGCCCGGCAGCGCCCTCCTCGTCAACGCCGCCCTGCTGTCCCTGGATCACGTCCGGGACCAGTGGTCACGCGCCGGTTCCTCGCACGGCCCCCGGACCGGAAAGCTCCGTACCGACGACATCACCCGGGAGTCACTGTGACCACGCCATCGACCACGCTGAACGTGTCTGCCTCGTCTCGTCACGCAGCCGACGCATCGGACCTGCCCACCACCACGTTCGCCGGCCGGGCGGGGATGGCGGTGGGTGCACTCGCGGTGCCGATGGTGGCCTTGTACTTCGTCTACTCGGGGCCGCCCCCCGCGTGGAACGTCCTGACGCGGTGCCTGCTGACGCTGGTGACCATGGCGGTGCTGACGGCGTTCGGGATTGCTCTGGCACGCCTGCTGCCCAGGGACGACACAGGCCGGCGCACCATCGCCGGTCAGCTCACCATCGTGTCGCTGCTCACCTACGTCGCGGTGATCCTCTTCGCCACCTCGCTCGAGGCCGGTACTCCCCTGGCCTTCCCGGACCGCGGGATGGACCCGACCACGGACGGCCCTCTGGCGGCCGCCATGGCATTGGCCCATGGTCCGATCGCGCACCTGTGGATCGCGATGTTCCTGCTCGGATTCGCCCGTGCCGCGCGGCAGTTCACGACCTCCGCGTCACCCACGGTGCCACGGTGGGCCCTGCACGGTGCCGTCGTCGTCGGAGTCATCAATCTGCTGGCCGTCCCGTCGCTCTACTTCGGCATGGACGCCACCCACTTCTACGCCATCAACGGGTGGGGGGCGTGTGCCCTCGTCGGCCTGGTCACCATGGTCTGGGTCGGCTTCATCGGTCTGGGCATCCACCGGGCTCGCAAGAACCGGGCGGGAATGCCGACTTGACGGGTTGGCCTGATCTCCGCCTGGTACGACCGCCTGTACGGCCGATGTCGTGCTCTCCCGCAGCGAGGCCGGAACGATCGCGGAGCTCACCGCCCCGGGCGGTGGGCTCCGCCCTCGATGAGGCGGGGCAGGCCCGGAACTCCTCCGGTGGACGGCCCGTGGGGTCGGGCACGTCCTGGTCGTCGAGGTACAGCTTCAGTTTGTCTGCGTCCTCGGGGCCGACGAGCCGCAGGCTCGTAGGGCCTGTCGTCAACCTCCCGTCCGCCCCACCGGCGCCTCGTGCCGCGACTCCGCCACCGGCGCCCGCACGAGCCCGGCATCACGTCGTGAACTCCCGCCGTTGAAAGCCAGGTTCAGGCCGAACGCCAGCAGCGTCGCACTCGTCACCGGTGAGCCGAGGACGATGCCGACGCCCTCGGGGAAGCGCGAGTACAGGTCGGGCGCCACCTCGGGCGCCATGCCGACGCCGATCGACACCGCGACGATCAGCAGGTTGTGCGTGCCCTCGAAGTCGACCTTGCGGAGCGTACTGATACCGACCGCGGCGACCGTCGCGAACATCACGAGCCCCGCCGCGCCGACCACCGGCTGCGGCAACCCGGCCACCAGCGCGCCGAGTTTGGGGACCAGGCCGAGGACCACGAGGATTCCGCCCGCGATCGTCGCGACGTGCCGGCTGCGCACCTTCGTCATCGTCACCAGGCCCACGTTCTGCGCGAACACCGTGTCGAGGAAGGCGTTCATGACGCCTCCCAGCACCCCGGAGAGTCCGTCCGCGGCCAGCCCGCGCGCCATGTCGGCGGTGGTAAGCCGCTTCCCGGTCAGCTCCGCGACCGCGATCAGATCGGCCGTCGACTCGGCGAACAGGACCAGCATCACCACGCACATCGACAGCACGGCGACCGCGGGGAACTCCGGTGCCCCGAAGTGGAACGGGGCGCTGACCCCGATCCAGTCCGCCGTCCGCGCCGCCGAGAAGTCGACCAGGCCGAGCGGCACGGCGACCGCCGTTCCCGCCAACAGGCCCAGCAGTACGCCGGTTTGAGCGAGGAACCCGCGCCCGAACCGTGCCACCAGCAGGATCACGACGACGACGAACGCGGCGAGCGCGAGCCGCGAAGGCGCCGCGTGATCGGCGGCCTTCGGGTCGTTCCCGACGACCAGGTTCACGCCCACGCCGATCAGCGCGAGCCCCACCACCGTGATCACCACGCCGCTCACCAGCGGCGGGAAGAAGCGGACCGCCTTCGCGAACGGATAGGCGATCAGCAGCCCGAACACTCCGGCCGCGAGCATCGACCCGTACACCGCCTGAAGGCCGTACTCACCGGCGATCAGAATCATCGGTGTCACCGCGGTGAACGCGGCCCCCGCCATCACCGGCATCCGCACACCGAGGAGGCGGCCGACACCGGCGCCCTGAATCATCGTGACGACGCCCGCGACGAGCAGATCGGCGTTGATCAGGACGGCGATCGTCGCGGCATCGAGTCCGGCCGCGGCACCGAACACCAGCGGCACGGTCACACACCCCGTGTACATCACGAGCACGTGCTGGAGCCCCAGCACCGCGAGCCGCCCGAAACCGGCCCGCCGTCCGCCCTTCGCAGGCATCGTCACGTCAACCACCTGACTATCGGGCGAAGTTGGCAGCGATCCGCTGCTGGATGTAGTCGGCCGCGGTGATCGGCGGGTAGCGGCCCTCCGGGCCCTCGATCACCACGTCGCGGTCGGCCTGCGCGAAGAACGCGATGCTGTGGCGGGCCGACCGGTCGTCGTCGGGCCCGGGGGACTTGACCCGGTGGAAGTTCGACGGGAGCCGGTCGTCGCTCCACCGCATCAGCATGTCCCCGATGTTGCAGGTGATCACGGAGTCCGCCGGTTCGACCGGCGTCCACTCCTGCGCCTCGGCCTCCTTGCCGGGACACACCTGCAAGCCGCCCTGCCCGTCCCGCTGGAACAGCAGGGTCAGGCAGTCGAAGTCGGTGTGCGCCCCGGCCCGCCACACGTTCTCGGGGATCACGGCGTCGTCGGGCACGGCGAAGTAGTGCAGCATCCGCAGCGTCGACTGGTACTGCGGGCTCGCCGGGTCATGGGCGCGGGCGAAGAACCCCTCGGGCAGCCCAAGACGGTCCGCGAAGCAGGACAGCACCCGCATCGCGAGGTCCCGGCAGCGCGCCTCGAACGCCAGCGTCCGCTCCCGGAACCCGGGCAGCGCGTCGTCCGGCCACAGCCCTTCCATGTGCGGGCGGGTCAGCTGGTACGACTCCTTCTGGTCGGGCGTCCCGATCGACGGACGCACCTGGGTCATCGACTCCCAGCCGGAGTTGAGCCCCTTCTTCAGACCGTGCCGCGCCTTGGTCGCCTCCGGAAGCGCGAAGAAGGCCTCGGCGTCGGCGAACGCGCCGTCCACGGCGCCGGGTTCGATGCCGTGGTTCACCAGCTGGAAGAAGCCGATGTCGGTGGCGGCGGCCCACAGCTCCTCGGTGATCTCCGCCTTGCGGTGCTCGAAGTCGGAGAGGTCGACGCGGCGGATCTCCCGGGCGGACGTCTCCGTCCCGGCCCCGCCCATGCGGGTCTCCTTGGCCAACTCGTCGAGTGTGTACGTGGTGTTCGTCATCGCGGCTGTCGCTCCTCGGACACGGAGTTGCGTACGGGATGCAGTCACCGCCCCTGCGATCCCCAGCACGGGCACTCAGAGGCCCGCGTGCACGGTCGCGGCGGGCCCCTTCGTGGGCCCGGCGCCGTGGGCTGGCGCGGCCCCCGGTCGCCGGGGCCCGCACGCGATGGGGTCAGCCTGCACGGTGTGTGTTACCGGTGGGGATCGTGCTGTTACGCGGCCGTAAAGCTCGAGGCGAGGCCTTCCGCCAACTCCCCTGCCGGCAGCCGGACATGCTCCCCGCCGCGTACCAGTACCTCGCCCCCGACCAGCACGGCCGCCACCGTCCTGCTGCCCGCACACGTCAACAGCGTCGCCCCGGGATCGCGGACCGGAAGGCAGGCGTAGTCCCGGTCGAAGCGGTGCAGGACGAGGTCCGCCCGCATCCCCACCCGCACCCCGCCGTCCGGGTTCTCCTCGATTCCGAGCACCCGGTTCGCGCCGCCCGCCGCCATCGCGAACATCTCGGGGAACCCGAACAGATCCGCCTTGCGATGCGCGGCCCGCTGCAGATAGGCGCCGATGCGCAGCGCCTCCAGGATGTCCTGGGTGTCGTTGCTGGCGGCCCCGTCGACCCCGAGCCCAACGCTCAGGCCGGCCTCCAGCATCTCGGGCACCGGCGCGATCCCGCTGCCGAGCCGCATATTGCTCAGCGGGTTGTACGAGACACCGACGCCGTGCCGGGCGAGGGTGGCCCGCCCCTCGGCGTCGAGCTCCACACAGTGCACGGCGAGCAGCCGCTCCCACAGGAACCCGGCCCGCTCCAGATACTCGACAGCTCCGGCTCCCGTACGGTCACGGCACATCGTGTCGTCCGTCGTGCTCTCCAGCAGGTGCAGCGAGACGGGCAGCCCGCGCTCCTCGGCGTACGCGCGCACGGCGCCCATGCCCTCCGGCGTCAGACACCGCGGATTGGGCACGGCCAGACCGACGTCCACCCGGCTGCCGCGCGCCTGCGCGATCAGCTCGTCGGTGTGCGCGAGGGCCTCCTTCAACGGCTGCATCAGCCGCGGATCGAAGCCCCACTTGCGGCTCGGGTCGGCCCGGTCGGCGACGCCCCGGCACAGCACGGCCCGTACGCCGCTGTCCTTGAGGGCCCGCAGTACCGCGTCGTGCACCTCGGGCGACGGGTGCGGCCACATGTGCTCGACGAGCGTGGTGGTGCCGCTGCGCAGTGCTTCGGCCGCGGCGGCCGCGGCGGTCGCGTAGGCCCGCTCGGGCGTCAGCAGCGCCGCCTCCTCGCCGACGGCACTCAGCCACGCGAGCAGCCCGAGACCCTCACCGATGCCGCGCAGTCCGGCCTGGAAGAGATGGGTGTGGGTGTTGACGAGACCGGGAGTCAGATGCCCACCGCCGCCTTCCAACACCTCACCGGTGAGCGGGAGTTCACCGTGCGCGGTGAGCGCCGTGACCCGCCCGTCGGTGAGATGCACATCCATCCCGGGCAGCCAGCGGCCCCCGCTGTGGACGGTGACGTCCGTGATCGTCCGCGGTGTCATCGGGCGGGCTCCTTCCGGGGGCGGGCCGCGCCCGTGTGGTGGAACAGCAGATTGAGCAGGAACGCCACGATCCCGGTGACGGCGATACCGCTGTCCAGGACGGTGCGCAGGTACGAGGGGAGCGGCGCGTAGAAGTCCGGCGCGCCGAGCGGGATCATGCCGAGCGCGAAGGCGAGGGCGACGGTCAGCAGATTCCGCGGCTCGGTCAGATCGGCTCGCGCGAGGATGCGCAGTCCGACGGCGCCCACGGTTCCGAACATGACGAGCGAGACCCCGCCGAGGACCGGCCCCGGTACGGCGGCGACGGCGGCCCCGAGCACGGGCACGAACGCGAGCACCACCATCAACAGGCCGGACAGTGCCACCACTTGACGGCTCTTCACGCGCGTCACGCTCACCAGGCCCACCGACTGCCCGAACGTCACGATGGGGAAGGAGGCGAGTGCCCCCGACAGCACGGTGGCGGCCCCGTCCGCGCGCAGCGCCCGTACGACGGTGGGCGCGTCGTCGCCACGGCCGACGATCTGGCCGACCGCGAGGGTGTCGCCGACGGACTCCACCATGTTCACGAGCTGCACGACAAGCATCGCCGCGATGGCGGGCACCACGAACGTGGGCGCCCCGAAAGCGGTCGGATCGGGCGCCGTGACGACGCGCGCGTCCGCGACGCCCGACCCGTCGAACAGTCCCAGCGGCAGCGCGGCCAGGGTGCCCACGGCCATGGCGAGAAGCACCGAGAACCGGGCGAGCGCGGGCGGCGCGACACGCTCCACGACCACCACGAGCAGCACCGTCGCGGCGGCGAGCGCGAGCCCGCGCCCACCGCTGCCGCCGGCTCCCTCCCCGGCGACAAGACCGGCCGCGGAAGGCACCAGCGAGAACCCGATGACGGCGATGACCGTCCCGGTGACCAGCGGCGGAAACAGATGCAGACAGCGCCCGAACCACGGAGCGACGGCCAGCGTCACCAGGCCGGACACGGCGGTCGCCCCGAACACGGCGGCGAGCCCGTGCTCCTGCCCGATGAGGATCGCGGGGGTGATCGCGGTGAACGTGGAACCCATCACGATCGGCAACCGCGCCCCGAACCACTTGAGCCCCAGCGACTGCAACACGGTGGCGACCCCGCTGACCAGCAGATTGGCGCTGATGAGCAGCCGTATCCGGTCCTCGGGCAGATGCAGCGCGGTCCCCACGAGCAGCGGCATCGTGGCCATGCCCGCGTACGCGACGAGCAGGTGCTGCAGGCTCAGCGGCACGAGCCGCCGCCAGGGCGGCCGTACGTCGACGGGGTGGGGTCCTTGGTGTGCGGGCGCGACGGCATGCTCGACAACAGCCATCGTTCCTCCTCACAGCTCGGCGGAAGACGGCTGGTTAGCGCCCCGGCAGCCCCGCACCCGGACACCCACCGGCCGTTGCAGCCATGACCGGTGTGGGGGTGACGGTAGGGAGACGGTGTTTCGACGGCGTTGCGCTCAGGAAACCGCGGCGTACCCGATCACGAGCATGATCGCCCGGCGCGGGTGGGACACCGGCGACTACCGCGACGCCCAGCCCGGCAAGGGCATCACCGTGAACCCCGCCGGACGATTCACCGCCACGCTCGACACCAACACGGCCGTCGCGCCGCACGTCGGGGCCAGGACCTGCGCAGGTGGTGTCGGCCGACCGAGCCGAACGTCTGGGCGTCGGTCGCACGGCTGTCCTGGACAGCAAGCCGTCAAGGGCTCATCGCCGGGAGGGAAGAGGGAAGCAGCAGCCCGTCATCCTGTCTGACCCAGGTCCTCCAGGCTCCTCCCCCGGGTTTCGGGGACGAGCGTCGCAGTGAAGACCAGGGAAAGCAGGCAGATGCCGGAGAACAGGAAGAAGGTGCCGGAGGCGCCGATGCCGTCGACGAGGACCGGGAAGAACTGCGAGACGAGGTAGTTGCCGCCCCAGAGCGCGAACGTAGCGACGGACGCGGCCACTCCCCGCACCCGGGTGGGGAAGATCTCCGAGATGATCACGTAGGCGACCGTGCCGAAGGAGACCGCGAAGAATCCCACGTAGGCGAGGATCAGGACGAGGAGCAGGGTCGCGTTGGGGTGGGCCGCCCGGAAAACCAGGCCGGTACCCGCGAGGAGGACGGTCATCGCGGTCGAGCCGACCAGCAGCAGGGCGCGGCGGCCCACGCGGTCGATGAGGCGCATGGACACCAGGGTCGCCACGACGAGGACGACGCCGATCAGCACGGTGCTCGTCATGGCGCCGTCGGAGCCGAAGCCGGCGGTGCGGAACACCTCGGGGGCGTAGTAGAAGATCGCGTTGATGCCGGTGATCTGTTGGAAGAGTGCCACTCCGACGCCGACGACGAGCATGCGGCGCAGTGCCGGTGCCAGCAGCTCGCGCAGCCCGCCGTGTTCCTGGGCCAGGGCACTCTCGATGGCCGCCCGTTCCGAACGGGCCGCTTCCGGGGTGGCGTTGACGCGTTCCAGGACGGTCAGTGCCTCGTCGCTGCGTCCCTTGCGGACCAGCCAGCGCGGGCTTTCGGGCACCAGGAACAGCAGGAGGAAGAAGGCGATCGCGGGGATCACGCCGAGGGCGAAGATCCAGCGCCAGCCCTGGTCGACGTTCCACGCCTCGCTGTTGACGTGGGCGATGACCGCGCTGGCGGCGAAGACAACGAGGTTGCCGATGGTGTTGAAGAGCTGGTTGAAGGAGACGAGGCGGCCGCGGACGGCGGCCGGGGCGACCTCGGCGATGTAGAGCGGGGCCACCGTCGTCTCGGTGCCGATCCCGATGCCGACCAGGATGCGGAAGAACACCAGCCATCCGGGGGTCGGGGCGAGGGCCTCGCCGCAGGCGCCGACGACGAACACGAGGGCCGTGCCGAGCATGACCTTCTTGCGGCCCACGACGTCGCTGAGACGTCCTGCGATGATCACGCCGATGACGCAGCCGACGACGATGCTGGAGGTGACCCAGCCCAAGCCGCCGGGGGTGAGGTGGAATCGGTCCTGGATGAAGCCGGTGGAGCCGGATATGGCGCCGTTGTCGAAGCCGAAGAGGAAGCCGCCGACAGCGGTGACCATGGTGATGACGACGACATTGGCCATGTGCCCGCGCCCGTTGCCGCGGCGGGGGCTTTCGATGGTGCCGGTGCCCCGTCCGGTGGCGGTGCCGGCCGGGGAGGATGTGCTGTCCATCAGGACCTCCGTCCTGGAGGGCCTGGGCGGCCCTGGGGTGGTTGTCGGTCTCACGCGGTGCGGTCGCCCGGCTTCAGACGCCGGCGTCCGTCGCGCAAGGAACTCAGTCGCCGGTACGGCGGACGGTGACCCGCTCGTAGAGGGAGCGGACGGGGTGGTCACCGGCCAGTCCGGCGGTGATCGAGGCCGCGTTGGAGGCGCCGCAGGCGGCGGCGACGCGCAGGTGGCGGCCCCAGCCTCGGTCGGTGGCGGTGATCAGGCTGTGCACGAGGCCCGCGCAGAACGCGTCGCCGGAGCCGACCGCGCTGCGGGTGGGCACGTCGGGGGCGGTCACCTCGTAGGTGCCGTCGGGCGTGACGGCGAGGGTGGGGCGGGGGCCGTTGGTGACGATGACGCATCCGGCGCCTGCTTCGCGCCAGGCCCGCGCGGTGGCGAGCACGGAGCCTTCCGCGCCGGGCACGGCGGCGAGTTCATCGGCGTTGACCTTCACCACGCCGGGACGGGACCGAATTGCGGCGGCGAGGGCCGGGCCGTGCGCGTCCAGGATCGTGAGAACCGATGTGGGTGCTTCCGTGATCCAGCGCGCGTACAGATCGTCCGGTGCCCCGGGTGGCAGGCTCCCGGTGCAGACCAGGGCGGCAGCGCCGTCGACGGAACGGGCGAACGCCTCGTCGAGGGCGTCGAGTTCGGCCTTGTCGACCTCGGCGCCCGCGGCGTTGTAGACCGTGGCCTTGTCCGGGTCGGCGAGGTCGACCAGTACCTCGTTGACGCGGGTCGCGCCGCGGGTGGTGACCAAGTCGGCCGCGAGGCTTTCGGCATCGAGGAGGTCGCGCAGGAGGCGTCCGGTGGGGCCGCCCGCGAAGCCGAACAGGTGGGGCGCCGGGTGCGGGACAGGTGTCACCGGCGGATCGGTGGCGAGGCCCGCGAGGACCCTGGCCACGTTGACCGCCTTGCCGCCGGCGAGGGTCTCGCTGCGGACGAGGCGGTGGACGCTGCCGGGCTGGTTGTGGTCGACGACGAGGAGCCGTTCGATCGCGGGGTTGACGGAGGCGAGGGCGATGGCGGTGTTCACTGCGGGCCGTCTTCCTTGTGCGCGGCGGGATTCGGAGGTGGTGCGTCGGCGCCCCCGGGCAGCACCGCGTCCCGGGCGATGCGGGCGGCGGACTCGGCCACCGGCTCGGCCACTGCGCGCACGTCCAGCGAGAGGCCCCAACGCGCCTCGCGGTGGGCGGCCATTTCGGGGCGGCGCCACAGCGATCCGGCAAGAGCCACGGTGCCGGGCCGTACGCCGGCCAGCGCGCACATGTCGCCGAGGACGTCACGGGTGTGATCGGCGACCCGGTCGAGTGCGTGGCGTACGAGATCGGCGGCGCGCAGTCCGGGAGTGAGCCCGGAGATGCTGAGCAGCCCCTCGTCGGTGGTGTCGGGGCGGGCCAGGTCGACGTGCAGACCTGCGGCGGAGCCCGGGGGTTGGGTGGCCAGTGCTTCGAAGAGGGCGTCGAAGTCGCTGTCGTAGAACAGGTCGGCGAGGAGCTGGACCAGCTTGCCGGTGGGGGTGGCGCTGCCCAGGAGATAGCCCTCGGTCGACCAGGAGCGGCTGTGGTCGATGCCGAGATCCCGGGCTCTGCGCTCGGGGGCGTAGACGTCGGAGGCGACCATCAGGTACTCGGAGGTGCCGATCGAGTCCAGTACGCGGGCCCCGCTGTCACGGTGGACACCGTGGGCGGCGACGACTTGGTCGTGGCCGCCGATGACGACGGGGACCTGGTCGGCCAGGGGCACGCCGGGCAGGGCGTCGCGGCGCAGGGTGCCCGCGGTGGCGCCCACCGGCAGCGGCTCGGGGAACATCTCCGGCGTGAGGTCCAGGCGCCGCATGATATCCGTCAGGGGCTTCAGCGTGACGAGATCGAAGCACTGGCTGTGTGTGAGTTGGGCTGCGGCGGAGGTCCAGCGGCCCGTCATCCGGTGCACGGCGAAGCTGCCGAAGTCCACCCAGCGGGCCGTGGCTCGCCACAACTCGGGTTGTGCGGAACGCAGTTGCGCGGTGCGTTCGGGGGTCTGGGCGGGGCGGTGACGCATGCCGGTCGCGGTGTAGTGCTCGTAGGAGTCGAGAAGTTCGGCGGTGTCCGGGTCCAGTGCGGACCGGGGCGGGTTCTGCCACCAGCCGAGCGAGGGGTGGAGTGCCCGCCCGCCCGCATCCACGGGGACGGCCTCCTCCTGACCGAAGCTGGCCACGCAGACCCCGGCAAGCGCTCCGTGGGGGTGTGCGGTGGTGGCCGCGTACCGGCCGACGAGTTCGGCGGTACGGGCCCACACCTCCTCGGCGTCGTGGAAGGTGAGCCCGTCACGGGTGACGGTGGGGGTGCGGACGCGGCCCGCGGGCAGGACGGTTCCCTCGTCCGTGACGCCGACCGTCTTGAGGTGGGTGGTGCCGATGTCGATGCCTAGAAACCACATTGTTTCCGGGCCTCCTCACACGTCGGGGGTGCGGGCCACCGTGCGGCGGCGGGGCGGGAAGGGGCGGGTACGGCGTCAGTTCAGTCCGAGCTTGCCGGGGTTGAGGACACCGTCCGGATCGAGGGTGTTCTTCAGGCGGCGCAGGACGAGGTGGCTCGCGCCGAGGGACCTGCGGGTGTACGGGGAGCGGGCCAGGCCGCCGCCGTGGTGGTGGGAGAGTTCGGCGCCGTGCTCGAGGGCCACCGCCATCGCGGTCGCCCAGATCTCGCGGAGCCGCTCGACGGCGGCGTCGTCGGATTCCGCATGGCCGCGCAGGATGAGGTAGAGGGAGGTGCCCTGGGTGTACACGTGGGAGAAGTGGCCGAGGACCTCGTCGGCGAGCGGAGCCAGGGCCTTCGTCATCGCGTGGTAGAGCGGCAGGATGCCGCGCCAGGTGTGGGCGACCTCGATGGTCTCGGCGAATCCCCCCTCCTGGTCCAGGAGTGTCTCGACGGAGGAGAAGTCGAAGCGGCGGCCCATCCACTTCTGGGCGCCCTCGGGGCCGGTGAGGGTGCCGCCGTGTTCGGCGACGATGCGGCCCAGCGCGTCGAGTTCGGCGCGGGCGACGGCGTCCGGGCCCTGCGTCCCGGCGAACATCACGGCGGTGTCGACCGTCTCGTCCTGCAGCGCGTGGCGCGCCTCGACGGGGTCGTACAGGCGCAGCAGGAACGGGCGCAGCCCGGCGGCGGCCTGAGCGCGCATCACCGCGACGCCCGCCTCCACGGACGGCAGGGTGTACGTCTCCAGCAGACGGGTCTCGGGCAGCGGGAACACCTTGAGGGTGACGGAAGTGATCACGCCCAACGTCCCTTCGGAGCCGAGGAAGAGACGGCGCAGGTCCGGGCCCATGGCCGCGCGCGGCGACGCCGTCAGGCGCAGTGTTTCACCGGTGGCCAGGATGACCGTGTAGCCGGTCACCAGGTCTTCGATGCCGCCGTAGTACGAGGAGAACTGGCCGGTCGCGAGTGTCGCGAGCCAGCCGCCGACGCTGGAGCGGTAGAGCGACTGGGGTGAGTGGCCGAGCGTGTAGCCGCGGGCCTGGAGCGCGTCCTCCAGTTCTCCGCCGTTGCAGCTCGCGGAGGCGGTGACGACGAGGTCCTCCTCGTCGAGTTCGTGACCGGCCGGCAGCGCGGAGAGGTCGAGGACGATGCCACCGCGTACGGGCAGGGGCTGACCGGTGACGGACGAGCCGAGACCGCGCGCGGTGACGGGGACGTCGTGCTGTGCGGCCGTGGCCAGCACGGTGCGGATCTGCTCCTCGTCGGCGGGGCGGACCACCACGTCGCCGCGGTTCTCGTGCCGGTCGAGCCGCGCGAGCTTGGTCGACAGGGGCCAGGAGTCGTGACTGGAGGCGTCGAGGGACGTGTCGTCGGTGCGGACGGCCTCCGGCCCCAGCACGCTGGTCAGCGTGGCCAGAGTCGTGGACAGGTCTGCCATGAGGAGCTCCTGGGTTGCGGGATCCGGCGTTCGTCGGAGCGGGTCGGTCACGCTGCCGCTGGTGGGCCGGGGCGGCTCGATTGACAGCCGCCGTTCCGGATCCTAGGCTCAAAATGCAATTCTCCGCAAGCTGCATATTGCCGCATACTCAAGAAAGCGAGTCACCATGGACGCGCGGACCGGTAAGAAGATCAGGCTCGGGCGGCTGGTGCGCCCCGAGAGCGGACGGGCCGTGGTCGTGGCCGCCTCGCACAGCGTCAACAGCGGCCCCACCGAAGGGCTGCGCACCCTCGACGAGATCCGCGCCGTCTTCGCCCGGATGCGCGGCGCCGACGCGATCATGGTGACGCCGGGCCTGGTGCCGCACGTGGAGTCGACCTTCGTCGGTCGCGACCGGCCGGGCCTCGTCCTCCACCTGGACTGGAAGAACCACGCCCGCGGCGTCTACACGCCGGGCGCCGACGGACGCGGCGAGGGCGTGCTCGCCCAGCTCGCCGACCTGGAGTCGGTGGCCGCGGCCGGCGTCGACGCCGTCATGACGTACCTCTACGTCGGCCAGCGCGACAGCCGCCTGGAGCGTGCGGAGATCGAGCGCAACGCGCGGATCGTGCGGGACTGCGAGCGGCTCGGCCTCGGCGTCATCATCGAACCGCGCTCGGCCCTGGAGGGCGACGACCCCGATGCGCTGAGCGCCAAGGTGATGAGCACGTACTGTCGCATCTCCGCCGACATCGGCGCCGACCTCGTCAAGGCGCTCTGGCCCGGATCGGCGGAGGCCTGGCAGGAGGTCACCTCCAACACCTACGCGCCGGTGCTGCTGGCCGGCGGCAAGGGCGGCGACGACCCCGAGGACACGCTGCGGCTGGCCGCCGACGCCGTGGGCGCGGGCGGCGGGGGCGTGATGTTCGGGCGCCGGGTGTTCCGCGCGCCCAGTCCGGAGGCTGTGTTGTCCGGGCTCGCGGCGGTCGTCCATGATGGGATGTCCGCCGACGCGGCCGGGAAGTTCCTCGGCTGACCCTCCATCAACGCGCCTGCGGCCCGGCACTCCGGACCGCGGGCACCGGATCACGCGAGAGCACACGCAGACCTGATGACAGTGACCCCCAGCACGGCCGGAGACCCGGCGGCGGCCATCGCCCGTGACGCCCTGCGCGTCGGCATCGACGGCCGCCTCCCGACCACGACGCACTACCAGGACGTCCTGGGCGTCGGATCCGGGACGGTGCAGAAGGCACTGCGCTCACTGCGCGACGAACAGGCCCTGTCCCTGGTGGCCCGTGGCCACCAGGGCACCTTCGTCACCGCCCTGGACACCGGAAAACTCTGGGCGGTGGCCCGCCTCGCCCCGGTGCACCTGCTGCTGCCGCCGAACGCGCCGCCAGAAGCCACCACTGTCGCCCGGACCGTGGCACGTGTCTTCGCCGACCACGGCATCCTCACCACGGTGGGACATCTTCGGGGTGCCGAGAGCCGGTTGACGGCACTCGACTCCGAACAGGCGGATCTCGCGCTGGTGTCGGCGGGCGCCGCGAGCGACCTCCTCAGGCCGGCCACCGTGGGAGGACACCGCTCGGTCAGCCTCGGCGAAGGCACCTACTACGCCCCGGACACCCTGGCTGTGGTCTCCCGCGCGGACTCCTCCGCCGACCACGGCTCCGGCCCTCTGCGCGTGGGCATGGACCCGGCCTCCGACGACCACCGACGGCTCACCCGGGCGCAATTCCCGCCGGACGGCGTGGAATACGTGGAGACCGACTTCACGCAGGTGCCGCGTGCCGTGCTGCTCGGCACGATCGACACCGGCGTGTGGCACACAGTGGACACCCTGATCCCGCTGGAGGCCGCGGGCCTGCGTACCGCTCCGCTCTCCACCTCCGAGGCCCTCCGACTCGCCTCTGCCATCTCCCCCGCCGTGCTCGTGGCCCGCGAGGACAATCTGCCCGGCATCCTGTTGGAACGCGCGGCTC
Source organism: Streptomyces sp. EDA2-14 (assembly GCF_054963755.1). Lineage (NCBI taxonomy): Bacteria > Bacillati > Actinomycetota > Actinomycetes > Kitasatosporales > Streptomycetaceae > Streptomyces > Streptomyces sp. EDA2-14. The sequence continues at coordinate 150,444 of NZ_JBUEGE010000006.1, forward strand.
CGCACATCACGCCCGACATCGCCGATGACTCCGCCTCTACGGTCCATCCGCCCATGCGGATCGACGCAGACGAATAGTCACCGTGCACGCGAACGTGCAAGCCGAGGCCAGGGTGACTGGGAGCGCACGGGCTTGCCAGCATGGGCGGGGATTCCCAGCCTTGCCCAGGCGCCGGTCTCGGCCATGCCGTGCCGTTCGGAAAAGCTGCTCGCCGCTGCTCGGAGTGGTCCTGGCGCTGCCCTTGTCGAATACCCCATCCACAGGTGAGAGCGGTTTCCCATCGCCGGCCGCGGTCGCTCGGGTCAGCGCTCTCACGCGGCTCGCAGTGGGCGCGACATGATGACCGACCGTGCCACCGCGACTGACCCACCTCGGCGTGACGAACGCGTTCGCCATGCTGCGCCTGCTACCGATGAGCGACCGGGACAAGGACGCGGAGATCCTCGCCCTGCGCCATCAGATCACGGTGCCAGAACACCAACTCGGCTAGGCCGGACCGTAGTTCAACCCGCGCGATCGGGCGTTCCCATACCGGCTTCCGAGGAATGTGCCGCGCCACCTGCGACTGCTGGTGCGCCCCGACACACGGTACTGCGATGGCATCGCGATCTGCTCACACGCCGCCACGCTGCCGCCTCACGGCCCAAGCGCCCGGGACGACCACGGACCAGCCGGACGCTCGGCCGCTGGACGGAGGCAGTCAGCGCACAGGCACCGTGACGGCGGAGGGGGCCGGGCGCGCTACGACATGAACTTCACCGAATGGCTCTGCCCGCTGCCCCATCGGCGAAGACGCGTCCGGCCCCCAATACCGCCGCCTTCTCCCCTTGCCCTGTGCTGCTGCGCCGACTTCGATGACCGCCGACGAACGACCCGAACCCCGGCGCCGGCCGGACCACGGCGGTCACCCCTGTCTACCTCATCCGTCACATACACCCACCAAGTTGCCCGGAGGATCAAGCGCAATGACCTCTCAACGGGGCGGGCGGCGGGGTGCGCTGTTCACTGCCCGCCCGGGCGGGCTTCCTCACCGGTTTCCCGGACCCCCTGGGCAGCGGTTTCCTTGACGGACGTGACAGCTTCGGAGACTGGTTCGCGCATCTCCTCGCGTACGTCCTTGGCCGCATCGAGCGCGGCCTCCTTGGCAGGTTGTGCCAGTTCGCCGGCCTGCTCACGCAACTGCTGACCGGCACGCACTTCAGGAGTCGACGTCGGCAACAGAGCTGCGGCCAACGCGCCCGTTCCAAAGGCGATGATGCCCGCGGCCAGGGGGCTCCCCCGGGTCTGGCGCCGCATCCGGTCGGGCATCTGCTGGGCGGTTTCGCCGACGCTCTCCGCGGTGTCCTTCATCGCGCCGCCGACGCCCTGAAGTGTGTTCTCCCGGTCGTCGGGAGTCACCGAACCCATCACACGCTCCTTCACACCGGTCAGCCGCTGCCGCATCCGGTCGGCCTTGCGGCGGGCCACCCTGGTCGGCCCCACCTTGTCCGCGAGACGGTCGACGTCCCGCGCCAAGTGGGCTCGCGTCTCCTCTACGTCCTTCCTCAGTTCGTGGGGTTCCGTGCCCATGCGGCATCCTCCTTGAGCGTTTCCACCGTCTCTTGAGGCTTGAGGCTGATCTCACCGAGTTTCTGGCGGCCGTGGGCGTACAGGACGCCGGCACCGGCGGCCCACAGGGCGCCGATGATCAGTGCCGCCCAGGAGAGGTCCATGACGTGGGCAAGCCCGAATATTGCGGCGAGACTGATCAGGATCAGGGCAATGTGAGCCGCCACGCCTGCGCCCGCCAGGGCCCTTGCGGCACCGCCCGCCTTCTTCGACTCCAGTTTCACTTCAGCCTTGGCGAGCTCGATCTCGTTACGGACGAGCCGGGTGAGATCGGTGCTGATCTCGCCGATCAGATCTCCGACCGACGTGTCCGAGGCAGCCGGAACCTTGTCGGGTTCGCCGCCCGCCGAGGTCCGTTCCGAAGGAGACATGGCCGTCCCTCACCGCTTTCGAGGTCGACGCGCGACCGCCGGATCGCCCGGGGTACCAGCCGTCGGCGGCTCGGCCGGTGGACCTGCGGGGAGAGGCTCGGCCCCCTCAGGGGCTCCCGCGGACATCTCGGTGCGGCTCATCCCACCTCCAGGTGCCAAGCCGCCTGTTCCCGGCACGTGCGCGGCGGCACCAGACGGCTCGGACACCGCGGTCCGAGATGATGAGGCGGTCATCGCCTTCCCGGCACGCGCCGCCGTGAAGCCGGCCAGGGCGGCCGCGGCGAGAAATGCGCCGGGACGCCGCCGTGCGAAATCCTGCAGATCGCCCAGGAGGCCTTGCGGCCCTCGGTCCTCCAGGCGCGAGGCCACCTCGTAGCCCCCGTCGGCGATGTCTCGCACCACGCCGACCAGGGCGGAGTCCGGTTTGCTCTGGTAGCTCATCTCGCGCAACTCGTCCGAGAGTTTGCGGATGTTCTCCGCCAATCGGCGGGCTTGGCTGTCCGCCTGCTCCGTCAGGCGATCGCGCGCCTCACCGGCGATCCGACGGCCTTGTGCTGCTGCTTCGCCCGCGGTGGAGGCTGCCTGCTCTTTTGCCGTCCGGCCGACGTCGGCGGCCTGCCGGGTCACGGCGCCTGCCGCTTCCGGCCCGCGGCCTTCGGGGACATTGGGAGTCGCCACACGGCCTTCCTCTTGCCTGCGTTTTTCCTCGCGATCGCTCATCAGTTGCTCCTTGGGGAAACGGGGGGGGGGAGCACGAGATGTCCGGGAAAGTGGAACCCGACTCGCCAGGAACGGGGCAACCGCTCGTGGCCGGAGAGTTCAGCCGCCGGTCAGCGACCGGAGGAGTCGGGTCGCCGCCCCAGAGGCGCGGCCAAAGCTTGCTCAGCGCCGCTCGCAGGGGCGATGCCAGGTCGAGCAGACCGTCACTGGCGCACCGTGTGCGCCTCAGGATCTGGTGACAGGCTCGTGTGGAGCGATGGACGGAAACACGGCCGCACCTCCGGTGCGCTGGGGGCTCTGCGTTCCGCTGCTTCTGGTGAGATGAACAGCAGCGGGTCGTCCTTGCAGAGAGACATAGCGTTGAAATGCGCTCCGCATGTCAGTCAACGCCCGCCGCACCGGCCTGTCAACGCGCATTCGCACGGCAGGCGGAATCCGCCCCTCACACACGCAGACGGACGCCGTAAGAGGAGACCAGCGGCGTCGGCGTGGCAGCTCGCCCGGAGCGATTCGAGCAGTGCCGCGTCACGTCAGGCTGCGCACTTCGGGTACGCCATCGTGTACGTGGACGCGCACGCAGGATGGTCCGCTTCCTCAGCCGGGCCGACATCGACGACCCGTCAAACGCCTACGGCTGCGCCGGCAACCAGGGCTGCGCGAATTCGCCTGCCGGGTTGACCAAGTTCCGGACCGGGCGCGGACCAACTCGGCTTCGCTGCCCGCATCGGCCCGCACGACCTGCGCCACACCACCGCCACCGTCATGACCTCCTCCGGGGTACCGATGGCCCGACAACCGTGCGACAACCCCCGCCGTGGACAACGAAGAGGCCGCCTCCGCGATTCTGCGGAGGCGGCCTGCGACCTGCGACCTGCGACCTGCGACCTGCGACCTGCGACCTGCGTAAACGCTGGTCGGGACGACAGGATTTGAACCTGCGGCCCCTTGCCCCCCAACCGGCGCACTTCACCGCCGACCGACCCATCACTAGATCGGCACCAAACCCCGCACGACGGGCTGACAAGCACGAACGAGGATCAGCACACTCAGTACATGCGATATGAGGAGAGAGCCAAGCTCACGGCAGTGAAAGCACTGGTCCCGGCGGCCATCCTTGTCTCCTCACCAGTGCTGCTGATAGCAGGGGCGCCGATTCGTCGCCGATACCTCCGCCATATCTACCGGGAGGATGCCCCGCAGATCCTGAACAAGGAGCGGGGCCAGGTCAGCGTCCACTACTTCGTGGTCACCAACCCTCTTCTCGGATGGATCTGCCAGCCCACCGAAGCACTCGCCCGTCTCATCTCACCCCGAGGTCAAAACTCAAGCGAAGAAGCCGTGTCACACCCTCGCTGCGAGTAGTTTTCAGCGGGTTGACGGAGGGCGAGAAGGAGAGCATCACTCCCCCACTGTGAGGCGGCGACACCTGTGGTTGTGACGAGGCCCCACTGCGTGCATGCCACTTCAGCTCGCCAACCTCGGCGGTCAGGAGCGGTTACAGATGCGTGGCCAGGAACGGAAGAACGGCGTCGGCCATCTCGTCGGGCACTTCCTCCGCCAGGTCGTGGCCGGCGTCGAAGACGTGCCCGGTGACGTCGTGAGCCATGAGTCGCATCTGGGACTCGTTGCGGTCACCGATGAACGCCGATCCGCCCAGGGCCAGGACTGGGATGTCCAGTTTCTTCTGTGCGGCTTGCCGGTTCTGTTCGGCGTCGACGAGCATCTCCCGGTAGATCGAGAGCATCGCGCGGATGCCGCCGGGCATGGAGTAGCAGCGTACGTATTCGTCGACCGCGTCGGGGGTGGCGGTGTCGGGGTGGCTGCGCTCGTTCTTGATCATGTAGGTGATGAGCTCGCGCTCGTGCCCGGTGATCAGCATCTCGGGTACGTCGGGCTGGAAGTAGAAGCCCAGATGCCACAGGTGCATGCCGCTGGAGACGTTCTCGGGGGTGAGGGCCGTGTGGTCCTCGAAGCCGAATCCGGGAAACAGTGCCTCGGCGAACACGAGGGCACTGACGTGGTCGCGGTGGCGGGCGGCGAGCTGGTAGCCGATCACCGCTCCCCAGTCCTCACCCGCTACGGCGTATGTCCCGTGGCCGAGGTGGTTCATCAGCTCGGCGATGTCGTCGCTCATCGTCGCGGAGTCGTAGCCGTCCGACGGTCGGGCGGAGTCGCCGAGACCGCGGAGGTCCGGCACGACGACGGTGTGGTGGGGCGTCAGCTTCAGGACGAGGTGGCGCCAGTGATAGCTGGTTTTGGGCACGCCGTGCAGGAGCACCACTGCGGGGCCGGACCCGGCTGTGCGGTAGTGCAGACTCGTTCCATTGACCGCGGCGCGGCCCGTGCGGACAGGCGTTGCCTCATGATCGAACATCATGTTCGCCAACCTTCCTGGTACTTCGCCATGTGTGCGGGTGTCAGTGGGCTTGCGGAGGCTCGACGAGAGTCACCAGATGGCTCGGTCCGGTGCCCTCCGAGGTGGTCGGGGCAGCGGAACGGCCGGCGGGGCACAGGATGACGTTCTCCGGGTAGAGCCGGCCGAGCAAGGCCAGCACGACGAGATCGTCCTGGCCGGTGGCGTTCAGGGTGACGTCGCCTGCTTGCGTCCACACCAGCCCCGGTGCGCGCAGCGCGGACCACACGGCTGCGGTGCGGGGCGCGGCGTCGGAGTGTGCGTCGTCTGCGGCGGGTTCCGCCCGATGGGCGAAGCGGTGACCGCGCAGGGCCTGGCCGAGGTCGACGTGGGTGGTGGTGCCGTCGTGGGTAATCTCGATGTGGGCGCTGCGCGTCCCGTCAGCGATCGGCCCGGGGCCGGTGCGGGCGGTGAGCGGCCCCGATGCGGTGATGGCGGGCGGCAGGTCCTCGACGAGCGTGCGGGGAGCGGCGTAGTAGTCCTGGATTTCGGCGACATACGTGACGGTGTCTTCGGCGGCTGGGTCGGCACGCCAGGTCAGCAGGTGCCGTGGCGCGCTCAGGGGTGGTTGGTCGAGGACGGCGGGCAGGGCGGTGCCGCCGCGCGCCTCGAAGCCGTAGCCGGCCGGACCGCCGGTGCCGGTGACGACGTGGCGGGCGAAGTTCACGATGCTGGAGTGCCGGATCTGGCGGACCAGCAGTTCGGTGAGGAAGGCGTCGCGGGCGGGTTCGGTGTGCCGCAGCCCGGTTGGAGTGATCAGGAGCGGAACGTCCTGCCAGTTGGTGAAGGGCAGCAGGGCGTCGCGCAGGAGGACGATCTGGTGCAGCCACTCGTTGTAGAGCTGCATCGTGACGGGTCCGCCGCGCCGGCCGAGGAGCAGATCGGCCGCGGGAGGGGTGAGCAGGTGTCCGTAGCAGTGGCTGCGGACGACCAGCGGTCCGGCGGGCAGTGGTATCCGGCTGGTGAGCAGTTTCTCCAGGGCCGAGGTGGCCCAGGAGGCCAGCTCACGGCCGATCGTCTCGGCCTGCGCGGCCAGTTCACGTGCCGCCGAGGCGCTGTCCGGGCCGATGGCCAGCGGCAGGGAGGTCTCCCGTGTGCCGAGCGCAAGGGTCGCGCGGATCTGGTCCTCCAGTACCTTGCCGTCGGCGCTGGTGAGGGCGTTGTCATCGATGATTCCCTGCAACAGCGGCTCGGTGGCGGTGAAGAAGTCGCGGGCTGTCAAGGTGGTGCCGGCTGCGGGGAAGGTGTTCCAGCGGCTGTCGCCGAGAGCGAGTGTGCTCGGGTTGGGCGCGGGGGGCATGGTGCCTCCTCGGTGGTCGATGGGGCAGGGGTGGATGTCGCCGGATCCCGTGCTTGTGCGGGACCCGACCTTTTCTGGATCGTCCGATACAGTTTGCGGGCGTGAAAAAATCAGTCGAGGGCGGCCAGGGCGACCTCCACGAGGGGGGCCAGGGCGTGGACTTCCGGGGTGATCTTCGAAGAGACCAGCAGTCCGTTGAGGAACGTGACGAGGAAAGCCGCCAGCGCATACGGGTCGTGCCGCGCCGCGATCTCGCCCCGTTCCGCCGCGACCCGCAACACCTCCGCGAGCGCGTCCCGACTGGCGTCCTGCATGTCCCGCACGGTGCGCCGGATCCCCGCATCCTTCGGCAGGCGCTCGCAGGCGGCATTGACTGCCAGGCAGCCCCGGCCGTCGTTTTCGACAGCGATCCGGATCCGCTCGAGCAGCATCGTGCGAATCGCCGACCGGGCGTCCGTTCCCTCCTCCAGGCTGCGCAGGGCGGCCGCGGCGAGGGTGGTGCGGTATCGCTCCAGGGCCGCCCGGTACAAGCCCTCCTTGTCGCCGAACGCGGCATACAGGGATCCCTGCCCGATCCCCAACTGCTGGGTCAGGTCACGCACCGAAGTTGCCTCGTAGCCGCGTACCCAGAACAGCTCCATGGCGCGGCTCACCGCCGCCTCGGTGTCGAATTCCCGGGTCCTTGCCATGGCTCCACCGTAGCGTATCTGGATCACGTGTTCAAGAAAGGGGGGGGTGACTTGACCATGCGCTGAGCCGCAGGCCGGCCTCACGGCTACTCGTCATCGACGTGCTCAGGACCTGCTCGTGAAGGCAGCATGCCAAGTTGCGATGAGTTGTGGTTCAGGTTCTGAACGAGCTGTTTACACCGCTCAGGCTGTGAGGACAGTCGTGGTCGCGCCATTCACGTCAGCGATCGATGGAAACTCTGCTGGAAGCCAGGTTCGCCCTTCTTATTGCGACGACGAGGGCGCCGGGTCCAGCGCCTGCTGCCGCAGCGAGGAGGGCGAGGAGCCACGCACCAGCATTCTGCGCCAGATGAGGCGCGGAGCACCCCCACCCTGGCGGGGAAGACGGCGACGGGGTGTCGACGAGGTTGGACATGGTCGGAACACCCCATGGTGGCGGGGAAGTCCCTTGCTGCGTGGCGGCTCGCCGGGTCTGCTGTGATGTGGGGAGCCCCGAGCCCACCCTCACCGTCTCGGATCTGCACGTGGTGATGTGCTGTGCGCGGTGCACTGTCACCTGTACGCGGTGCTGAGCTGCACTGTTTCGTGGGGAGTCGAACCCCCGCGTTGCTCTTCACGCGCCAGGAGTGGACCGGAAACCGCCGGCCCTCGGTGTGTGCACGCCTCCGACACGGCTACCTGCTCCACATCGTCATGAACTCCGTGGACTGTCTAGTCCAGCAGATCGACCTCCCAGTTCGCGCGCTGGATACGCACGTCGATCTCACGGATCTCGCGTGCCAGGACGTCGGCCTGCGCGCGCAGTTCGGCGACCGAGAGCGCGGAGAGCATCACCAGCTCGGAGCGCAGCTGCCGACCGTAACCCCGGTTGCCCGATCCCGCGGCCGCGTCCGCTGCCGCATTGATCACCGAGTGGCGCAGGCGGAGCACGTCCCGACGTGCGAGTGCGTCGGTGAGGGTGCCGTCCTCGCCGATCCGCACGGTGGCATTGGTGCGGTTGATCCGCCGGATCAGCAGTTCGAGGCGGTCCAGTACCTCGCCGACCTCGGTCAGCAGCTGCGGCGCGTCCTCCGCGGGCGTCTCGCCTTCCTGATAGCGCGCGCTGTCGACGACGCGTGAGCGCAGCTGCTCGACGCGACGTGTTGCATCCGCCCGCTCCGCCAGTGCCTCGGCCAGTTTCATTGGCTCCACCCCCGCTCGTTGTTGGTCCGGCCGACTCTACGGACGTACGCCCTGCGAAACCACGGAATAATCAACGCGCGGCCCGATGCGCTGAGCAGGCAGAACGATCCCTGCGCAGGAATCGCACCCAGGCGCGACCGCTTGTCGCCTCGTTCGCGGATCCGTCGTTCTGCACACTCCAGGACGCGGGTCTGCATGCCGTCGAGCGCCCCACGGCGGCACCCCCGCAATGGCAGGGAGAACGGTTGCAGCTTCGGCATCGGCATTCACGCCTGCGGAACACCCCGCGCCTGTGGGCTACACAGGTACACCCGACGCCATACGCCCCCACGCCTGCGGGAAGGACGTCGCCGTCCGTCACCCCTTCGTAGAACGGAACGGAACACCCCAACGCCGTTGGGGAAGCCCCTTCTTGACTGAGTGGCGGTGTGCTGCTCGGCATGGACGACGCTCCGTCGGTGACGCCTGGTCTGAGCAGTGGTGGCGAGTAGCCGGATGGTCAACTGGCATGCGGGCGGACGCTGCTGGACTGGAGCGGGCACGCGGCACTGAGGGCATCACTGCGTGCACGATCGCGGGCGCCGTGTGGTCCGGAACGGGCGCGGAGCCCTGCTGCCCCGCACGGTCACGTTCCCGCATGCCGCTCACGGCAGAAACCGTCACGGAACCAACCGACGAGAAAAGTGATCAATGCATAGACAAACCGAATAGAACAACGCTGTTCGAGAACGGGGGCATTGAGTTGATGTTCATGGTCCGTCCACCGCAGTCCGGCAGACTCGCGGTGGCGATGCTGGCGCTCGCCGGAATCACCGCAAGCGTGCTGATCGGCCGGGAAGGGCTGCGTACCGTGGTGGGCTGCGGCCTGGCCAATGACCCGTACGCGTCTCAGACCGCGGCGGACTGGAAGGCGGGTGCGGACCACGTGGTGGTGGCCCTGCCGGCCTCCGAGCGGGAGATCAACCGGAAGGACTACGACAAGGGATCGGTGCGGTACACGGTCGACCGGTCGGTGACGTTCCGGAAAAAGAAGGTGCTGTGGTCCGCCGATACTCCCCGGCACGAGATGGGGAGCGCCTTCGACATGACCGCCCCCGGCTGGTCGATGTACCGGAACGGCAATCGGGTCAAGCGCACGGCTCCGGACGCACCTCGGCTGGAGACCGGTCACGCATACGTCCTTGCCCTGCGCTGGGACGCCGGGCAGTGGGTCGTCCTCGGAGAGGGTGCCGCCGTGCCGTTCGACGAGCATGTGGTGGGGCGAGGGGAGTGGTGCGGCCGGGTGCTGAACGAGGACGACTTCGCCAAGGGTGAGCAGTTCTCGCCGCGGGATGACCCCAGTCTGGAAGAGACGGTGCGTGGTCAGGACGAAGACGCCATCTCCCGCGAACTCGTGAAGGCGGGCGGCAAGAGGCCGTAGCGCGGACCGGTGCCCGGCCCCGTTGCTCCGCCGGCGCCCCGGCCAGCTGCCGCTGCTCCCAAAAACCCAACGGCCGTTCGGACTTCGGACAGGTGGTGTTGGCGGGCTCCGATTACGCGGACGGTTGGTCCGGGCTCATCGACGGCGCGCGCGAATCGGGGATACGAGCAGCGCAGACGGCCCACACCGACCTACTGGCCCAATGCGCCGCCGATCGGTCCGGGAGAAGACGGGGCGGACAACGACGCCGTCGCCGTGCCCTCCAAGCGGGTACGCGGGACGGCGGACTGCTCAGCAGTCCGCCGTCCCGCCGCACGTCAGCCGCCGTCATGGGGGTGGTTCCTATGGCCGTCAGGATCTTGGGTGGCAGGTGTCGTGTGTGATCAACTCGCAGTGGCGGTGGGAGACTTGGTCCGGTCCGACCTGCCGTAGGTGACACGCCGCACGAGTACCTCGAAGGGGCCGCGCCGCCCCAGCCGCTGCATCCGGGAGGCGAGCAGCACGGTCGCGCACCAGGTGGCGGTAGCGAGCAGCGCTGTGGTGGTGACGGTCAGAGTGCCGGAGAGGTCGAGGAGGAAGGGCGTGAACACCACGGACCAGACCACCGATTGGGCGAGGTAGCAGGTCATCGAGCGCTGGCCGGTGGCGGCGACGGCGCTCACCACCCGTCCCCGCCGGGCGCCGATCCGCGCCACGACCAGAGCCACCAGCGCCGCGTAACCGAACCCGCCGAGTACACCCGTCGCATCGTGCAGCGGGCCGGTCCATTCCAGGATCTGCGGGCCGGGGGTGGCGACGAAACCGGTGGCGATCAGCGCGGCAGGCTGAGCGCCGAGCGCCGCTGTCCCGATTCCGGCAGCGGCAGTGATCCGCAGGAGCGTCCGGTACTGCTCGGGCCGCTCCAGGATCCGGCGGCGGCCCGCCCACAGGCCGACCGCGAGCGGGCACAGGAATCCGATCGGCCCGAGGAGCGCCACGAAGGGGGCCACAGCGAGGCGGCTCGTGATCATCGTGCCTACGTCCGGGGGCAACATCGACACATGCGGCGGATCACTGCTCACGGCCGACGAACCGTCGTTCGGCAGCGCAAGGAGTACGAAGAACAGCACGGCCGTGAGCACCAGCCAGCGGTCCTTCCAGCGCACCATCCACGCCGCCGCGAACAGCAGCACACCGTAAGCGGCCAGGATGTCGCCGACGTACAGCAGGAGCGCGTGCAGGGTACCGACGACCACGAGGGCCAGGCTGCGGCGCCACAGCAGGCGCCGGACGTCGCGTGGCCGCGGCCGGGATGCCACCTGCCGTCGCACGATTTGGGCCAGCCCGTAACCGAAGAGCAGGCCGAACATCGGGAACGCCCGGCCGTCGACGAACGTCGAGATCGTCCAGGCGGTCGTCGAGTCGAGCACGGATCCCCCCTGCGGGAAGCCCCCGATGACCTTCGAACCCTGAAGGAAGTAATGGGAGTTGGCGAGGGCGATGAACAGCAGCATGAAGCCGCGCGCCAAGTCGGGCGCGAGGGCCCGACCTGCCAGGTCCGTCGGTCCGGAGCGGTCCGGCGTCGTGTCTGAAGCCATGTCCGTCGTCATGGCTTCAGTCAACGGCGTGCCCTGTCCACACCACATCGGCCGAAGGTCGAGAGCGCACCGACTTTGGTCTACGAGTCCCCGGCGTCCCCGTCCAGCACGCCCGCATCATGCGTGAGCAGCGCGATCTGGAGGCGGTTGTCGAAGGTCCAGCTTGGTCAGGGCCCGGCTCACGTGGGCCTTCACTGTCGCCACGCTCATGTACAGCTCGGCTGCGGTGTCCGCGTTGGACTTACCCTTGTAGGCGCCGGAAACCGTGTCACCCGAAATGACCTGCAAGTTCGGATCTACCCGAGCTCGGGAGGCCGGCGGGTGCTGTGCGGCATCATGCTGGGTCGTGGCGGCACGTCTGATCTGTCAACCAACGTGCCAGCTCTTCGGATGGCTTGTGCTGCTTGCCCGGTCGAGTGCGGCGAAGGGCGTCGAGATCTTGACGCTCCGGCACCAGTTCGCTGTCGCGCAACGCATCCAGCCACGGCCTCGGTTTTCCTGGAGCGATCGGGCTGTCATGGCAGCGCTGCTCCGGATGGTGAACAAGAAGCAGCGTGCCCGGCCGGCATTGCTGGTCACACCACGGTCGGTCCTACGCCGGCACGCGCGTCTCGTCGCCCGGAAGTGGACCTAGCCACACCGCCGCCCTGGCCGACCTCCGAAGCCGGAAGCACTGCGGCACCTGGTCCTGTGCCTCGCGCGGGAGAACCCGGGGTGGGGATATCGACGGATCCACGGCGAACTGCTTGGTCCGGGACGCAAGGTCGGCGCCTCGACCGTCTGGGAGATACTGAAGAAGGCTGGGACAGCCCCATCACCGCAACGCGCGGACCGCTCATGGACTGCTTTCCTCACAGCGCAGGCCTCAGCAATCGTGGCCACCGACCTCTTCCACATCGACACCGTCCTCTTGCGGCGCTGGTTCGTGCTGTCCTTCATCGACCATGGCGCCCGCCGCGTGTACACCGCCGACATCACTCGACACCCGACCAGCCCCTGGACCACCCAGCAAGCGCGCAACCACCTCATGGACCTGGGTGACCGCGCGGAGTCCATCAAGTTCCTCGTCCGGGCCCGCGGCGCCTACTTCACCGACAGCTTCGGCGCCGTCTTCCAAGCAGCCGGCGTACGCGTCATCCCCACACTGCCCGCCGTGCCACGGATGAACGCGATCGCCGAACGCTGGATCGGATCATGCCGACGCGAGGCCACCGACCGCATCCTGATCACCGGCGAGCGCCACCTCCGCCTCGTCCTCGACGAGTACACGGAGCACTACAACAGTCACCGGCCGCATCGATCCCTCGGACAACGGGCGCCAGGCCGACTCACCGAGTCCGAACCAACTACCGCCACTGGCAAACCCCGCATGTCCCGACGCGAGCGGCTCAGCGGCCTCATCCACGAATACTCGCAGGTCGCACAGGGGTGACATGGATTCCGGCACGCACAGGGTCCAGACCTGCCGCCACGAACTCCTGGACCGCACCCCCCCCTCTGGGACGAGGACCACCTGCGCCGTGCGGTCCGCCAGTTCGAACTGCACTACAACGCCCACCGGCCCCACCAAGCGATAGACCAGACAGCACCCCTGCGCGCCGTTCCCGAACCACTCACCACCGCCCAGGTCTCCCAGCTGAAGGTACGCCGGAAAGACCGCCTTGGTGGAGTCATCCACGAATACCGGCCTGCCGCTTGAACTGCGCGGATGGAGTTTTCGGCAGGCGCACAGTTCACCTGCTGCCACTGACCCTCGGCGGGTGCATGCAGGACGGCACCCTGCACACACCCGCCACTCATGACAGGAGAGCACTTCTCCCGCGGATGCGCCTCACTTGGTGGCCGCGTCCAATTCCTGGGCCTTGATCAGTTCCCGTAGCTCCGGCAGGGTCTTCTTCGATGTCTGCTCGATGTAGAGGGTTCCGCCGGCCGGATGGTCCACGGTCACGGCGTAGACGGGGTCCACACCCTCAATCGCGTACACGGTTACCGGCTCCGCAGTCGCTTCCTGATCATCGTCGGTGGGAGTGTCGTCGCATCCGGGGATGGTGCCTGTGCCCAACCGTCTGCCCGCCCTGACGTCGTCGCTGTCGCCTTTGTTGTCGGGATGAAGCCCGTGGCCGAGATAGGTGCGGCCCTCGTACTCGAGCAGGGCCGCGCAGGAACTGTCTGCACCACCTTGCGTGGTGCCTGCACCAGCACAGGACGTGGACATGAACAGGGCCGCCGTCGCGAGCGCCGCTCGCACGCTCACGGACCGCGCGAACCTTCTGCGCGCCGTCCAACTGACCGTCTGCTTGCCCGTCATGAACCGACCTCCCTCAGCTGCCGCTACCTGCGGCCTGCCGCACCTTCGACGCCACAAGGCCGTGAAAGGTTCGCTCGTTCTCCTACGGCACGATGAGAGCTGTTGAACGATCCTCAGCAGGGGCGCCGACAGCTCCACCGGGCGGCCGGCAAACTTCGACGCTGCTGCCATCTGTCGAGCTCCGGCCCTGAGGGCTCGGCGCCATCTCGGTTTCCGGTCATCAGTCCACACCTTGCCGCTGCAGCCAGGGCGTCAGCAGCGGTTCGCCCTGTGCCCCACACGTCGTCGTCCACGATCCGTGACCGAGTCGCCAAACGCCTTGAACGGCCAGATCATCACACCGATCCCGCCTGACCAGGGCACCTCAGCAAGATCCTGTTACGAGGTCTTGGTGTCTGCCGGAATCCTGGCCGTCACCTCGGTGGCGTACCTGGCTCTCCGACACCGGGGGTTCGTCAACTGACCAGGCCAGGACTACCAGTCGAGCGCGGCCTGCCTGAGGGCGTCGCGTACGCGGACCAGATCAGGATTGGTGTCGGCACCCGGTCGTTGGACGAGGAACAGCGTGTTGAGCGGGGCCTCTTCGGGATCGTGCAGCAGGGCCAGGCGGCCGGCGTCCAGGTACTCCTGGCACAGCGAGCGCGGCAGCACGCTGTAGCCGGCGCCCGCGTTGACCGCGGAAAGCACCGCGTACAGATTGGGCACCGTGACCGACGCGCGGGCGGTGAGCTGCTTGCCGAAGACCGAGCGCCAGTAGCGGCGCAGGATCGGCAGGTCCTCCGCGTACGTCACCATGGGCACACTGCTCAGCGCCGCGCACACGTCGTCGGCTCCCTCGACGCGGCCTGCCCACGCCGGGCTCGCGACCAGCAGATACTCCTCGTCGGCCAGGGGCGCCGACTCCAGCGCCCGGCCGCGCGGACGCCGTGTAGTGATCACCAGGTCGTGCCGTCCGGATCGCATCTCCTCCAGGAGTGGATCGGGCAGTCCCTGCGCGACCCTCAGCTGGACGCCTTCGGCAACCAGGGGCGCCAGCGCGGGCAGCACCCGGACGCAGAGCAGTTCGGACGGCCCGGCCAGATGCACAGGCGCCGCCGTGGCGCCGGTGTCCCCCAGCGTGGCCAGCGAGTCCAACGGGGCCGCGACCTGCCCGGCGAGCTCGTGCGCGTACGACGTCGGCTCCACGCCCCGGGGCAGCCGCGCGAACAGCTCCCGCCCCGTCTGCTGCTCCAGGGTGCGGATCTGCGCGGTCACGGTCGGCTGGGAAAGACCGAGCCCGGGGGCCGCTGCCGTGAACGAACCGGAGCGGTAGACCCCAAGAAACGTGCGCAGCAGATTCAGATCCGTGTGCGACGGCAGTCGGTTCGCGGCCGTGGGCGCCTTCGCGGCGGGCCTGTGGTCACTCATGACATCCGAGCCTAGCGCCCCTTCGCATCGGAGTCCCGATGGCTGGAATCGAAACACCTATTGGTATGCGAATGGATTCCCGGCCTACCGTCGGTACCGCAATCCCCCGAAAGGCAAGAGACCCCATGACCACGCAGAACGCGATCAACTGGCCCGAGAGGTACCTCCCCGGCACCACCGACAACTTCGTGTCCAACGAGGTGATCGTCCAGGGTGTGCCGGCCGACCGGATCTGGCACTACCTGACCGACACCTCCGCCTGGGAGTCGTACTACGACAATGTCGCGGACATCTCCTTCCCCGATGGCGGCGGCCCCGCGCTGACGGACGGCCTGGCCTTCAGCTTCGGCACGTTCGGCTTCCCGCCCCTGGCCGCCCGGGTCGTCGAGTTCCAGGCCCCGGCCCGGGACGTCCCTGGCCGCCTCTCCTGGACGGCGCGGCAGGACGGCGGGCCCGAGGAACGGCTGGACGTGCTGCACGCATGGCTCGTCGAGGACCTGCCCGGCGACCGGGTGCGCGTCCTGACCCAGGAATCCCAGATCGGCGAGCCCGCAGCGGCCCTCGCCGACGAGCGCCCGAACCCGATGCTCAACGGTCACCAGGCCTGGCTGGACGGCCTCGTCCGCGTGGCATCCGCAGCGCACGACTAAGAGCGCACAACTAAGAAGGAGAACGCGATGTCCAGGCCGCCACTGCCGCCCGAGGCCCAGGAACTGCTGCGCCGCCCCAACCCCGCCGTCATGGCCACCCTGCGCTCCGACGGCGCACCCGTGTCCACGCCCACCTGGTACGCGTGGGAGGACGGCCGGGCACTGATCAGCCTCGACGAGGGCCGCGTCCGCCTGAAGCACCTGCGCCGGGACCAGCGGATCACGCTCACCGTCCTCGACGGAGGCGACTGGTACACCCACGTCACCCTCATCGGCCGGGTCGTCGAGCTGCACGAGGACGAGGGCCTCACCGACGCCGACCGCATCGCCGCCCTCTACACCGGCAAGCCCTACGCGGACCGGGTGCGCACACGTATCAGCGCCTGGATCGAGGTCGAACGCTGGCACGGCTGGGGCGCACACCGCGACAGCGACCAGGCCTTCACCGGCTGACGCGAGCCACCGCCCGCGCCCGAAGGTCGTCGGTCAGCGACGGAAACCGGAGGCGTTCTGCAGCTCCGATTCACGGCAGCCGGGTTACCCCGCTGTTCACGCTTCGACATCGAACCGTCTCGTGCCTGTTTTACGTGCACAGGTAGACACGGGGAGCAGAGACGTCGCAGTGCGGGGGCGGATCGATCAGCACTTGCGGACCCCCTCGAGGCAGACCAGCTCGACTGCCTGAAAATTCGCCGACACGACCGCCTCAGCGGCGTAATCCACGAGCGCCGGCCTGCCTGCTGAAGTGCACGGGCGTATTTTTCGGCACGCACAGGGCCAGGGCGAGTAGGGCCTGTCGCGAGGCGGGAAGACGCCGCCAACGCGTCCCGATCTCCTGCTGCCTGACGGTCTGTCGTCCGGTCAGGAACCGCAAGGTGCGGCTGTACAGATCAATCGCGGACGGACAGACAAGCACACGAAGCTCCTGGCAGACACGGGTGATCTTGGTCGAGAACCCGTCTACCAGGAGTTCGTCGCTGCGCAGGACTGTCCAACTCGCGTTCAGCGCCGCCAGCTTGGAAAAGAATCACTCACCTCAAGATCTCCGGCTGCAGTACTGGGGCAGCGAGTGCGTGTTGTTGAGCAGGGTGTGTTGACGGCGTATCGACAAAAGGGGATCGTGATTCGCGGAGGCCGCATGTACGGGACCAAAGGACTGGAGGCGCAGATGGCCGAAAAGCATGATCCTACAGATGCGGAATCAGATGGCATCGACCTCGAACTCGCGGAACTCGATCTCATGTCGATCGACTCTTTAGGAGGCACGGCACTTGGCAACGTGCTGCTGGAGATATTCAGCGGTGCGGACTCCGTGTTGGCGTCGCAGCACAATCATCACAGCAGCCACAGCAGTTTCAGCAGTTTCAGCTCACACAGTTCCTCTTCGTGGTCCGGTCGTGTCTGACGCGGTCCTGGATTCTGGGATCAAGCCGTTCAAATCCTTCATCTGCAAAGTCGCCTCCCGCTGCAACCTCGACTGCGACTACTGCTACGTCTATCGGCACGCGGACCAGTCGTGGCGGTCGCAGCCGACGCGCATGTCTTTGAAGACCGCCGCTCAGCTCGGCCGTCGGATCAATGAGCACGCCCGTGAACACGACCTGGAACAGGTGGACCTCACTCTCCACGGTGGTGAGCCGCTGATGCTGGGTCTGGACTACCTCCGGGCGCTCTGCGAGACGGTGACGCGGGCGGCGCCGGACGTCAGGATCCGCTGGAACGGACAGACCAACGGCACCGCGTACACCGAGGAAGTCCTGGACTTCTGTCGGGAGTGGGACGTCTCCTTCGGGCTGAGCATGGACGGGCCGCGCGCCGTCAACGACCGGCACCGTCTGGACCACGCGGGCAGATCGTCCTTCTCGCAGGTGGAGCGTTCGATCAACCTGCTGAGCAGCCCGCGGGCCCGAGGGCTGTGGGGTGGGATCCTCGCCGTGATCGACCTTGCGGCGGACCCGGCCGAGACCTACTCCTATTTCCGCTCCTTCGATCCGCCGTCCATCGATTTCCTCCTGCCGCTGGGCCATCACGACCTGCGCCCTCCAGGAAAGGAACAGCTCGACACCACCCCGTACGCGGACTGGCTGCTCAGCATTTTCGACATGTGGTACGCGGAACGCCCGCAGCCTGTCAGGATCAGACGGTTCCGCGACGTCATCGCGCTCTACCTGGGGGCCGCGGACAGTTCTGAGGAGTGGGGGCTGCAACCGGTCGACTTCACCGTGGTGGAGACCAACGGGGAGATACAGGCGGTGGATACCCTGAAGGTCACCTACCCGGGAGCCTGCAAGCTGGGGCTGAACATATTCGACGACAGCTTCGACACCGCGCTGAAGTCACCGCTGGTACGTGCGCGCCAGGACAAGTGGCGGACTCTCGGGGAGACCTGCCAGGCATGTGAACTGGTCCGGATATGCGGCGGCGGATACTTTCCGCACAGATACTCCCAGAGGAACGGATTCCGGAACGAGTCCGTTTACTGCGCCGATCTGAAGAAGCTCATCCGTGTGATCACCGGCACGGCCAGAACGGACTTACGACGTCTGCCCAGACTCGTCGAACGCGAGGAGGGGAAAACAGGATGACCGCGACCGTCCCCAGGCTCGACCGGACCACCATCACGTCGCTGGTGGCTCCCACTGGCTGGACAGGGACCACCCGCGCAGTCTTCGCGGCCCAGTACCTCCATACCCTGGTGGGCATCCGCAGGCTGGCGTCGCTGCTCACCGAGAGGGCCCCCGGCGCTCTGGCGGAGTCGGGCTTCCAGGAAAGCCTTGAGGCAATCGGCACAGCTCCGGCCGACGTGCAGAAGCGGGTACTCAACCATCCGAGTGCGTCGTTTTGGGTGGATGTCGCCTGGAATTTGGTCGGGCGGCGAGCCCCCGAGCGCTTTCCCGAGATGCATCTCCTTCCACATCTACGGGAGTTCGCACGCTTCGCGCTGTCGGCGCTGCTCGTGTGT
This sequence comes from Streptomyces sp. EDA2-14, assembly GCF_054963755.1. Taxonomy (NCBI): domain Bacteria; kingdom Bacillati; phylum Actinomycetota; class Actinomycetes; order Kitasatosporales; family Streptomycetaceae; genus Streptomyces; species Streptomyces sp. EDA2-14. The sequence goes on from NZ_JBUEGE010000006.1 coordinate 169,051, forward strand.
GGCCAGGGGCGACTGACGGCTGATGTCCGCGCGGACGCCGCAGGACGGATCAGCTTGCCGGGTTCCGGCCTGGTCCTGGAGGGGCAGGCGCCATGGACCCGTACCTTCCTGACTGTGGACAACGGCCGCCTGGCCTGGAGCGAACAACGGCTACGCGTACCACGCCTCGCTGGTGGCATGGAGCTCAACTGGCTCGACCAGGACCTGCGGCTCGGCGGACGGGCCCGGTTCACGTACGCCGAGCTGGATCCCGTCGAGGGGCGGCGCTGGCACGACGAGCTGAACAGCCACTTCGACCTCATCGGAGCCGTGTGCGCGCCCCTTGCCGAGGAGCTCGGCGGCGGGCTTGGCGTCATCGTCCCGGTCCTGTCCCCGGATCCATCGCGCGTGCATGTGAGCGGCAGCTTCCGTGAGGCGCCAGGTCTGGTCGCACTGGCGCTGGGCGAGCGGATGGAGACCGCGGAGGCGCTGGTGCACGAATACGGTCACCAGAAGCTCAACGCCGTCCTGCCGCTCGACCCATTGCTCGCCGACGACTCCGGCGAGGCCGTCCATTACTCGCCTTGGCGGGACGACGCCAGGCCGCTGAGCGGACTGTTGCACGCCGTCTACAGCTTCGTGAGCGTCGCCGACTTCTACCGGGCGGTCCTGGACAGCCCGGACGCCGGCGGTCTGGACCCGCACAGCGTCGTGAACCGCGGCTACGGGATCGTCCGCCAGGTCCGTGACGGGCTGGGCGAACTGCGAGCCGCCCCCCTGACACCTTTGGGTGCCGCGTTCGTCGACGCGGTCACCGATCGGATCGAGGTATGCGACCGGGCCCTGCCCTTACCCCCGCCGGACGAACGCCGTCGCATCGACGCCGAGCGCGCCGCGCACCGCGCCCGCTGGGACGAACGTCACCCGGCTTCGGCCCCGGCACCCGCGCCGGCGCCTGTGGCCCGACCTGCCCGCAGCAATGCCGCCACCCTCGCCACCTTGGACGCCTTGGGCCTTCCTGACGACTGGGACCTCGGGGCGATCGTCCGCCGCTGGTATCCGGGGGACTCCCTGCTCGTGGCCATACGTCACCTGCATCAGCTACGCGCAGGGGCGGTCGTCGGCATGTTGCCGGACACCGTCCCCGGCGATGGCCTGGTCCCGGACCTCGCTGCGGCACATCTCGCCTACGTGTCCGAGGACTACAGCACCGCCGCCGTGCGCTACGCGGCCTGTGTCGGTCACGATCCGCAGAGTCCGTACTTCTGGCAGTGTTATGCGTTCGCGCTCCGCCATCTCGGCCGCCGGGACGAAGCGCTCTACATCCTCACGCACACCGAAACCCTCATGGCTCGGCGGTCCCCGCTCTCCGTCGACCAGGACGTGCGCACGACCACAAGCGCCCTGGCATGGGGCCTGCGCCTGCCGGACGAAACCGAGCCCGGCCCCGCCTCGATACGTCCGGTGAACCTGCCGGCGACGGAAGCGGTAGAACGAGAACTGCGGGCCAGCCGGTACTGGGATCTGGCGGAGGCCACGCGCGGTGGAGCCCAACTCCCCACGCTGATCGCCGTGGCGAACGGGCTGAAACCGGCGATGGATCTGTGGGTCCCGCGCGACGGCTGGCACGCCCTGCGCGCGCTCACCGAAACACTCGGTCTCCGCTACCACGTGGACGCCTGCTTCGACAGGTTCTCGCCCCAGGTCTCCCAGGTGCCCCCCGATCGCCTCACGACCACCCGGGCCGCGTTCGTGCCCGACCTGAGTCAAGGCGCCGAGGCCCATGTCTTTCTCGCCCGTGACCAGGCCGCTCTGGACCGGGTAGTCGGTTCCGGCTGGTATCCGCTGATCGTCGACGGCAAGGTCGTCGACAAACACTGGGCGGACCACGACACCTTCGGTGAGGCCCTCGGCTACCCCGCGTGCTGCCAGGACTTCTTTCGGCAGCGCAACAACTGGAACGACGACAACACCTACTACGCGGCACTACGCAATACCCAGGGCAAGCCGTCCCCCCTCAGCAACCCCTACCTCAGGCACACCCTGTACGGCCTAGTCCCGTACATACCCTGCTCCTACTCCTGCCCCGCCACCATGAAGTCCGCCGAACGCCTCCTCGGGGTCATCCGCAGCGAACTCCCTTACTACGCCGAAGCGATCGAACAGGTTCTTGCCAAGCCGCTGCTGTGCGTCTCCGAGCTTCGCATGTACGGCTTCGACGGAGAGAGCGTCCACCACGACGACGACACAGTCACCATCACCTACTCCGGTGCCGAGTCCCTCCATCCGATCGAGGACACCGATCCGCTGTGGACCCTGCTCCGCTCGGGCGATCGCTGCACCGTCGACGGGAACATCGTCCACGTCAGCCGTACGGATTCCTATATCGCGGGCTACGAGGCGCGGGGGGATCGGCACGGTCCGGAGTGCCCGTTCGTCATCTCCTTCGTTTAACGGCAGCGCTGGGCCCGTCCGCACGCAAGGAGCTGCCCAAGCGGGGGCGGGACGCCCGTTGCCGGTCGGCGTACCCGGCCTGCTCGCCGTCGGCGGACAGACGGTCACCGATCCCGACGTCCGCCAGGCCCTCGGCAGCGGCGGATCTGAACTCTCACCGACTACGGGCCAGAGCCGCAGGCAGCAGGCAGCAGGGAGAGTTGCACGATGGCCCACCCCTTGGTCAGGGAGGGGCCACCCCCATCCATCAGGCGTGCGCCCCGGGCAGACACCCGCGCACACCCACACCCCGATCGGCTACATCACCACAAAGGTCACTATCAGCCTTCTTGGCCGCATACTCCGGATCGCGGGAGACCTTCCAGGTCTTCAGCCGTTGGAAGGAGACGCCTTCTGCGGAACCCGACCTACGCCCACCCTCTGGCGATCTGTTGTGTCATCCATTCCCACTCGGCGCGCTCGAGGACGTGCTACCCGTCGACGTCGGCAATGCCTGAAACGCAGGCGACTCTGCGCCTGCCGAGAATGTCGCCCATGCAGATCAGGAGCGTCTTCGACGGTGCGGCAGGACGAGCACTCGTGCTGCTTCGTCTCGCGTACCTGACCATCACCAACACATTCGCCGCACTGCGGTTGCTGCCGATGAGCGACCGCACCAAGGACGCGGAGATCCTCGCCCTTCGCCACGAGATAGCCGTTCTCGAGCGGCAACTCGGTTCGGACCAGGTGAAACTCACTCCGCAAGACCGGGCGTTCCGCGCCGCCCTGCTGGCGCCACTGCCCCGTCAGTTCCTGCACCGGCTACGACTACTGGCCCAGCCCGACACCGTGCTGCGCCGGCACCGCGACCTGATGAAGCGGCGCATGCCCGCCCCTGCCGGACGAAGAAGCCCGGTCGACCGCCCACAATCCGCTCAATTCGCGCGCTGATTCTCCGACTGGTCCGGGAGAACCCATCCTGGGGCTACCGCAGGGTGCACGGCGAGCTCACCACCCCGGGCATCCAGATCGCCGCCTCCACCGTCTGGGAGATCCTCACCTCCCAGGGCATCGACCCCGCGCCCGACCGGGCCGCCACCACCCGGGCCGGCCTCCTGCGCTCCCAGGCCGACGCTCTCCTGGCCTGCGACTTCATCGAGACCGTCACCCTGACCGGCCAGCGCCAATTCATCCCTGGCCGTCATCGAGCACGCCACCCGCCGCATCCGCGTCCTCGGCACCACAGCCCACCCCACTGCGGCCTGGGTCACCCAGGCCGCCGGCATCCAACTGGTGCGCACCGGCATACGGATCCCGCGCATGAACGCCATCATCGAGCGCTGGGTCCAGACCTGCCGCCACGAACTCCTGGACCGCACCCTCCTCTGGAACGAGCGCCATCTACGCCACGCGCTCCACCAATTCGAACCACACTACAACGCCCACCGGCCCCACCCAGGGACAGATCAGACAGCACCCCTCCGCGCTGCCCCCGAACCACTCTCCAACGCACAGACCACCCAACTGAAAGTACGCCGGAGAGACCGCCTCGGCGGAACCCTCCGCGAGTACCAGCATGCCGCGTGAAGTGCACGGAGGATGGAGTTTTCGGAAGGCGCAGACCCGTTAACGATCAGTTCGAGCCAATTCCACCCAGCCGTCGACCAGTTCACTTTACTGACCTTTGACATTGCCTTGGGGCCCCTTTTACGCTCAATCGGGCGGTACGGATCTTGGTCGTCGTACCGCTGTCCCCACCACATTTGCGGAGGTCGACATGGAGAAGCTCGTCAAGAAGATGGCCCAGGACGCCAACTGGCAGGGCTGGGTCGCCGCCAACTCGGCGACCGCCGCCAAGGACGGCTGCATCAGCGCCGCCCCCAAGGCGGGCTGCATCAGTGCCGCCCCGAAGACCGGCTGCATCTCCTGAAGCAGAACGCACCCGGTCGCACGATCAAGGACTGCGGCTGAGCACCGACCCGGGCGACAGCGGCGGTCCAGGGCGGGCCGCGGCCGGACCGACAGGACCGGCCGCGGCCCGCCCCCTCCCCCACGCTCCCGATCCTTCGAGGACGACCATGGACGGCCAGCCGACTGCCGACGTCATAGAGCAGGTCAAGGACATACCGATCTACCGCGACTCCGTCGCGCGTGGCCACTTCCCCGTGCTGGAGAAGCCCGAGATCGCCCGCGGATTCCCGGACAATTGGATGACGCCGCGGCTGGAGGCCGCCCTCGCGGCCGGCGCGGCGGAGTACGTCCTGTCCACCGGCACCAACCATGCGCGGATGCAGCTCATCCGCCCCCCGTACTTCCTGCTCCGCTCCTACTACCGACTGTGGAGCGAGCACCCCGACATCGCGCACACCTGGCGGGACGGCTGCCGACGCGCCTCCCTCACCACCGTCCTGGCGACCGAACACGTGGCCCGTGTGAATGCGAAGAAGCGCGACGGCGGGCGGGACGCAAACGCCAGCGACAGCTCCAGCTCCAGCTCCAGCTCCAGCTCCAGCTCCAGCTCCAGCTCCAGCGGCGACGCAAGCACCCCGGGCGCCGAACCCTCTCTCGAGGAACGGCGGTTGGACGAGCGCACCGTCTATCTCAACCTGCGTCTCGACCCCGCCCTGTGGGAGCGTGCCGATGTCGAGCGCATGCTCGGCGAGCTGCGCGCGATCGCCGCCTCGCACCCCGAGGGCCGCTACCACCTGGACTGCTCCGGCTACCACCTGGCACACCTCGTGCGCCACGCCGAGGACACCGGACTGTGGGAGAACCCGGAGTCGTTCCCGCGCCCGGCGAGCATCATCACCGCGTACGAGTACACGCCGCGCAACGTACGCCACTTCCTGGAGAGCCGGTTCGACTGCCCGGTCGTCGACCTCTTCGGCAGCACCGAGCTCGGCTACCTCTTCTACAGCGACCGCACCGGTAGTTACCGCCCGTACCTGGAGGGGATGAGCGTCGAGCTCCTCCCCGTCGCCCCGGGCAGCACCCTCTACTCCCTCATCGTCACCAGCGTCCGCAACCCGCACATGCCGCTGGTCCGCTATCGCTCCGGCGACTGCGCCCGTACGCGGGACGGCTCGCCGGACCCCGAGAAGATCGTCTCGTTCTGCGGCCGGGAGAAGGAGCTCCTCGACGGGCCGGACGGGCCCGTCGCGGCGGGCGACCTGGACGAGCGGGTCGCCACCGCCGCACCCCGCGTCTTCGTGCACCAACTGCTGCTGCCGGAGGCCGAAACGGAGGGGCGCGGGTCACAGTCTGCCGTGCTCCGCTGCACCACCTTCGACGGCAAGCCGCTCGGCACGGAGGAGTCCGAAGCACTGGGGAGCTCCGTCTCCGCGCTGACCGGGCGCGCCTGCCGCGTCGAACACCGGGACCACATCCCCATCGGCGCCTCAGGCAAGTACGCCTGGCTGGCGAGGAGTTGATGGGAGCCGCCCCCAGAAGGAGCGAAGGCCGGGACACCCCGGGGCAGCACCGAGGGAAGCATCCGAGGGGAACGACGTGAACGACCAGAACCACATGGACAACCAGCAGGACCCGCACGCGGCGCACGAAGCGCCCACCACGACCGTCACCGACGAGGACCTGCGCGAACTGCTCGGCCACGGCCTGCACGGCGAGGTGGTCGCGTACTTCGTGAAGGAGACCGGCGAGGAACACGCCTACGTGGAGCGGCAGGTGACCGAGTGCCTCCGCTACCTCTACCTCGTGTCGAAGTACCGCGAGCGGCTCAGCGGCCTCTTCCTCCCCGTCGAGCAGGCCATCGACGAGATCTGGCACTACCTGATCCTGCAGACCCGCGAATACGTCGCCCTGTGCGAGGAGCGCCTGCCGGGCCGGTACTTCATCCACCACCGCAGCATCGCCTACGAGGACTACCAGGCCGAGCCGGGCCGCGAGCAGGCCGCCGAGGAGGCGCTGCGCTGGATCCCGCTGTACTGCCGGGAGTTCGGGCCCTTCGACGAGGGTGCGCTGCCGCACTGGACCATCGTGCGCTACCTGCACCAGCACATGGACATGCCGCTGGACGAGATCTCGGCGCTCGAACCGATGGAGCCGAACGCGCCCGCCGAGCCGATCGGCGCGGCGTGACCTCTGCGGCACGCCTCTCGCAGGCCGGACGACCGACGCCCGAACCCGAACACCCCGCACAGCGGCGTGTGTTGACCGTCCTCGTCCTCTGCCAGGCACTGAGCGGGGCGGGCCTCGCCGCCGGCATCACCGTCGGGGCGTTGCTCGCCGAGCAGATGCTGGGCTCCACGAGCCTTGCCGGGCTGCCCAGCGCACTGTTCACCGGGGGCGCCGCGCTCGGTTCGTTGGGCATCGGGCGGCTCTGCCAGCGGTGGGGCCGCCGCGCCGGGCTCGCCCTGGGGTACGGGACGGGCGCGGTCGGCAGCCTCGGCGTCGTGCTCGCCGCGGTCGCGGACAGCGTGCCGCTGCTGTTCGTCTCCCTGCTGGTGTACGGCTCGGGCACGGCCGCCAATCTTCTCGCCCGGTACGCCGGGGCCGACCTCGCCTCGCCCGCGCGGCGTGGCCGGGCAGTCAGCACCGTCCTGTTCGCGACGACGTTCGGGGCGGTCATCGGCCCCAACCTCGTCCATGTGACAGGCAATTGGGCACACGTCTGGGGCATACCGCGCCTCGCGGGCCCCTTCCTCCTCGCCACGGCCGCGTACGGTGCGGCCTCCCTGGCCCTGGCCGTCCTCCTGCGCCCGGACCCGCTGCTGCTCGCGCGCGAGCGAGCCGCCGAGGAGGAGGCGACGGCGGAGCCGGGGGCGGCCGCCGGGACCGCGGGACGTAAGGACACCCGCGGCCTGGCCACCGGCACCGCCGTCATGATCCTCACCCAGCTCGTGATGATCGCTGTCATGACGATGACGCCGGTCCACATGCAGGCCCACGGGCACGGCACCCAGGCAACGGGCCTGGTCATCGCCCTGCACGTGGGCGCCATGTATCTGCCGTCGCCGCTCACGGGGCTGCTTGTCGACCGCATCGGACGGCTGTGGCTGGCCGCGGCCTCCGGGACGACGCTGCTCGCGGCGGGGACGCTCGCCGCTCTGGCGCCGCCGCACTCCGTCGCCGCGCTCGCCACGGCCCTGGTTCTGCTGGGCCTCGGCTGGAACTTCGGCCTCGTCAGCGGCACCGCCCTCATCACGGACGCGCTCCCCGTGGCCACCCGGGCCCGCACCCAAGGCCTCGTCGACGTCGGCATCTCCCTCGCGGGCGCCACGGGCGGGGCAGCCTCAGGCGCGGTGGTGGCCGGCGCCGGCTTCCCCGCGCTGGGCCTCGCCGGCGGCCTCCTGGCCGTACTCCTCACCCCGCTGGCCCTGCTGCGGCTCCGCGCGGGGAGCCGCAGCGGCCAGGAAGACGCCGGAACGGACAGGCTTTCCACGTCCGCTGCGACAGAGGGCAGTTCGGGTACCGGTGCGGCGGCGGAGCCCTCAGGTCACTAGGCCTGCAGTCTCTGCACATTGGTGACGGCCAGGGGCTTGCAGGCAGTGCCGGCTGCGGGCCTGCGTCAGACCGCGGCCGCGAAGTCGGCCGGGTCGTTGGCGTATACGGAGTGGTCGGTCTCCAGCTCGACGAGGTGGGTACCGGGGCGGCGGGTGACCATCTACCCTGCCCGCTCCGCCTGCAGCCACGCCACGCTTGGCGCCACGCACCAGCAGCGCCGGGCAGGTGGAGCCGGTGTGGGATTCATAAAGTCATCGCTGCAGTTGGGATGGGGAGCAACACCAAGGCTGATGGTTGAGACGCTGCAGTGGTGATCGTCTCGATGTTGTACCGGTCACCCGCACGTTGCCATCCGTGCCGGGCGTTCCGCTGCGCCGCAGCACAGCCAAGGACGCCGAACTGCTGGTGCTGAAGCATGCGAATGCTGTGCTGCGCAGGCAACTTGAGGGCCCGGTCCGCTATGAGCCCGCGGACCGGGTCTGGTTCGCGAAACGGTGGGACTACTCTCACCGTCGTCGACGGTCCGGTCGCCCGCCGACGGCAGCGGCGCTCAAGAAGCTGGTGCTGCGCCTGGCGCAGGAGAACCCACGGTGGGGTCATCAACGGATCCAGGGACAACCGGCCCGGCTGAGGCATTCGATCGCGCCGTCCACGGTCTGGCAGATCCTGCACGCGGCCGACGTGGATCTGGCCCCACGTTGCGACGGTCCAAGTTGGCGGGAGTTCCTCACCGCCCAGGCCGATGGAGTCCTCGCGGCGGACTTCTTCCACATCGACACGATCACCGGAAAGCGGCTGCACGCGCCGGCGTTCCTGGAACATGACACCCGCAGGCTCCACATCACCGGCATCACCGCGCACCCCACCGCACAGTGGGCGACCCAGCAGGCCCGAAACCTCACCGCCGACCTCGGCACGCGCGTCGAGTCGCTCCGATTCCTCCGTCGTGACCGCGACAGCAAGTACACCGACGCCTTCGACGCCATCTTCGAGGCTGAAGGCATCGATGTGCAGTTCAGTGCACCGCGGGCGCCGCGCATGAACGCCCACTGCGAGCGCGTCATCGGCACGATACGACGAGAGGCGCTCGACCACGTTCTGGTGATGAACGCGGCCCACGCCCGACGCGTCCTCGCCGAATTCCAGAAGCACTACAACTCCCACCGGCCACACAGGTCGCGAGGCCAACAGCCACCTGAAACCCCACAAGCTCCGCCCGTCGTGCCCGTGGACAGGCCGTGCAAGCTCCTGCGCACACGTATCCTCAGCGGCGTCATCAACCAGTATCGGTACGCGGCTTGACCTGCGGCGATGACTTTTCGAGCCCCACAGGGGCCATCCGGGCCTGTCTCAACCGGGGTGTCAATACGTAGCACCCACGGTGAATGAACTGACCCGGTCGGGACTTGGTGCATGCAGCCGCCAGGTCCCGACCGGGACGTCCTGCCCCTTCTCCCGCGCAGCACGCCGGCGCCGACGACCTCGCCGGGCAGCTGCGGACTCTGCCCCCGCCCCTCGACGCCCAGGTGGCCGCCGTACGAGAGCTTGTCCGTGCCCCATGATGCAGGCGCGGACTACTGGGGCGGCGGCGTGGGCGGCTCCTCCCCGGCCAGCTCCGCGAAGTAGCGACGCAGGCATTCGCGGACCTGGGCGAAGTGGACGTCGACGTCGGCCTGTCGGACGAGCCGCGGGGGCTCGTCAGGCCCGAACCGCATCCAGCTCTCGACCGGGTCGAACGAGAGGCGGTTGAGGCCGGTCATGAGTTCCGGGAGACGATTCTGATCCGCGGTCTTCTCGGCCAACTCTTCTATTGCTCCCTCTACCAGGTATGCGTAGTAGGAGGGCTCCTGCGGAGCGATTGAGGCACTCGTCGCGTGGCCGTTGTCCCACTGAACGGGTGGAAGCTGGGCGTGGGGCAAGGCGGCCAGGAACCGGTGATAGGCCTGCTCCCTGCGCATGGGTCGCGCCCGCCCCTGATCCTGGCCTGTCTGCAGCTCGATCAGCGTGGCGACCTGTTCGGACAGCTGCCGCACGGCGTCCGCGAGTTCGTCGATCTGCAACTGGGCGTCCCGGGCTCCGCCCGACTGGGTCTGCCGGCTGCGGGCGTCGCTGGCTCGGTGCCAGGCATCCATCCAGGGTTTCGGGTCCTGGTCGCAGGCACGCACCACGGACTCCAGCGTGCTCTGCTGCGGAAACCGAGCGCTGCCTTTCGCCATGGAGCGGACGGTGTTCTCCGACACCCCCGCCAGCCCGCCCAGCTTCTCGGGCGACATGCGGGTCTGCTCCAGCAGCATCCGCAGTTGGGCCAATAGCTGCTCGCCGGTGGTTACGGCCGCTGGGTCCGCCACTCCATCTCCCTCAACATCCGCCAATCTTGCGCCGATCCTAGAAGCCCGCCCCACTGTGAGCAGGGGCTTTCTCCTGACCAGGCCAACCTCCCGCAGGACAGATCACTCTGCGCCTTTTGAGAGCCTGCGGTCGCTGAGCTGTGCGCACCGATCACATCTCCCTCCTAGGAGGCGCGCACTATGCTGCACAGCCTGTCTGTGGAAGTCGTTCATGGCCTGGTCGCCGAACTCCCCTCTGCCGTCCTGGTCGCACTCGGCACAACGCTCGCGCACCGGTTGCGAGCCCGGCGCGCCAAGGACCCGCTGCGTAAGGGGAAGACCACCGACGCGCAGTTCGAGGAGTAACGTCGGCTTCTTCTGAGTGCGGTGGCCGTACGACCGAAGTAGTCCCGCACGCCGCCTCGCGTCAGTTCAGTGAATCTGGCGTGGGTGCGGGTCCTTTGAAGTGCAGTTCGCGGGCAGGTGGGCGTCGGGTTACTCGTAGACCGTTGCCGCTGTGAGAGCTCGGGCGAAGTACGTCCAGTCGCCTTCGACTGGCAGTTCTTTGCCGAAGTTCCGGTACCAGTTCTCCGAGCCCTCAACCCACGCGGCCATGGCTTCCAGGAAACGGTCGAGCGTCGGGTTCTCCCACTCGTGACCTCGCTGTTGGAAGTCGCGGTGGAGATCGCGCAGAAAGACGACCAGATCATTCCGGTCGCGGAGTTCGTCGTCAGGTGACAGCAGCATGGCAGCACGGTATCCCCGCCAAGTGCCGGCGAGTCCTTGGGAACTCGTATGGCGGACCGGCCGTGACCCCGCGGGATGGTGCCAGCTCTGATCAGGCCGTGAGGGTGTATCGGTTCTGGTCGGGTACTGCGTAGAGACGCTGGTGCTCGTGGCGCGCATGTAAGTGCCAATAGTCCTCGAAGTCGCCGTTCGTGATCAGCGTGAGGAGTTGGAGGACGGCTTCGGCGCCGGTGATGTCTAGGCGGTCGGCGACCAGGTGCCGGCAGGCGCCCTCGACGGCACAGATGGCGATCGGGCAGCCAGCCGCGAAGGCGGTGTCGTAGCGGAGTTGGTCGAGGTGGCCGGTGAGGTAGCGGGTGCAGGTGGTGACGGCGTCGCGGCGGGCGGCGGGAAGCTGTTCGGCTGCGGCCTCGGCCGTCATCTCGCTGGCCGTGCGGTCGGCGTGTCCGGCGAGGATCGCGGTGAGTTTGTCCGCGGTCCAGATCTCGGCCTCGCGGGCGCCGGGCGGATGGAAGGCGTGCGCGGCCGTCCAGCAGTACTCCGCGACGTTGCCCCTGTCGAAAACTCACCCGTCCTGGTCGGAGCCGGTGTGCGGAATCTGAAGCACGGCAGTTGTGGCTGATGGCGCCGGGGCTCTCGCCCGACTGACGAAAGCCCCGGCATAGTGATCCACCATGCTGCTCCGACTGACCCACCTTGGTGTAGTGAACACGTTTGCGACGCTGCGCCTGCTGGTAGCGCACTGTCATGGCCGTAAGTCCCCTGAGAGGGGGACCAACTCCTCAGGATCTGAGCAGTGGCCAACCGGCACGCTTAAGAGCCCCAGGTGTATCCAGGAGACGCCATGATCGAGGCCAAGGGTTCGAGCGGACAGGGCAGGTTCGACGGTCGGAACATCACCATCTCGCGTAACGGTCTGATGGCGAAGCTGTCGGCTGGTTCCGCGTCGAAGACCGTGCCGGTCAATCAGGTCACGGCTGTCGAATACACCCGCCCGACCCGTGCGACCGTCGGCACGATCCGGTTCGTGCACGCAGGAATGGAAGCGGCTAAGGCTCCGGTGGGTCCCCAGAAACTTCTGGCAGGCGGCGGCGACGCCGACGGGGTCCCCTTCTCGCGTAAGCATGCCGAGCAGTTCGAACAGCTCAAGGCCGCCATCGAAGCAGCCATCTGACTGCCCCTACGCCGCCCCGTACTCGTGTGCGCACCGCCGCGCCAGTGAATGAGCGGCGAATCTCCGAGCACCAGGGCCTCGGCATCGTCCAGCCCTGCCCGGCGCAGGAACTCGATCAGGTCGTAGTCGTCGTGGGCCAGGCCGAGGATCGCGCGGCCGACCGTGACCACGCCCTGTTCTGCGCCCGTCGGCGCAGTTCTGCCTTTTCCGTTGGGGTGAGGCATTTTTCGGCCAACAACCTTGACGGGTGCAGCAGTCGGCGTCGCAGGGCGGTGCGGCCCGGGTGCTTCGCGAGCTGTTCGTAGGCCGCGGTCCACGCCTGCTGCGTCCGTACGAAGCCATCGGTGACGGTGTTCCGCCCGCCATCAGGGCATGAGTTCGATTTCATGGGCAAGCTCGACACGCTCCGAAAGTGGCCGAGAATCGTTCTCTTGGTGGGCATGCGGGCTGTTTTTTACCGCCCGAGCCTCCCCGGCGCCTGGGGCCCTACGCCCGCCGGCCGGCAGTGGGTGCCCGCTGCGGCATAGGAGGAGCTGCTCCGCGCATCGTGCAGTCGACCGTTGAGAGGGTCGACACGGCGCCTCACCTGCGCGCTCATGTAAGCGGAGGCAGCAACTCAGCCCACAACTCTCGGCATTCGCAGGTAAATCCATGTCCGAATAGAAGAGATCGGATTTGCTAACCGGCGATCTCGTGCTTCTCTGGCAACAGCGAAAAGCCCGCCGACGCGAACGGCCTGGACAGCTACGCATCGCGTCGACGGGCGACGACGACCACCCCGGAAAAGGTGATGCATCGTGTGCTCCGACAGTACCTCGCGGCAGGGGGAGAAGTGCGAGCCCAGGCCCCGATGGGGCTTGGCACTGGCCGCAGCTTCGGCAACGGCGAACATCTTGCGGCTTTTGCGTGACTATGTCGTCCATCACTGACGCGTATCGATTCCAGCCAATGGCTTGACGGGCCCTTACCGAGCTTCAGCGGCAGCACCCCACCAAGTAACGGGGTCGGCGCAGAGACGGCGCAGGTAGCACCTTCCTGGGAGCGCACCACACCCGCGAACCTCACCGAATCGCTCCCACCCGCGTTCAACGTCTCGATGCGGCCCGCAATGGCCACCACCGAAAAGCCGCATACCGCCCACCCAAAATCGGAACTGGGGTCAAAATTTCACATGGCCCCATAACCCGAATTCCGGTCAAGGGGCCGTCGCTCCCGACCCCACTCCTACTGGGAGCGGGTACGACCAGCGCGAAGAGCGCAAGCACATACCCGGAAAGCCACCAATAGGACAGGGAGCCGGGGGGCAACAAACCGGGCGCGGATGTGAACGCGAGCGCAAGGAATCGAGTATGTGCGCATCGGCCCGGGTGGGAGCAAACAGGCAAGGGGGCAGTGGGATCAACAGGTGAAGGGCCGTTCGAAAACGGCCCTTCACCTGTGACGTTCGATCGTTCGAACTTGTCGGGACGACAGGATTTGAACCTGCGCCCCCTTGCCCCCCCCAGTCAAGTGCGGGCGCTCCCAGGGGAGTTCTTGAACGCCCCATTGCGCCGTTGCGAGATACTCGTGGCGCCTGAGTGATAGTTCACGGAACCACGTGCCCGGCGTTCATAGTTCGACGCTTTCGACGGAGGTTGCTGGATAATTCCTACGGTACGCGCCTTTAACGAGCCGTCAATCCTCGTCTCACTCCGGAGGCGCCATGAACTGTCAACCGACACCGCCTCCGTTAGGCGCCGTTGCCCCACGCCAGGCGCTGTTGCCTGACGCTGCCAGCAGTAGAAGGCTCTTGAGTCCCGTCCGGCCTCCACTGGCTACACCGTCCACGCAAGCTTCGTGTCCGCCGCTGTCGCTCAACCCTGCAGCGGCCCCATTCCTGGTACGTCGGAACGACTCTCTTGGCGGAGCCCTCCACGAGTACCAACCTGTCGCTTGAGCTGCCCGGATGGAGTTTTCGGCAGACGCAGAGTTCGCCGCCGCCGTCCCCTGGGTCCCCGCCGTCAGCACCCCCGCCCGCCCAGGATGATTTTCCAGACGCGTGTTGCGACCTGCAGATTGAGCCGGGTGTCCACATCTGCCAGGTCGCGGTCGCTGATCTCACGAATGCGCTGCAATCGGTAGCGCAGGGTGCTGCGGTGGACCGTCAGCGCGGCGGCCGCATCGTCGTAGTTGCCTCCGCAGTCGAAGTAGCGCGAGAGCGTTTCCACCAACTCCGTATCGTGCCTTGCGTCGTAGTCGATCAGCTGGCCGAGCCACTCGCGCACGAAACCTTCGAGCTCCCGGAGATCGTTTCCGGGCCCCAGGATCCGGTACAGCCCGAGGTCGTCGAAGAACGTCGTCCCGCTGCACCGACGGGAGTTCTGTCGCACCTCCAAGGCCCGCAGTGCCTCCTGATAGCAGCGAGGAATGCCGTCCGGGGAGTCGCAGCGGGTGCTCACCCCGATCGCTCCGTTGGGTGTCCCCAGCTCGTGGGCCAGCGCCGCGTGCACGGCACGGTCGGGCCTTGCTTGGGTCAGCAGGACCACCCGGCCACCGCGACGGGTGATCAGCGGACGGGCCACCGTGGTGGCCGTGGCTTGCTCGACGGCACGTGTGAAGGAGTCGTCCTCGGCGTTGCCCAGCCAGTGCACCACGACCACGTAGTGGGTGCGTCGCAGGTCGTGGCCGACCGCATCGGCTCGGGCGTAGGCGCTCGTCTCGTCAGTACCTTCCAACAGGTCGTCGATCAGCTGGCGGCGCAGCCGCAGTTCGACCTCGGCGAGTTCGCGCAGATGCATGAGCTCGTGGGCGAGCGACTGCCGGGCGTGCTCCAAGGCGAACATGGTGTCCTCGTCGGCCGTCGCCCCGGGGTCCTCGAGGGCGAGTACGCCGAGGAGTTCGCCGCGCGGCCGGACCAGGGCGATCAGCCGGTCCTTGACCCGGACCGGGCCCGCCTCGCGCGTGACCTGACGCAGTTCCTCTTCCTGGTAGGTCGAGGACCGCACCGGATAGGGGTTGGGCTGATCGGGACCTGCCCAGGACCTCAGGTTGCCGAACCGGTCCTCGATGAGCGCCGACAACCCGGTGAGCTCGTACAGCGCTTGAGTGATGGCGTCCTCGCCGCCGCCCCGGGCAGTGACACGGGCGAGGGCCTCGTGCACAGTGTTCTGCCGGTGCAGCTGGGAGCGCAGTGCATCCAATTCCCTTAGTGCCGTGGCCCGTTCGGCGCGGAGTCGGCTCAGTTCCGCGGCGTTGCCGTGCTGTTCGGGGCGCGAGGCCGCCAGTGACATGGCCGCCGAGGTGAACTCCATGAGGGTCGAGAGCAGGAAATGCCCCCGCCCATCGGGCTCGGAGTGGGAGGAGACCACAATGTAGCCGAGCAGACCGTCGGCCCCGCGCAGGCCGAACGCCCAGGTCCAGGACCGCTCCGGAAGGGATACGGAGCCGTCGGCCTCGCCCAACTCTTCCATCCGTGCGGCGTCGACCGTTGGCGCTCCCGCGTCGTGACCGGGGACGCGGGACAGACCATCGCTCGTCGCGAGGTAGCCGGCCTCGGCACGGTAGGGGCCAAGGGCACTGACGTGCCGCATGGCCAACCGCACGATCTCACTTCGCTCCGCGCAGGTGAACAGGGTGTGGGACAGCGCCAGCAGTCCGTGTGGGTCCAGCGCCGCGGGCGGACGGAGAGCTTGCTGTCCGGTGCCCGCAGTGCTGCTCGGGTGGCGGGTCACTTCCTGGTCGGAGACGTCAGCGGCCAGCCTCCGCGACGGATGGAAGGCCATGGATCACTCCGTTCTCCTCCGGTCATCGGGGGGCGGCGATCGAGCGAGGCGGGGGATCCACGCCTGGGCGAGCGACGAGTACCCAGGGCAGGCGAGTTCACCCGATGTGTCCGAATTTGAGCCTTGTTCTCGTAGACCAACCGACTGCATCGATTTTCGACCTGCCGGGTGCAGGCGGAGCGCATTGCTCACTGCCACTCTGAGCTTGTCAAAGGTCGTCGGGCGCACCGGTGGCCGTGACAGGAAGGACTGGCTGATGAACGAGGAGGTCCGCAGGACCATTGCCTCGTACAGGGGTGTGCCGGGGCCGCGCCGCACGGCGCGGCGAGCGGCACCCTGATCGGTGGATCTTCGGACTGCCGAGCTGGCCGGCACCGGTCGTGTCGGGACTGCTCCTCGCTTCATACCGGCTGGTTCTTGAAGCCCTCGTCGGCGCTCTGCTCGGCCTACTGGTGCACGCGGCCCGGCGTGCATAGAAGAGCAGCCACCCCCGCAGAGCGATCCGTCATCACCTGAGTGCGTGCGGAAGACCGGGCGCCACTCCGAGGAGGAGCTGGGGCGCCCGTCGCGAAAAGGAGTTCCTCATGGCCAAGGCAGTAGGCATCGACCTGGGCACCACCAACTCGGTGATCGCCGTCTGGGAGGGCGGCGAGCCAACGGTCGTACCCAACAACGAGGGCAACCGCACGACACCGTCCGCGGTGGCCTTCACCGACACAGGTGAGCGCCTGGTGGGCCAGCTGGCGCGCCGCCAGGCCATTCTCAACCCCAAGGGCACCATCTACTCGGCCAAGCGGTTCATCGGCCGGCACTTCGACGAGATCTCCGAAGAGGCCAGGGCCGTCGCGTACGACGTGGTCGAGGGCGAGGGCGGGGAGGCCCGCTTCAAGGTGGGCGACAAGCTCTACGCACCCGAGGAGATCAGCGCGCAGGTGCTGCGCAAGCTCGCCGACGACGCCTCCAAGCAGCTGGGAGAGAAGGTCACGGAGGCGGTCATCACGGTGCCCGCCTACTTCAACGACGCCCAGCGCACCGCCACCAAGGACGCCGGACGGATCGCGGGCCTGGAAGTGCTCCGGATCATCAACGAGCCGACCGCGGCCGCCCTCGCCTACGGCATGGACAAGAAGGAGCACGAGACGGTGCTCGTCTTCGACCTGGGCGGCGGCACCTTCGACGTCAGCATCCTCGACGTCGGCGACGGCGTGG
Organism: Streptomyces sp. EDA2-14; assembly: GCF_054963755.1. NCBI lineage: Bacteria > Bacillati > Actinomycetota > Actinomycetes > Kitasatosporales > Streptomycetaceae > Streptomyces > Streptomyces sp. EDA2-14. Next base: position 186,144 of record NZ_JBUEGE010000006.1, read on the forward strand.
TGGAGGTACGGTCCACGGCGGGCGACAGCCATCTGGGCGGCGACGACTTCGACCGCCGCCTTGTCGACCATCTCGCCGACGGCTTCCAGAAGGACAACGGCATCGACCTGCGCCAGGACCCGCAGGCGCTGCAACGACTGTTCGAGGCGGCCGAGAAGGCCAAGACCGAACTCAGCTCGGTGACCCAGACGCAGGTCAGCCTGCCGTTCATCACGGCCGACGCCTCCGGGCCCAAGCATCTGACCACGACGATCATGCGGTCCACGTTCGAGCAGATCACCGGCGACCTGGTGGAGCGCTGTCTCGGACCGGTGCGGCAGGCCATGGGCGACGCCAAGGTCAGCGACAGCGACATCGACGAAGTCATCCTCGTCGGCGGCTCCACCCGCATCCCCGCCGTCCAGGCCCTGGTGCGCAGGCTGACCGGCGGCAAGGACCCCAACATGAGCGTCAACCCCGACGAGGTCGTGGCGATGGGCGCCGCGATCCAGGCCGGGGTCCTCAAGGGCGAGGTCAAGGACGTCCTGCTGCTCGATGTCACTCCGCTGTCGCTGGGCGTGGAGACACGGGGCGGCGTGATGACGAAGATCATCGAGCGGAACACCACCATCCCGGTGCGCCGCTCCGAGACCTTCTCCACCGCCGAGGACAACCAGCCCGCCGTCGACGTCGTCGTCCTGCAGGGCGAGCGTGAGAGGGCCGCCGACAACCGGGTCCTGGGCCGCTTCCAGCTCACCGACATCCGCCCCGCGCCGCGCGGAGAGCCGCAGATCGAGGTCATCTTCGACATCGACGCCAACGGCATCCTCAACGTCACCGCGCGGGACAAGGACACCGGCAAGGAGCAGGGCATCACCATCAGTGAGAGCTCCAACCTCGACCGCGGCAAGGTCGAGAGCATGGTCGAGGAGGCCGAACGCAACCGGGACCAGGACCAGGCCCTGCGCGAGGCGGTCGACGCCCGCAACGAACTGGACACCATCGCCTACCAGGTCGAAAAGCGCCTCGGTGAGCTCGGCGACGCGGCGCCCGCACACGAGAAGGCCCGCGCCGAGATGCTGATATCCGAGGCCCGCGACGCCGTGAAGAACGAGGCCGGGACCGACAAGGTCAGGCCGCTGACGTCCGAGCTCCAGCAGATCCTCGCGGGACTCGCGGCGCACCAGGCAGAAGCCGCCGCGGGCGGTCCGGCGGGCGGCGGCTCGTCGGACGGATCCGGTTCCGGTGGGGCCGCGCCGGGCAGCGCCGCAGGCGACGACGATGTGATCGACGCCGACTTCGACAAGGGTTGAGGTGCCGGCCATGCCCACCCCACCCCGGGGCCGAGAGCCCGACCCGCCGCCGGAAGGCGCCGTCCAGCCGCCGCGCGAGGAACTCACGCAGCCTGGATCGCCGACGGAGGAGACCGAGCCGGGGCCCGATGCCGCAACCGGCACCGCCGCCCCCGACGACGAGTACGCGGCCGCGCTGGACGAGTACGCGACCGCGCTGCGAGAGGCCGAGGACCGCTGGCGCCGCGCCCTGGCCGACCTCGACAACCTGCGCAAACGCCACGCCAAGGAGCTGGAGCGGGAGACCGCGGGCGAACGCGCCCGTACGGCCGCGGCCTTCCTGCCCGTCATCGACAACCTGGAACTTGCCCTGAGTCACGCGACCGCCGACCCCGGTGCGATCGTCGAAGGTGTTCAGGCCGTGCGTGACCAGGCCGTGAACGTCCTGGAGCGGCTGGGCTACCCGCGCCACGCGGAGCGGGGTGTGTCGTTCGACCCGGCCCGGCACGAGGTCGTCGGCGTGGTCCAGGATCCAGACGCCGAGCCGAACACCGTGGTCCAGGTGCTGCGACCCGGTTACGGCGAGGCCGAGCGGCAGCTGCGGCCTGCCGCCGTGACCGTCGCCAAGCGGGAGTGACCGGCCATGGCACGCGATTTCTACGAGGTGCTCGGCGTTCCGCGCACCGCCGACGGGGACGAGATCCAGCGGGCCTACCGCACCCTGGCCCGCAGGTACCACCCCGACGTCAACAAGGACCCCGAGGCAGAGGAGCGGTTCAAGGAGGTCAATGAGGCCTTCAGCGTCCTGTCCGATCCGAAGCAGCGAGCCAAGTACGACCGCTTCGGCGAGGACTTCCGGCAGATCCCGGACGACTGGGAGGAGCGCGTCGCCGCCGGCGCCGGAGCCGGAGCGGGCGGCGGATCCCGGTGGACCACCGGCGGCGGCCCCCGGGTCCGGTACTCCACGGCGGGCTTCGGCGGCGAGGAGGTCGACGTCGAAGATCTGTTCGGCTCGCTGTTCGGGGGCGCCGGGCGGATGCGCGTACCCGGCGCCGACCAGGAGGCGGAGCTGCCGCTCACCGTCGAGGAGGCCTACCGGGGCGGCCTCCGTACGGTCACCCTGGCCGGGCCGACCGGACAGCGGCGCTACCAGGTCGACGTGCCGCCCGGCACCATCGATGGGCAGCGCATCCGGCTGGCCGGGGAGGGCGGGCGCGGGAGCGGCGACGACGCTCCCGCCGGGGACCTGTTCCTGCGCGTGCGGATCCAGCCGCACCGTGAGTTCCGCCTCGACGGCCGGGACGTCCACGTGAAGCTTCCGGTCACGCCGTGGGAGGCGGCGCTCGGTGCGACCGTGCCGGTGCCCACGCCGAGCGGTGCCACGGCGAAGGTGACCGTGCCCGCCGGGTCCTCCAGCGGACGGCGTCTGCGGCTGCGCGGTGAGGGCATGCCAGGCCCGCACGGCGCGAACGGAGACCTGTACGCGGAGCTGCGGATCATGGTGCCGCCCAGGCTGAGCGACCGGGAGCGCGAGCTGCTGGAGGAACTTGCCGCCGTCTCCACGTTCGATCCCAGGAGGACCTGATGACCGACCGACCGGCCGAGGCCCGCCCGTCCCCCGCACGCACGACCGAGGTGAGCGTGCAGTACGCGATCGTGCCCGTCTCCAGGCTCTCCCTGGAGACCGTGGCCCGCCGATCAGGCCTCCATCCCGACCTGATCCGTCGGTTCGTCGCCCTCGGACTCGTGGACGCCGGCCAGGACGCCTCCGGGCATCTGGTGTTCGCCTCCACGGCCCCGGCCGCCCTGGCCCGTGTCCAGCGGCTGCGCGCCGGGCTGTGCCTCAACTACGCATCTATCGGTCTGGTGCTCGACCTGCTCGATCGCATCAGCTTGCTCGAAGCCGCACTACGGCGTGCAGGCATGAGGAGTGATCTACCGCCATGGACATGAACAAACTGACCCAGAAGTCCCAGGAAGCCCTGCAGGAGGCCCAGAGCGCCGCCGGCCGCCTGGGGCACACCGAGGTCGACGGCGAACATCTCCTGCTCGCCCTTCTCGACCAGCAGGAGGGCCTGATCCCGCGGCTGCTGCAGCAGGCGGGCGCAGAGCCCGAGAAGTTGCGCGCGGCCGTACGCGAGGACCTCTCCCGACGGCCCAAGGTGACCGGCCCGGGCGCGACGCCGGGTCAGGTCTACGTCACCCAGCGCCTGGCCCGGCTGCTCGATGCGGCCGAGCGGGAGGCCAAGCGCCTCAAGGACGAGTACGTGTCCGTGGAACACCTGCTGCTGGCGCTGGCCGAGGAGGGCTCGGCGACCACCGCGGGGCGGCTGCTGAAGGAGCACGGCGTGACCCGGGATTCCTTCCTCGGCGCGCTCACCCAGGTCCGCGGCAACCAGCGCGTCACCTCCGCCAACCCCGAAGTGGCGTACGAGGCGCTGGAGAAGTACGGCCGCGATCTCGTCGCCGAGGCCCGGGCCGGGCGGCTCGACCCCGTCATCGGCCGGGACGCCGAAATCCGCCGCGTCACCCAGATCCTCAGCCGCAAGTCCAAGAACAACCCCGTCCTCATCGGCGACCCCGGCGTCGGCAAGACCGCCATCGTCGAGGGACTCGCCCAGCGCGTCGTCCGCGGCGACGTGCCCGAAGGACTCCGCGACAAAACCGTGTTCGCCCTCGACATGGGTTCGCTGGTCGCCGGCGCCAAGTACCGCGGCGAGTTCGAGGAACGCCTCAAGGCCGTGCTGTCCGAGGTCAAGGCCGCCGAGGGACGCATCCTGCTCTTCGTCGACGAGTTGCACACGGTCGTCGGCGCGGGCGCCGCCGAGGGCGCCATGGACGCGGGCAACATGCTCAAGCCCATGCTGGCGCGCGGCGAACTGCACATGATCGGCGCGACCACCCTGGACGAGTACCGGCAGCACATCGAGAAGGACGCCGCTCTCGAACGCCGTTTCCAGCAGGTCCTGGTCGACGAGCCGAGTGTGGAGGACACCATCTCCATCCTGCGCGGACTGCGTGAACGCCTGGAGGTCTTCCACGGTGTGAAGATCCAGGACACCTCGCTGGTCGCGGCGGCGACGCTCTCCCACCGCTACATCACCGACCGGTTCCTGCCCGACAAGGCCATCGACCTCGTCGACGAGGCCTGTGCCCGGCTGCGTACCGAGATCGACTCCATGCCGGCCGAACTCGACGAGATCACCCGCCGGGTGACCCGCCTGGAGATCGAGGAGGCGGCCCTGTCCAAGGAGACCGACCCCACCAGCAAAACCCGCCTGGAGGGGCTGCGCAAGGAACTGGCCGACCTGCGCGGCGAGGCCGACGCCAAACACGCCCAGTGGGACGCCGAACGACAGGCGATCCGCCGCGTGCAGGAACTGCGCCAGGAACTGGAGCAGGTCCGCCACGAGGCGGAGGAGGCCGAACGCGCCTACGACCTCAACCGCGCCGCCGAACTCCGCTACGGCCGCGTCCAGGAACTGGAGCGCCGACTGGCGGCCGAGGAGGAGCAACTGGCCTCCAAGCAAGGGCAGAACCGGCTGCTGCGCGAGGTCGTCACCGAGGAGGAGATCGCCGAGATCGTCGCCGCCTGGACCGGCATCCCCGTCGCCCGCCTCCAGGAGGGCGAACGCGAGAAACTGCTGCGCCTCGACGAGATCCTCCGCGAGCGCGTCATCGGCCAGGACGAGGCCGTCAAGCTCGTCGCCGACGCCATCATCCGCGCCCGCTCCGGCATCCGCGACCCTCGCCGCCCCATCGGCTCGTTCATCTTCCTCGGCCCCACCGGCGTCGGGAAGACCGAACTGGCCAAGACCCTCGCCCGGGCCCTGTTCGACTCCGAGGAGAACATGGTCCGCCTCGACATGAGCGAGTACCAGGAACGGCACACCGTCAGCCGGCTCATGGGGGCGCCGCCCGGATACGTCGGTTACGAGGAGGGCGGCCAGCTCACCGAGGCCGTACGCCGCAAGCCGTACTCGGTCGTGCTGTTCGACGAGATCGAGAAGGCGCACACCGATGTCTTCAACACCCTGCTGCAGATCCTCGACGACGGCCGCATCACCGACGCCCAGGGCCGCACCGTCGACTTCCGCAACGCCGTGATCATCATGACGTCCAACATCGGCTCCGAACACCTCCTCGACGGCGTCACCGCCGACGGTGAGATCGTGCCGGACGCCCGGGCCCTGGTGATGGGTGAGCTGCGCGGGCACTTCCGCCCGGAGTTCCTCAACCGCGTCGACGACATCGTGCTGTTCAAGCCGCTCGGTGAGCGGCAGATCGAGCGAATCGTGGAGCTGCAGTTCGACGAACTGCGCCGCCGCCTCGCCGAACGCCGCATCACCATCGAACTCACCGACACTGCACGGGAGTTGATCGCCCACCAGGGCTACGACCCGGTGTACGGGGCGCGGCCGCTGCGGCGTTACATCTCCCACGAGGTCGAGACGCTGGTCGGGCGCGCCCTGCTGCGCGGCGACGTCCAGGACGGCGCGACGGTACGCGTCGACGCCGAGCACGGAGAACTGGTGGTCACCTACGACCAGCAGCACGACAACCGGGAGGCGAGGGCGGCGTGAGCACCACCCGGACGGCGACGGTGACCTGCCCCGACTGCGGGCATGTCAACCGGATCCCCGTGGCCGCCGAGGGACGACCCCGGTGCGGCCGATGCAAGCACCCCCTGCCCTGGCTCGTGGACGCGGGCGACGACGACTTCGCCGAGGTCGTCGAGCGGGCCACCGTACCCGTCGTCGTCGACCTCTGGGCCACGTGGTGCGGCCCCTGCCGCATGGTCAGCCCCGCCCTCGAACAGGTCGCCCGCGACCTCGCCGGACGGATCAAGCTCGCCAAGGTCGACGTCGACAAGAACCCACGGCTCAGCCGACGCTTCGAAGTGCAGGCCGTGCCGACCCTCCTCGTCCTGGACAAGGGCGAGACGATCGCCCGGCAGGCCGGCGCGGCACCCGCGGCCGCTCTGCGCTCGTGGGTCGAGCGGGCGATGGAGGACCGGCAGACCACCGCAGGAGAGTGAACACAACGACGAGGTGACCTGGGCCCCGGCCCATTCCCGGAAGGAGACCCCTCATGGCCACGCTTCCCGACCCCCACCTGGCGATGGTGCGCCCAGTGGCCCCGCGCACCCCCGAAGGCTGCGAGGAGTGCCTCAAGGGTGTTCCCCGTGGGTGCACCTGCGCCTCTGTCTGACCTGCGGGCACGTCGGCTGCTGCGACTCCTCTCCCCTCAAGCACGCCAGACGGCACGCGGCGACCATTCGGTCACCCCGTCGTGCAGTCCTTCGAGCCGGGAGAGGACTGGCGCTGGTGCTTCGTTCACGAGGCCCTGGTCTGATGAGCACGACGGAGCACGAGCACGATGCGGTCGATGAGACACCTGACCGGTACGGAGCGTTCCCGCGCCTCACGCCGGAGCAGCGCGAGTACCTGACCGCGTACGGCGAACGCCGCAGGACCGCCGAGGGCGAGGTGCTGTGCCGGGAGGGCCAGCCGATCCGCGAGTTCCTCGCGATCCTCAGCGGGACCGTCGAGATCCTCCACGACCACGGCGGGCCCGACGAGCGGACGGTGGCCGTGCACGGACCAGGCAGGTTCCTCGGTGAACTCGGGCTGCTTGAGGGACAGGCGGCGTTCGACACCGCCGTGATGCGCCAGGCGGGCGAGATCGTGGCCGTACCGGTGGAGCGGCAACGCACTCTGGTCGGCCGCGACCCTGTCCTCGGCGACCTGATCCTCCGCGCCTATCTGCACCGCCGATACCTACTCATCGGCCTGGGCGCCGGCTTCCGGATCCTGGGATCGTGCTACTCGCCGGACACGTTGCGGCTGCGGGAGTTCGCCGCACGCAACCGGTTGCCCCACCGCTGGGTGGATCTGGAGAAGGACAAGGAGGCCGAGGCACTGCTGCGCCGGTTCGCCATCCGTACTGGGGAGACACCGGTGGTCCTCTGGGAGGGCGACAAGGTGCTGCGCAATCCGAGCAACGCCGAACTCTGCGCCTGCCGAGAATGTCGTCCATACAGATCAGGAGCGTCTTCGACGGTGCGGCAGGATGAGCACTCGTGCTGCTTCGTCTCGCGTACCTGACCGCCACCAACATATTCGCCGCACTGCGGTTGCTGCCGATGAGCGACCGCGCCAAGGATGTGGAGATCCTCGCGCTTCGCCACGAGATCACCGTCCTCGAGCGGCAGCTCGGTTCTGACCGGGTGAAATTCACTCCGCAAGACCGGGCGTTCCTCGCCGCCCTGCTGGCGCCACTGCCCCGTCAGGTCCTGCACCGGCTACGACTACTGGTCCAGCCCGACACCGTGCTGCGCTGGCACCGCGACCTGATGAAGCGGCGCCACGCCCGAACGTGTCGACCAAAGAGACCGGGCCGACCGCCCACAGTCCGCTCAATTCGCGCGCTGATTCTCCGCCTGGTCCGGGAGAACCCAACCTGGGGCTACCGCAGGGTGCACGGTGAGCTCACCACCCTCGGCATCAAGATCGCCGCCTCCACCGTCTGGGAAATCCTCACGGCCGAGGGCATCGACCCCGCGCCCGACCGGGCCGCCACCACCTGGGCCGACTTCCTGCACTCCCAAGCCGAAGTACTCCTGGCCTGCGACTTCATCGAGACCATCAGCCTTACTGGCAAACGCCAGTACATCCTCGCGGTCATCGACCACATCACCCGGCGTGTCCGGATCCTCGGCACCACCGCTCATCCCACCGCGGCCTGGGCCACCCAGGCCGCTCGGAATCTGGTGATGGACCTGGCGGACGCCGAAGCCACCGTCGGCTATCTGATCCGGGACCGGGACGCAAAGTACCCAGCCCTCTTCGACGAGATCCTGAGCGCCACCGGCATCCAGGTCGTCCTCACCGGCATCCGGATCCCGCGCATGAACGCCATCACGGAACGCTGGGTCCAAACCTGCCGCCACGAACTGCTGGACCGCACCCTCATCTGGAATGAGAACCACCTGCGCCGTGCGCTCCGCCAGTTCGAACTGCATTACAACACCCACCGGCCCCACCAAGCGATGGATCAGGCAGCACCCCTGCGCGCCGTTCCCGAACCACTCACCACCGACCAAGTCTCCCGCCTGAAGGTACGCCGGAAAGACCGCCTTGGTGGAGTCATCCACGAATACCAACATGCCGCTTGAACTGCGAGGATGGAGTTTTCGGCAGGCGCAGAGTTCACGGGTGCGCTCGTACTGCTCCCAGGATGCGCGCTGCCACTGTTCCGCCGCCACCGCACCGGGTTCCCCTGAACTAGCCCGGGTACGCACGCATCAGTCTCGCGTTTCTGTCTCCAACTCAGCGCGAAGGCATGTCGGTTGTACGCCGGGGGGGAGTAGCGTCGAGGGGCGGGTTTGTACTGGTCGGCGGCCCGCGACCAGGGGATGAGCCTGGCAAGCGGGTCGCCTGCGCGGGGAAGGAGCGGCGTGCTCCCCTTCAACGCCGCCTCCTCGCACGGTTCCGCCCTCGCCGGCGCCGGGGCGTGCGGGAGTTGGCCCCAGGTTGGAACTGAACGGGAGGGCGAAGGGTCCGGGCCGCCAATGTCCGTGAGGCGGCTCGGACCGCCCGAGAATGGTCCAGTTGGCCCGGGGACTGGGGGCGTTGTGACGGAACACGGTCCGCCGTGAAGGGAGTGTCCGTCTTCGACCAGCCTAGCGGTGCGCACGCAGGGTGAACCCCTGCGATTCAAGCTACTTGCACGGCTGTCAGCGCAGGTTCCGGAGGCCTGGAAGCTGAACAAGTTCCTCTTCGGCTTGTTGTGCTGCTTTCCGTAAGCTGGGCGGCTTCACCTTGGCCCGGGCAACTAGGTTGATGAGGTCGCGGCACTGCGCCTCTGCTGCGTGAAGGTACGAGTCCACTGCACGCTCCGGGTGCCAAAACTCTTCTCTGACGATATGGCCTCCGGGCTGGTATTCGTTGACGCGCGCCGTCAGGGGAACGCTCTCGTCCACCGATCCCATGAGATTGAACAGATCCCACCGGCTCGGGGGATTGTTTTCCCAGTCGGGTACCGGCAGCCGCAGCGACATAGCTTCCTCATCGATATCGGTCCGCACCTCGTCGACCTCGGTCCAAAAGCGCTCGACCTCGTAACGGGCACGCCCCGCACGGAGGATCGTGTCATTTACCGGTATGCCGACAGCGATCAAGGGGGACGTCACGTGCTCACCGTCGGCGTTGTAAAAGATCTTCACTCGGAGCAGGTACACCAGATCCCCTCGCTGGCCCTCCGCGCGCAGATCTGCTCCCAGACGGGTGATGAACCGGTCAGTGTCTGACGCCGGAACCACCTGATCAAGGTCTACCTCAACCGTTGTCCCGGCCGCTTCGTAGGAGAGAGGAAGCTCCACGTCGTAGTCTCCACTGACCGGCATCCCAGCCCCGACAGTGAAGCGAGCACGAAGCCACTCTTGATGGAAACGCCCAGCCTGGACTACCTCCACGGCCATTCTCGTCAACACCGCAGGCTGGCTGCCCACGTTTCGGAGCTTGATGTCGAGCGTCGGCGACCCTGGGTCCTGCCAATGCTCGGCTGGCGATACCTGAACTGATACATCAACGAGTTCCACCGCCGAGTCCTGCCGATGCCGAGCACGGAGCGTCGCCCAGGCCCCGATCGCGGCCGCCACTAACGCACCCACCACCCCAATGACTGCTGAAAGCATCTCCTGATGTTAGGCCCCCCATGTACACAGAGGCAGGTGTGTTCGGGCAGGAGGGGCGAACTCCCGTGTGACGCCTATTCCTCACAGAGCGTCACAGATCATGGGATGTGAAACAGCTTCTGACCTTGTTCCTTAACGTTCGGTGATACTCGCGGGACGTTTGATGGCCTTCCCGACGTCGTAACGGGTGGTGGGCTGCCGGTTTCTGGAGCCGGGTGGGCGTCCGGGGCCGGGACGGCTGGGTTTCGGTCCATGGGCCGGGTGAGCGAGATGGGGGCGGATGTGCCGGAACCCTCGGCGGACGCGGGTCGGCGTGAGAGTCACGCCGGGCTTGGTGCTCTTCTCCCAGGGCTTGCGCTGGTCGGCGGCTATCGGTGTGGCGAGGCGGAGTTGGGTGTGGGCGGCGATGACCAGCCATGTTCAGCGGTCGGCTGCCTGCGGGTCACGTAACCGCGGCCGTGTCCAGCCGAGGGACTGCTTGAACAGGCGGAAGGTGTGCTCCAGGTCGAATCTGCGCAGGTAGCAGGACCAGGCGAAGTCGACGTCGTCCGGGCTGGCGCCGATCGCCGAGGACCACAGCCAGACCGGCGGGGCGTCGCGGTCGCCGGGCAGGTGGTCGACGTTGAGGCGGATCAACGTGCCTTCGATGAGGGGGAGTTCGCTGTCGTGGTCGATCCACGCGGACCGCTGCTGCAGCCGGGGGTGGAGCCGGTCCCAAGAGCGGGCCTCGGCCTTGCCGTAGCGGGCGGTGTCGTTCACCGTGACCACAGACGGCTCCGGCCACGACTCGGGGCGGGCCAGGCCGAATTCCTTGCCGTGCCGGGGCGGCCGACCGCCCTCGGGAACGTAGACGCGCGGCGGTTTCGGCAGCCGCAGAACTCGGTCCGAGCGCAGGCGCCCGACGAGTTCGACCGGCAGGTCGCGCAACACCCAGGCCAGCCGCATCACGTCGTAGCCCGCATCCATCACGACCAGGACGTCCCGGTCCCCGTCCTGCCACTGACCTGCCGTCATTAGCCGCACGACCACGGCCCGCAGCTGGTCGGCAGTGACCGCCGCGGCGTCGTCGACCGGGCCCAGCCGGACCACGTCCAGGACCTGCGTCCACGAGGTGCGGTCCGGCGTCAGCGCGACGACGAACGAATACGGCCAGCCCGGAATGATCTGCGCGGATTCACGGGAGCGGCCGTGGACGTGGCAGAACAGGCGCTCCGGCGAGCAGGCCGCGTCCGAGCGCAGCCACGGGGAGACGTCCACGGCGAGCACGATCCTGCCGTCGAAGCGCGGTATCGGCAGGGAAACCAGCAGGTCACGCAGGGCGTTTGTGTCGAGTCGGCCATGGTTCAGGGCACCGTACAGCGAGCCGTAGCCGCGCTGGTGCTCGGCCAGCAGCGACAGCTCAACGGGAGTCCGAGTCGGACCGTCCGTACACAGCAATGCGTCGGTCAGCTCGAAGAACGCGTCCGCCCGCGCGGACAGACACCCGTAGAAGGCCGTCCGGAAGCGGGACAACTCCTGGAGCGCCTCCCGCCCCTCGATCTGCGGCAACACACTCACCCCACGCCCTTCCGGCTGAACTCCCGTACGCAGTAACAGTGTTCAGCATCGCGAGAAGGACCGCCTCACACCCTGTCATCACTCCAAAGAGTGACGGCTTGGCCGGGACAGAGGTTAAGGAACAAGCTCAGGTACTTCGCGGACGAAGGAGAGTGGCTCCGCCGAGGGGAGCCCTGCGGAGCCACTCTCCTGATCCGCAGCCCACCACTGCCGGAGGCCGCAGAACCCGGGATCGCCGCCCGGGGTCTGGGGGCGACTAGGTGCACGGCCAGTACGGCTGGCCCACGATCCCGCTCGCGCGCAACCCTCGCACTGGATGTGTGTCCGGTGCAGGCGTATGACCGGATCGCCACTCGCCCGGTCTGGCGGCCGCATCTTCAAGAGGAACTGGGCTCAGCCTCGTTGCTGTCTCATGGCCGCGATGATCTGGTCGACGGGTTCCCCGTTCCGCAGTCGGCGCCGTGCGCTCGTTCCGTGGATCGGTAGGTCGAGGTCGGGCAGATCGAAGCCTTCCTGGCGCAGCCGTGCGGTCGCGTGGGCCGAGCGAGGTCCGATGGCTTCGGCCCATCGGCGGAGCTCGGCGAACCGCTCGAACTGCGCCAACCACTGGGTGGCGAGAGCCTCGGCCTCGTTCTTTTTGCAGCGGCGGCCCTGCAGGTAGGCGATCGTGCGTCCTCGCTCGATCTGCGGCTTCACCGGTGGCTTCGGGGCGGGTCCGAACAGGCCCGGCAGGCCTTCGGCCCGGGCGAGTTCGCGCGCCGTGGCCCGATGCGTCGCCCGGCGCGGCATCCACATGGGAGTGGTAGGGGTCGCGCCTGCCGTTCGTGGAGCAGAGGACGTGCGGAGCCACGCCAGGATGGCGTCGGAGTCGGGGTCGTGGGGCTTGTGCATGAGACCTCCCGCCCGTTTCCGGGCATGAAAAAGGGCCTCGACCAATCCGGTCGGGGCCCAGGCCAGCCCTTACTCAGAAGGTGAGGGCGTATCAGGAGCGAGGGTGGTGCTCGTCGTGCGCAGATCCCGTCGACCGTCGGTTGCGGCTGTTCCTGCGTGGAGGCACTGACAGCCGCCTCAACCGCGGGCAGAACGCGAGAGAGGCCGCCACCGGGTGGTGACGGCCTCTCCAAGCAAACGAGTTGTGCCCGCGCAGCATAGCTGGCGGGTGCGCCACACGGGAGGGCTTCTGGCGAACTCCCTGTTCAGGGGGTATCGGTGGCGTCCTCGGGGTCGGCGTCGTCGGACAGCACTGTTCCTGGGTTGAACGTCATCGGTCGGGTCGGCAGGGACAGGTCCTGTCGTGCTTCGCCGCTCAGGTTCGTGGCGGTCGCCCGGCATTGCGCGATGACGTTCTCTTCCAGATCCTGGGTGCTGGTGAGGGTGATGGAGTCGAGTCTCACGGACTCGTGCGGGCGCAGATCAACGGGCACGAACCGGATCACGGTCGCCTCTGCCCCGTGCTCGACCTCCGGGGTCGCGAAGGGCAGCTGGATCCTGTCCGGCCTGACGACGGGCGTCCAACCCACCAGGGTGCTCGACACATCAAGTGGGGACTGGGTCCCGTACTCCGTGGGCGGCTTGGGCCAATCGATCTCATGGTCGTCGTCCGTGGCGTGCGCACGGATGCCCGGGGGAAGAGTCAGGACGACTTCTACCTTCGTCAGGTTCTCCTCGCCGGGGTTTGTCAGCTGCAGCTGGACCGGCAGACCTGTCGTGCCCACGGCCTGGACGATTGCCTCCTGCAGTGCCTGATCGAAGACCTCCAGATACTGTTCGACCTCTGCCCTGAAGTCCTGCGGGGAGCGGCGATCCCTCACCATGCTGCTGAGCCTGGCGAGGCCCGGCACAACGGCCGCCGAGCGAGGCTCCTCGACGAGTTGGTTGAGGAGGTCCTCGCGCTGACGCTCCAGGGCTTCTCGGCGCTTCTCGGTGGTGTCGGGAAGCAGGGCGACGCCGCCCGCGGCGAGATTCACCCGCACGTCGATCCGTTGGGCAGCGCGCCGTGCGCGCTCGGTGAGCGCTGCGATCTCAGCCGGGCGAGCGGGCTCGGTCTTGCCGGCGTACCGGTGGAAGATCGTCCCGGCGTAGTAGGACTTGAAGGTCTTGTGCAGTGCGTGGACGGGGTCGCCCCACTGCGGAGGAAGGACGTCGACGAGCATGACGTGCCTCTTGCCCTCATCGCTGTCGACGGGGACATAAGTGAACTGGTAGCGGTCGAAGGGGCCGAGGTACCGGGCGAGCCAGGGATCGACCTTCTCGATGTCGTACGGGGTCACGCCGTGCACGGCGCCTTCCTCCACGCCGACCAGGAGGTAGGCGTGTCCCTCCGCCCATCGCTGAGCCACGTCCGGTATGCGGTTGGCGAACCCGAGGATCGCCTTGGCCACCGCGAACGCCCCCTCGGCCTGGGCGAGATCGTGATGCGACTTCCACTCCAGCCAGCGGCTCTCGTCGGCGCTGGAGGCCCCCAGCACCGCTTCGATCAGCCGTTGCTGCCTTCTCAGTCCGACGACCTGCCGGTCCGGGTCGAAATTCAAAGTCATGTGCGCTCCGCGGCGGCTCGTCATCAGATGCGCTCAATCATGACCCGCAGCACTGACAACACCGATCACCCAGCGTCTCCACCGAGGCTTTCCGGCACGCGTGGAGACAGCGAGCAGCTGCGGCACGGTGCGGCCGGTCAGGCACCGACCTCCCGCAGGGCCTTGCAGGCAGCTTGGGCAACCAGGGGTCGTTGAAGATGGCCCCCACAACGGCCTCGGCGGACGGTCGCGGCTCGGGGAATACGGCCGAGGGCTGGATCCGGCTGCGCAGGGCCGCGAGCCTGCCCGCGCAGGTGTCGGCGAACTCCTCGGCGAGGGCGTCGTCGACGCCCGTGAGTACCTGCGAGACTTCGGCCGCGGCCGTGCCGAGCGCCTTAAGGACCTGGTCCATCTGCTCCGGGCAGCGAGCGGCCGACGGTGAAGGGCGCACTCGGCTTTTGACGACCGCGCAGCCGGGCTCGTCCAAATGCGGGAAGTTCCGGACGCAGCCCGACTCCCGGAGGGGAAGCGGGCGTTGTTGAGGGCATGGATCTCGATGTCCTCAATGTCGATGACGCCACGGTGACCATCAAGGTGCTGTCGGTGGGCAGCAAGAGGATGCCCCGGGCCGTCTTCAACCAGCTGCCGCAGCGCAGCCCTTTGGACAGCGACTGCCTGGTGGAGGGGCGACTGTGGGGCGTGGTCGTGGACCCGAAGTGCTGCCACAGCATGCGCGTCCACGGTCGTCGCCCGCACCGACACGTCGTGCACGAGCTCGACGGCGCGCTGGCGGTCTGGACGGCCCCGCACAGCCTCAAGGAAGCGCCGGCCGAGCTGGTGCCCGGAAGCTCGTACACCCCCGGCGCCCGAGTCGGCGAGGCGTTCGTCAACGCATGCGTGCTGGAGACCCACCGGGGCAGTACCGAGTTCTTCGAGGGCAAGATCTTCGACCGCATCCGCGATGATGAGATCGTCACGACGATCGAAGACACCAAGGTGTACCTGCTGCGCTCCCGCGCAGTGGACGACCTCCGTGTTGCGCGGGCGAACGACCGTCACGCTCAGGAACGCGCACAGACCCTCGAAGAACGCGCACGGGGCGTCGAAGGGGGCTGGTCCGGTTGGGGCCAAAGCCTGGAAGACAGCAAGACGAAGGCGCGCGCAGCACTGGAGGCTGCGGAGCAGCGCCTGGAGAGCCGGTGTCCGCAGCGCAGCGCCATGGACTTGTACGCCGCTTTGGTCGCCGACGTTCTTCAGACCAAGAGGAGACGGGTCAACTACGCGGCGTCCCTGGAGACCACCGCTGTGCTTCCTCAGCTGTTCGTCGGGGCCTGACCGCTTCTTCAGCGTCCAGTTCCTCCTCCACGCCGCCGAGGTCGACGGCGATCCGCAGGTCGACGACTTCGGGCCGCTGTATGCAGCGGTGGCGCGCGTGAACGCGCGTGCCTGGAGCACGACATCTACGGGTCGCTGAACCTGAAGACGGTGGCGCTCCTGCAAACACTGGCGAAGCTGCGTTCCCTGGCACTCCGCCGAGGCCTACCTGATGCTCCACGGCCAGCGCCTCGACTACCAGCCCAAGGCGGCGGCCGAGCTCGTGCGCGACGCCGCGTCGGACCGCCTCGGCGTCGCCGGAATCGCGCGTCAGCTCCGCGACTGGACAGTCACCTGATCCTCGGCTACTTCCGTGACATCGCGGCTTTCTTGGCCTCGGCGAACTCTTCGTCGCTGAGCACTCCTGCTTCGTGCACCCACCTGCGACGGGGGATCGGTCGAGCCGCGACGATGAGGCCCCACCCACTGCGGGTGCCCGCATGCACCAACACCCGCGCAAACGACAGTGACGCCCGCCGGCCCACGAAGTGTCAGCCGCGGCCAACCCAGGCGCCGTTCCGTAATGGGGTCGGCGCAGAGACAGCACAAGCGACACCTCACCGGGAGCGCACCACACCCGCGAACCCCGCCGAACCGCTCCCACCCGCGTTCAACATCTCGATGCAGCCCGCAACGGCCGCCACCGAAAAGCCGCATACCACCCACCCGAATTCGGAACTGGGGTCAAAATTTCGCATGCCCCCATAACCAAACTTCCAGCCAAGGGGACACCGCTCCCGACCCCACTCCCACTGGGAGCGGCCCCCACCAGCACGAAGAGCGCAAGCGCATACCCGGAAAGCCACCCATAGGACGGGGAGCCGGCAGTAACAAACCGGGCACGGATGTGAACGTGAGCGCAAGGAATCGAATATGTGCGCATCGGGTCGAGTGGGAGCAAACAGGCAAGGGGGCAGTGGGAGCCCGCTCCCACTCGCCGTGCTCCCAGTGGGAGCGTGGGAGCAACAGAAAAAGGGCCGTTCGAAAACGGCCCTTCACCTGCGACGTTCGATCGTTCGAACTTGTCGGGACGACAGGATTTGAACCTGCGACCCCTTGACCCCCAGTCAAGTGCGCTACCAAGCTGCGCCACGTCCCGGTACCCGTTGACCTGGGGTTTCCCCCTGGCCGAACGCGCACAGAAACCATACCGCACTCGGAGCGGTGGTCGTGCATCCCTTTCGGTGGGCCGGGGGATCCGGCGCGCCGGCGGAGCGGGGGTTGACCTCAAGCAAGGTTGAGGTTGCACGCTTCCCTGCATGACGACCACAGCGGATGACATCGCCAGCAGTGCCACAGAAGCCACCGAAGCCGTCGGCGCCACCGGAGCCGTCGGCCGCCACGGCTATCGCTACGAAGACCTGTCGCGGCTCATGAGTCTCATGACCGGGGACGAGAAGCATGGGCCCGCCGCCACCTCCACCCTCGACGTGCTGTGGGTGCTGTACGACCGTGTGCTGCGCGTCGGGCCGGAGAGTGTCGAGGACGCCGGGCGGGATCGGTTTCTGTTGTCCAAGGGGCACGGACCCATGGCGTACTACGCCGTGCTCGTCGCCAAGGAGTTCGTGCCCGAGGCCTGGCTGAGCGGGTTCGGGGCGTACGAGTCGCGGCTCGGGCATCATCCCGACCGGATGCTCGTGCCCGGCGTGGAGATCGGCAGCGGGTCGTTGGGGCACGGGCTGCCCATCGCGGTCGGGACGGCCCTCGGACTGCGGGCCCGAGGGATGGACGAGCCCGCCGTCTGGACGCTCGTCGGTGACGCCGAGCTCGACGAGGGCAGCAATCACGAGGCCATCGCCTACGCCGGGGCCGTCGGGCTCGAGCGGCTGCACACCGTCGTCGTCGACAACCTCTCCGCCACCTACGGCCGGGCCGGGGGTATCGCCGCACGGTTCGAGGTCGCCGGCTGGTCCACGGTGACCGTCGACGGGCGCGATCACGAGGCCCTGTACCAGGCTTTCACCGCGCCCCATCCGGGTCGGCCGCACGTCGTCGTCGCCCGCGTCGAGCCCAAGATCGCGTGAGCCCCGCTCCTCCCTCATCGCTCGCGAGCTCTCCGCCCCCTCCCCCCCCCAGCGCCTCTTCCCCGCGCCTCTCCACCTAAGGAACAGTCATGGACTCCATGCGTGATCGCTTCGCCCCCGTTCTCTCCGAGATCCTCGACGAGGATCCCCGTGTCGCCGTCGTACTAGCCGAGATCGGCGCCGCGCCGTTCGCCGGGGCCGCCCGGCGGCATCCGGAACGCGTGATCAATGTAGGGATCCGGGAGCAGTTGCTCATCGGGGCCGGGGCCGGGCTTGCGCTCGCCGGGATGCGGCCCGTCGTGCACACCTTTGCGAGCTTTCTCGTCGAACGGCCCTTTGAACAGGTGAAGTTGGACTTCGGGCATCAGGGCGTCGGCGGCGTGCTCGTGAGCGCCGGGGCGTCGTACGACGTGTCCTCCGGTGGCTTTACGCACATGGCTCCCGGTGACGTGGCGCTGCTCGACACCCTCGACGGGTGGCGGGTGCACGTGCCGGGGCATCCCGACGAGGCCGAGGCGCTGCTGTGGCACGCCGTGGGGGCCGGGGGCGGTGCGGTGAGTGGGTCACGGGAGTACGTGCGGCTGTCCGTGCACAGCAACCGGGACGCGCTGCCCGTGGACGGGGAGCGGTTCCTGACCGTGCGGGAGGGGCGGCAAGGTGTCGTCGTCGCCGTCGGGCCCATGCTGGACAACGTGCTCGCCGCCACCGAAGGGCTTGATGTCAGTGTCCTTTACGCGACCACCGTTCGGCCCTTTGATGCCGGTGCGCTGCGCCGGGCCGTGGGGGCGAGCGGCAGCGCCGATGTCGTGGTCGTCGAGCCGTATCTCGCCGGGACCTCCACCGGCGCCGCCAACGACGCGCTCGCCGATCTGCCGCACCGGGTGCTCGGGCTCGGGGTCGGGCGGCGTGAGCTGCGGCGTTACGGGAGCGTCGAGGAGCACGTCGCCGGGCACGGGCTCGACGCGGGGGCGCTGCGCGAGCGGATCAGTGGGTTTCTGCTCTCCCGCAGCGGCGGTCCGACCCTGGCTCCGGCGTAGGGGCAGCGTGAGCGGTGGTGGTGGTGTTGGTGGTGTTGGTGGCCGTGTCGCGTTCGCCCTGGCCCCGGCCTCGGATCGTCAAGGAACGGGGTCATGGTCGCCGCCGCCGGCACCGTGATCGCTCCACCAGCACCGTGATCGCCCGCCCGCGCGCGGCATCCGGTGTGGGCGTGGTCTCAACCCGCACGTGGCAGGCCCAACTCCGGGTGGGCGTCGAGGAGTCGGGTGGGGGCCGCCTGGCGCCAGGAGTCGGCGAGGATGTCGCGCAGCTCGGCCTCGTCCTCGAGCGCCGCGAGGCGGACCCGTACCCACGCGAAGGACGCCTCGTGGTCGGCGATCCAGAACTTCTTCGGCTCGGCCAGCACGAGCTCGTCGCGCTCTTCCTTGGGGCAGCGCACCG
Organism: Streptomyces sp. EDA2-14; assembly: GCF_054963755.1. Classification (NCBI taxonomy): domain Bacteria; kingdom Bacillati; phylum Actinomycetota; class Actinomycetes; order Kitasatosporales; family Streptomycetaceae; genus Streptomyces; species Streptomyces sp. EDA2-14. The sequence goes on from NZ_JBUEGE010000006.1 coordinate 205,021, forward strand.
CTATCGAGGTCTCTTCCTCCGGCAGCGTGGCGTACATCTTCCCCGCCACCCGGAACGTGGGCATGCTCCAGGCGACCTTCTCGGTCGTGTCCGGCAGGGACAGGGCTACGGTGCGTACATCCTCGGCGTCCAGCATGCAACGAACCGTAGCCAACACCACTGACAATGGCCGGGATCGAAAGGATCGACCAGGCCCCCTCGCCCAGGGCCCCACTCGCCCAGGGCCCCACTCGCCCGAGCCCCACCACCCGGCCCCTGTCACCCGCTCACGGCACCCGCTTGTCCAGCCACGCCACCAGGTCCGCCTGCACCTCGTCGCGGTTCGTCTCGTTGAGGATTTCGTGGCGGGCGCCCTCGTAGCCCTTCCAGGTGAGGTCGGTGACGCCGACGTAGCGGAGGTCCTCCAGGAGTTCGTGGACCAGGGTCATGCGCTGGTTGCACGGGTCCTCCGTGCCGACCGCGACGTGGATCGGCAGGTCGGTGGGGATGCGGGCGAGGTTCGCCGGGTCGTTGATGCGGCGCACCGCGCGGACCCAGTCCAGGGAAAGGCCCGCCGAGAAGTCGAAGCCGCAACGCTCGTCGGCGACGTACTTGTCGACCTCCGCCTCGTCCCGCGAGAGCCACTCGAAGCCGGTGCGGTGCTCGTACGGGTCGTTGAAGGAGGAGAAGAGGTTGCCCACGTAGGACGAGGCGGCGGCGCGGCCGCCCTTCGCGACCTCGGCCTCCAGTGCCGCGATGTCGCCCTCGTTGTCGGCGCCGGGCAGGGAGCGGAACGTGCCGGAGAGGATCACGCCCACCAGGTCGTCCGCGTACCGCTGCGCGTAGTCGCGCGCGAGCAGCGAACCGAGGCTGTGGCCGAGCAGCACGAACGGGACGTTCGGGTACAGGGCGCGGGCCTGGTCGCCGATCGCCTTGAGGTCCTCGACGATCGACACCCAGGCGTCGATGGCCTCCGGGTCGCCGTCGTCGGTGACCCCGTAGCCGCCCGTGGACTGGGCGGTGGCGCCGTGGCCGCGGTGGTCGGAGGCGATGACGGCGTAGCCGTGGGAGGTGAGGTGGCGGGCGAACCGGTCGTAGCGCTGGCCGTGCTCGGCCGCCCCGTGGGCGATCTGCACGAAGGCGCGGGGCCTGCCGCCGGCGGGCAGCCAGGTGTACGTGGCCACGGCGGCGCCGTCGCCGGTACTGAGCGCGCTCGTCGTGTACGTCGGGTCTGTGGCGGTCATCTGGCGGCTTCCTCTCGGACGGTCCGTACGGCCCTGTGGGCGGGGCGGGTGCGGTGCGGATGCAGTTCGGATGCGTGCTGGACCTGCATCTCCCCCGCACCGTAGGCCCTCATTCCTGTGGATCACCGACCGGCGCGAGCCGATCGAGCCGCTTGCAGAACAGCGTCGTGGCGCGCAGCACCCCCGCCGGGTCGGCGGCGTAGTCCGGGATGACGCCGATCTCGCCCCAGCCCGCCTTGCGGTAGAAGTCCTCGGCCGGGCTTCCGGTCTCCGTGTCGAGGATGAGGAGCGTCACGCCCGCCTCGGCCGCGGCGCGCTCCGCGGTCGCCAGCAGGGTGCGGCCGAGGCCGGTGCCGCGGGTGCTGCCGCGCACCATCAGCTTCGCCACTTCGGCTCGGTGGCGGCCGGTGGGCTTCTCGTTGAAGGCGAGCGAGACCGTTCCGACGCAGCGGGCACCGGCCGCCGCGTCCGTGTCGGTCGCCACCCATACGGCCATGCTTCCGCGTTCCACGGACGGCCCTACGTAGTCGCGCCACCAGGACGCCGCTTCGCGGGGCGTGAGTCCGTGCAGGAAGCCGAGCGAGCTTCCTCCATGGACGACGTCGGCAAGGAGGTGCCCCAACTCGTCTACGTAGGCGGGGAATTCCGCAGGCGCAAGATGCGTGCAGGTGATCGTCACGGGAGGACCACCACCAGCGCGTACCGGACGGGGTCGGGGCCCGGGCAGTGGAAGTGGGTCGGGCCCCAGAGGCGGAAGCGCAGGCAGTCGCCCGTCTCCAGGTGGTGTGTTTCGCCCTGGACCGTGAGGTCGAGGAGTCCGTCGAGCACCCAGATGTGCTGTTCGAGGCCGGGCACGGGCGGGCGGTCGTACGCGATGTCGGCGTAGGGCTCCAGGGTGCCCTCGACCAGTTCTCCGCGCAGTCCGGCCTGCGGCGGGGAGACGGACCGGCGCGCGAAGCCGGTCGAGTCGTCGCGCCAGACGGGCTGGTCCGCGGCCCGTACGACCTGGGCGGGCGCCGTCTCCACCTCGCTCAGGAGCTGCGACATGGTGCGGCCATGGACGGCGCAGAGGCGGTTGAGGAGGGCGGCGGTCGGGCTGATCTCGGCGCGTTCGGCGCGCGACAGGGTGGACCGGCTCACGCCGCTGCGGTCCGCCAACTCACCCAGGGACCAGCCCCGTTCGGCCCGGAGTTCGGCGAGGCGGGCGCCGAGTCGGGCGTCCACGGGATCCGGAGACGGGTCCGGGACCGGGGCTGGGGCCGGGGACGAGCCCGGGGCCGGGGCGCGGGTGCCGGCCCCGCTTCGCAGCACATCACTGTCGCGTCTCATATTCGGCACGCTATCCCAGATATGAAACGGCCGTATTACGCGGACGGACTCCCTAGGCCCGCCACCAGCTCAGCCCGCCACCACCTCAGTCCGGCACCAGCTCAGCCCGGCACCACCTCAGCCCGCCGCCGCCTCCCCCAGCGCCCCCAGCACCGGCCTGATCAGCGGATGCGCCTCCGCCCCGTGCCGCACCGCCGCGAACACCTTCCGCGCCGGGGCCGCCCCGTCGATCGGGCGGACCACGACCCGGTTCAGGTCCACGCCGTGCAGGGCCGAGCGCGGGACGAGGGCCACGCCCGCGCCCGCGGAGGCGAGGGCGACGACGGCGCGGAAGTCGTCCGACGAGTGCTCGAACTGCGGGGAGAAACCGGCGTGTTCGCAGGCGAGGACGACCACGTCGTGGCAGGGGTTGCCGGGGTACGGGCCGATCCAGGTGTCCTTGGCCAGGTCGGCCACCGGTACCCGCTCCGCGTCCGCGAGGCGGTGCGTCACAGGGAGGACCGCGTCGAACGGCTCCGCGTACAGCGGCACGCGCGTGATCCGGTCGTCGTCGGCGCCCGGCGCGCCCCGGTACTCGACGGCGACCGCCACGTCGATCCGGCGGTCGAGCAGCATCGGCAGGCTGGCGTCGCCCTCGGCGTCCTGGACGCGGACGCGGATGCCGGGCGCCGCCTTCGCCAAATGCGCGAGCGCCGGTCCCACGACGAGGCCGATGCCCGTCGCGAAGGAGGCGAGCGTCACCGTGCCCGCCTCGCCGGTGCTGTACGCGGCCAGCTCGGCCTCGGCCTTCTCCAGCTGGGCCAGGACCGCGTTGGTGTGCGTGAGCAGGATCTCGCCGGCCGCCGTCAGGCGCACCCCGCGCGCGCCGCGCTCGACCAGCTTGTGCCCCGTCTCCTGCTCCAGGGCCGTGAGCTGCTGCGACACCGCCGAGGGGGTCAGATAGAGGGCGGCGGCCGCAGCCGTGACGGTGCGGTGGTCGGCCACCGCCCGGAGGATGTGCAGCCGCCGCGCTTCGATCATGGGGCGATTCTCCCAAACGGGTCGGACACTCTCACCCACCGCACCCGGCGCACCGGACCCGCGCGGGGCCGGGTCGCCGGATCCGTACGAACGTCAGCCGAGCTCGGCGCGCGCCGCCACGAACGCGTCCACGGCCCGGTTCACGTCCTCCGTGGAGTGCGCCGCCGACAGCTGGACGCGGATGCGGGCCTGGCCCTGCGGGACCACGGGGTACGAGAAGCCGATCACGTAGACGCCGCGCTCCAGGAGAAGCTCGGCCATGCGGCCCGCGACGGAGGCGTCGCCGATCATCACCGGGGCGATCGCGTGGTCGCCGGGCAGGATGTCGAAGCCTTCCTCGGCCATCCGCGTACGGAACAGCTTGGTGTTCGCCGCGAGGCGCTCGCGCAGGTCGCCCGCCGACTCCAGGAGGTCCAGGACCGTCAGGGACGCGGCGGCGATCACCGGAGCGAGGCTGTTCGAGAACAGGTACGGGCGCGAACGCTGGCGCAGCAGCGCGACGATCTCCGCGCGCGCCGCGACGTAGCCACCGGACGCCCCGCCGAGCGCCTTGCCGAGGGTGCCGGTGATGATGTCGACGCGGTCCATGACGCCGTGCAGCTCGGGGGTGCCGCGGCCGCCGGGGCCGACGAAGCCGACCGCGTGCGAGTCGTCGACCATGACCATGGCGCCGTGGCGCTCGGCGAGGTCGCAGATCTCCGCGAGCGGTGCCACGTAGCCGTCCATGGAGAAGACGCCGTCGGTGACGACCAGCTTCCTGCGGGCGTCGGACGCCGCCTTCAGCTGGGCTTCCAGGTCGGCCATGTCGCGGTTGGCGTAGCGGAAGCGCCTCGCCTTGGACAGCCGGATGCCGTCGATGATCGACGCGTGGTTGAGGGCGTCGGAGATCACCGCGTCCTCGGGGCCGAGGAGCGTCTCGAAGACGCCGCCGTTGGCGTCGAAGCAGGAGGAGTAGAGGATCGTGTCCTCCTGGCCGAGGAAGGACGACAGGCGCGCCTCCAGTTCCTTGTGGACCTCCTGCGTGCCGCAGATGAAGCGGACGGACGCCATGCCGTAGCCCCAGCGGTCGAGCGCCGCGTGGCCCGCGGCGATCACGTCGGGGTGGTCGGCGAGGCCGAGGTAATTGTTGGCGCAGAAGTTCAGCACCTCGCCGGGGCGGCCGCCCGCCGTGACATCGACGGTGGCGGACTGCGGGGTGCCGATGACCCGCTCGGGCTTGTGCAGGCCCGCGGCGACGATCTCGTCGAGGGTGGCCTGGAGGTCTTCGCGTACGTTGTCGAACATGCCGGGAATCCTTAAATCCTTGTGCGCCGGGGAGAGTTCAGGAGGTCCAGTCGAGGATGACCTTGCCGCCGCGGCCGCTCGCCGCGTCGTCGAAGGCCGCGTCGAAGTCGGTGTACGCGTAGCGGCCGGTGATCACCGGGGCGAGGTCGAGGCCGCCCTCCAGGAGCACCGACATGGCGTACCAGGTCTCGAACATCTCGCGGCCGTAGATGCCCTTGATGGTGATCATCGAGGTGACGATGCGGGCCCAGTCGACGGCGAACTCCTCGGACGGCAGGCCGAGCATGGCGATCTTGCCGCCGTGGGTCATGTTGGCGAGCATGTCGCGCATCGCGACGGGGTTGCCGGACATCTCCAAGCCGACGTCGAAGCCCTCGCGCAGGCCGAGTTCGCGCTGGCCGTCGGCGATGGTGGAGGACGCCACGTTCAGGGCGAGGCTCGCGCCGACCTTGCGGGCGAGCTCCAGGCGCTCGTCGCTGACGTCGGTCACGACGACGTTGCGGGCGCCCGCGTGCTTGGCGACGGCCGCCGCCATCAGACCGATCGGACCGGCCCCCGTGATCAGCACGTCCTCGCCGACGAGCGGGAAGGACAGGGCGGTGTGCACGGCGTTGCCGAACGGGTCGAAGATCGCGGCCACGTCGAGGTCTACGGGGACGCGGTGCACCCACACGTTGGACGCGGGCAGCGCCACGTACTCGGCGAACGCGCCGTCGCGGCCGACGCCGAGGCCGACCGTCGAGCGGCACAAGTGGCGGCGCCCGGCCAGGCAGTTGCGGCACTTGCCGCACACGAGGTGGCCCTCGCCGCTGACCGTGTCGCCCACGGAGATGTCGGCGACGTCGCGGCCCGTCTCGACGACCTCGCCGACGAACTCGTGGCCCACGACCAGCGGCGCGCTGATGGTCGACTGTGCCCAGCCGTCCCAGCTGCGGATGTGTAGATCGGTACCGCAGATACCGGTGCGCAGCACCTTGATCAGTACGTCACCGGGACCGACGCCCGGCTCGGGGACGTCCGTCAGCCACAGTCCCGGTTCGGCCTTCTCCTTGACCAGCGCCTTCAACGGTTGGGCTCCTGTCGTCGCGCACGCGGGCAGGGCGAACCGGCCCGCGTGGGAGGGAAGAGTGGGTGGTGCGGGTACTGCCGGCGATGCGGCCCGTGCGAGTAACGCGTCGTTTGCGGCAGTCGTCCGGACCGGTCCTGTATGCGGCCCGCCGCCACCGCAGACTCTTCCCTACGCGGGCCGTTCGGTCCATCGAGGTTTTCTTAAGCGCCGCCCCAGGTTTCCTACAGGCCGTCGTTCCTCACGACACCGGCGGCGCGCCATGGCGCCTGCCGACCTCCAGCGCCTCCTCGCGCACCGCGGCGTCGTCGAGTCGGTCGGCGCGGACGACGACGTCCGCCCCGGCCGGAGTCGCCAGGGACCGGCTGAAGACGATCACCGCCCACGCGTCGTCCGGCCCGATCTCGGTCACCTCCCACTCGCTCGTCAGCACCTTCAGTACGCCGCGGCCGCGCCATTGGTAGACGGAACCGGGACGCCCGGTGAGACGGGTGTCGACGCCGAGGATGCGGCGCTGCCGCCCGCTTCTGGTGCGGTAGCTCACCGCGTCGCTCATCTCCTGCGTGTCTGAACCGCCGCTCGACAACGGGGCGTAGGTGAACGTCGCGCCGGTCCGCCGCTCGCCCTGCCACATGGGGAACGAGGAGCAGACGATGTGCCAGGTGCCGGCCAGCCGGTCCGGCGTGATGTCGAGTGGGTCCATGCGGGGACCCTACGACGGCCGTCCACGCACGTGGTCGCCCTCGTTCAACCGGCGTGACGGGCGGCGGACCTGGTCGGAGTCCCCTCCGGGGTGAACGAGTCGCGGAAGGTGAAGGCGTGCGGCGCGGAGCCGTGGCCGTGGAGGTGCTCCAGCCTGGACACCCCGTCCTGCCAGGTGGGTGTCACGCCGTCGGGGACCCACCAGAACACGTAGTTCGGGTGTCCCGTCCTCTCGAACCAGTCGTATCGCCGGTTCAGCGCCTCACGGTGCAGACCGGTGTAGACGGCGTCGAAGGCGGGGCGCAGGCCGGTCCAGAGCGAGAGGGTCGCGGCCAGGGCGACGGTGTCCACCGTGCGGCCCTTGCCGTACCAGGCCGGCACGTCGAACTCTCCCCATGCACCCCAGTCCGCCCCGAAGAGCTCACCCCGGTCGACGTACTCCGGTTCCGCATGCCCCAGGTATCCGGGGTGCTGAACGAACTTCTGGTAGACGGCCCCGCCGATGTCGTAGAACTCGCGCGTGAGGGATGAGGTGTCGGCGAGCGGGGACTTCAGGACGCCGAACGTGTACAGAGCAAGCTGAGGCATGCGTCTCTCCCTGGTTGGGGGTTCCCTGGTGGGTGGTTCCTGGTGCGGACCGGCCTGAAGGAACTCGTGCACGGCCGTGGGCGATCGCCGAAGACCAGGTGAAGATAGCCGCCCCCGCGGCCCCTGTCGACGTTGCGTTTTCCCTGCCCAAGTGCCCTCTGGCAGCGGCCATTTCCTCCACCGCGGACCCGCCCCGCGGACTCGCCCCACGAATCCGCTCAACGAACAGGGTGTCCGAATAACGGACGCTCGACGCAGGCCGCACCACTTGGTCGCATACTGTCGCCGCAATTCCACCCGTCTCAGACAGCGAACAGGCACGACCATGACACGGACATCCGTCACGGACCGGCCGCAGGCCCGATCCGGCGTCGGCGCCACGCCGCACGACGTCGAGTCCACCGACGCCGGCACACAGCTCGGCCACGGCCTCAAGCAGCGGCACCTCTCGATGATCGCCCTCGGCGGTGTCATCGGCGCGGGCCTCTTCGTAGGGTCGGGCGCCGGGATCGCCGCCGCGGGGCCCGCGGTCGTCCTGCTCTTCGCGGGCGCCGGATTCGTGGTCATGCTGCTGATGCGGATGCTCGGCGAGATGTCCGCCGCGCGCCCGGCCACCGGATCGTTCTCCGTGCACGCCGAGCGCGAGCTGGGCGCCTGGGCGGGGGCCACCTCCGGCTGGATGTACTGGGTGATGCTCACCTGCGGCGTGGCCGCGGAGGCGACGGCGGCCGGGCAGATCATGCACGGCTGGGTGCCGTTTCTGCCCGCCTACGGGTGGGTCGCCGTCTTCATGGTGTTCTTCTGCCTGAGCAACCTGGCCGCCGTGCGCAACTTCGGCGAGTTCGAATTCTTCTTCTCCGCCCTGAAGGTCACCGCGATCTGCGCGTTCCTCGTGCTGGGCGTGCTCGGCATGTGCGGCGTCTTCGGTGACGCCCCCGGCGCCTCGAACCTCACCGGCCAGGGCGGCTTCTTCCCCACCGGCACCTCCGGTCTGATCGCCGGACTGCTCACCGCCGTGTTCGCGTACGGGGGCCTGGAGACGGTGTCCATCGCCGCCGCCGAGTCCGACAAGCCGCGCGAGAACGTGGCGCGCGCCGTGCGCACCGCCGTGTGGCGCATCGCGCTCTTCTACGTCGGGTCGATGGCGCTGGTCGTCGCCCTGGTGCCGTGGAACGACCCGAACGTCGCCGCCGACGGCCCGTACGTCACCGTTCTCGACGAGTTCGGCATCCCGGCCGCCGGCACCATCATGCAGGCCGTCATCCTGGTCGCCCTGCTGTCGGCGATGAACGCCAACATCTACGGCTCGTCCCGCATGGCGTACTCGCTGGTCTCGCGCGGCCTCGGCCCGCGCTTCCTCGGCCGGGTGCACCGCCGCGTGCCGGTGGCCGCGGTGCTCGCGTCCTGCCTCTTCGGCTTCTTCGCGGTGTTCGCCGGCGTCTGGTGGCCCGACACGGTCTTCACCTGGCTGATGAACACGACCGGTGTCGCCATCCTCGTCGGCTGGGTCTTCATCTGCCTCGCGCAGCTGAAGATGCGCCGCCGTCTGGAGCGCGAGTCGCCCGAGCTGCTCACCGTGAGGATGTGGGGGTTCCCGTACCTGACGTGGCTCGCCCTGGCGGCCATCGCGGGCGTCTTCGTGGTCATGGCGAGCACCGCCGACGGACGCGACCAGCTGTTCGTCTCCGCGATCCTCGTGGTCGCGCTGGCCGCGGGCGGCTACGCCAAGCAGCGCCGGGACGCACGTGCGGTGCGGGCCTAGCCGAGCAGGTCACCCCGCCCCCGTACGAGTTCCATCAGTTCGCCCGCCATCGACTTGATCGTCGCGAGCCCCGCCTGTCCCCACGGGCGGGGCTCGGTCGCGACGGCACACACGGTGCCGAGGGCGAGGCCCGTGCGCTCGTCGATCAACGGCGCGCCCAGGTAGGAGCGGATGCCGATCTCGTCGACGACAGGGTTGCCCGCGAAGCGCGGGTAGTCGCACACGTCCTCAAGGACGAGCGCCTTGCGCCGCACGACCACATGGGGGCAGTAGCCGTGATCGCGCGCCATGTAGCGCGACACTTCTCCTTCGGTAGAGGCCGACTTGGCGGCCGACGCGGCCGCCGCGACCAGTTCGCCGCCCCGGTGGTCGCCCTGCGGGGTGTGCAGTCCGGCGAAGAACTGCCGGTTCTCGTCGATGAAGTTGACCATCGCGTACGGCGCGCCGGTCACCTCGGCGAGCCGGTCCGCGAAGCGGTCGAACACCGGCTCGGCGCGCTGCCCGAGGTCCAGTCTGCGCAACCGGCCGGCCCGCTCGGCCCCCTCCTCGTCCCGCGGGGTGAGCAGCAGCCGCCTGGTCCCGTCGTACGTCACGTGTGGGCTCCGAAACCGGTGGTCGCGGGGGCGTGCGCCAGCAGATGCCGTACGAGGGTGAGCAGCGTCTGGATGCCGGAGCTGGAGATACGGGCGTCGCAGCGCACGACGGGCACCGCGGGGTCCAGGTCGATCGCGGCGCGCACCTCCTCGGGCTCGTAGCGGTAGGCGCCGTCGAACTCGTTGACCGCCACGACGAACCCCATGCCGCGCTCCTCGAAGAAGTCGACCGCGGCGAAGCAGTCCTCCAGGCGGCGCGTGTCGGCGAGGATGACCGCGCCGAGGGCCCCCTCGGACAGTTCGTCCCACATGAACCAGAAGCGCTCCTGGCCCGGTGTGCCGAACAGATAGAGCACGTGCTCGGGGTCCAGGGTGATCCGCCCGAAGTCCATCGCGACGGTCGTCTCGACCTTGTTCTCGATGCCGTCGAGATCGTCCGTGGCGGCGCTGACCGTGGTGAGCAGCTCTTCCGTACTGAGCGGAGCGATCTCGCTGACGGCCCCCACGAAGGTCGTCTTGCCGACCCCGAACCCACCCGCGACCAAGATCTTCAGTGCGGTGGGGAACGGGTCAGAGCTGTCGTCGTAGTCCATCGAGCACTGCCTCCAGTAGGGACCGGTCAGTGGGGTTTTCGTGGAACGTGGGGGGCTTCGTCGTGACGGCTTGGCAGTCCACGAGGTCGGAGAGAAGCACCTTGGTCACGGCCGCCGGAAGCTTCAGGTGGCCGGCGATCTCCGCGACCGAGGTGGGCTGCGCGCACAGGTCGAGCGCCTGGCTGTGCTCGGGCCCCAGATAGCCGAGGGGGGTCGCCCCGGTGGCCATGACATGGGTGAGCAGATCCATCGACGTGCTCGGCCGGGTGCGTCCGTTGCTGATCGTGTACGGACGCACGAGCCGGCCCGCGGCGCCGTCGAGCCATGGCCCGTCCTGCGGGGCCGCCACCGTCAATTCCTCATCGCCGTGGGCTCGGCGGAGAGCTGCCGGGGTGCGGTCACCAGGTAGGGCCGCACGCTCTTGACGAGCATGGCCATCTCGTAGCCGAGCACTGCCGCGTCCGCGTCGCGCCCGGCGAGCACCGCCAGACAGGTGCCGGAACCCGCGGTCGACACGAACAGCAGCGCCGAGTCGAGCTCCACCACCACCTGTCGTACGTCGCCGCCGTCGGCGAACCGGACGCCCGCGCTGCGGCCCAGCGAGTAGAGGCCCGAGGCGAGGGCCGCCATGTGGTCGGCGCTGTCGGCGTCGAGACCGTGCACGGACTTGACGAGTCCGTCGGAGGACAGGAGCACGGCACTGTTGGTGTGGGGAACACGCTGGACGAGGCCGCTCATCAGCCAGTCGAGATCGGACACATGACCCGTCGGCACATCGCTCGCCATGGGGGATCGACTCCTTGGTGGACTGGTGGGGGTGGTGCTGCGGGTGGGGAACAGAGCCCCGGCGGGGGCGGACGTGTGGACGTTGTCAGGGTCGTCATGCGGGGCCGCCGCCCTGCTCGTCGCGGTCGGGCTCCCGCCGCGGGGGCGGGCCCTCGTCGCCGGGCGCGCGGGGTTCGGCCGACTCGGCGAGCGTGATGCCGCGCTGGAAGGCGGCCATCAGACCGGGGTCGTGGACGGACGGGGGCCCGTCGTCCTGGCGGGGCACGGGGCCGCCGCGCAGTTGCGGGGCGATGTGCTCCTGAGCCTTGCGGCGCGGCAGTTGGGGCCGCCCCATGGTGCCGCGCACGGGCCCCTCGGGCCGGGCGGGCGGGCGCTCGGCATGGGCCGCGGCCTCGCGGGCCTCCGGGCGGATGCCGGGGACGGCGTCGGCGGGGGTGGGGCGGGTGTCACCTGCGACGCGCTGCGGGAGGGCGGCGCCGGGGCCTGCGGAGCGGGAGGTGCCGGTGGGCCGATCTGTGGCGGGCGGGGCGGGCGGGGCGGTCGGTGTGCCGTTGGGGGGCGGGGCAGTTGGCGTGCCCCTCGCGGGCGTTCCACCGGGCGCCTGCCGGGGAACCACCCCGGCGGCTCCGTTGAGCGTCACGGGCGGGGCGGGTGAAGGGGGCGTCGGGGAGGGCGTGTTGGGCGGTGCGGGCCGCGATCCGTTGGTGCCGGGGCCGGACGGCGGCGGGCCCGGCCGGTGGCCGTTGGCCGACACCGGCTGCTCGCTGCCGAGCACACTGTTCGCGGTCGCCGCCGCGGCGGCCTTGCGCACGTGCGGGATGCGCACGCCCGCGCCGTCCGTGTCGCCGTCCCCGCCGAGCAGATCCTGGGGCAGGACGAGGACCGCCTGCACTCCCCCGTAGATGTTGGTCTGCAGTCGCACCGTGATGCCGTGCCGCCGGGCGAGCTGCGAGACCACGAACAGGCCGATGCGTCCGTCCGCGAGGAGGCTGGCCACGTTGACCTGGTCGGGGTCGCTGAGCAGCTGGTTCATCTTGTTCTGCTCGGTGACCGGCATGCCGAGGCCGCGGTCCTCGACCTCGACGGCGACGCCGGAGGTCACCTGGTTGGCGCGGAGCAGGACTTGGGTGTGCGGGGCGGAGAACACCGTGGCGTTCTCGACGAGTTCGGCCAGCAGGTGGATGCAGTCGGCGACGGCGTGCCCGCGCAGGGTGCCGTCGATCGGCGGCACGAGCTTGACACGCGAGTACTGCTCGACCTCGGCGATCGCGGAGCGCATCACCTCGGTCATGGACACGGGGTGGCTCCACTGGCGGCGCGAGACGGCGCCGCCGAGCACGGCGAGGTTCTCGGCGTGCCGCCGGGTGCGGGTGGCGAGGTGGTCGACGTGGAAGAGGCCCTTGAGCAGGTCGGGGTCCTCGACCTGGTTCTCCAGCTCGTCCAGGAGGTTGATCTCCCGGTGGACGAGCGACTGCAGGCGCCGGGCGAGGTTCACGAACACCTCGACCTTCTGCCGGCTGCCGGTCTGGCTGGACAGCTGGGTGGCCTGGACGACGGCGGTGACCGCGACGTCCTGGGTGCGGGCCAGGTCGGCGGCGAGGCGGTCGAAGTCGTCGCCGCCGGGCGCGCCGATGGCGGGTGCGCGGCGCGGCGGCGGTGCCTCGCCCTTGCGCAACTGCTCGACGAGCGAGCGCAGTTCGACCTGTCCGTGCGCGGTGACCTGACGCAGCGCGAGCAACCGGTCGCGTACGACCCTGGCGGTGCGTCGGGCCGCGATGGCGGCGATCACGATGCCCGCGACCGTCACCAGGCAGGCCCCGCCGAGCACGGCCCACAGGGTGAGGCTGGGCCGCACCCCCGTGTGCTGGAGCACGAACAGCACGGCCGCGCTCGCGCCGAGGGCCACAGCGAGCGGCGGCAGGACGGCGATGCGCAGGAGTTGGGAGCGTATGTGGGTCTCGGTCGGCTGCGGCGCGGCCCGCCCGGCCGGCCTGCCGTGCCGACCGCCTTCGCGGCGGTCTGCGCGGGCGGCCGGTTGACGGAGCTGGGACATACGACGACCTCAGTGGGGGATGGCTCGGCGGATGAGGAGACAGCGGGCAGCACGACCGGGCGTCGCACGGCGAGTACACACGGTAGTCACCGACGACACATGTGCGAGGGGCAGTTGACAAACTCCGACGCCCTAGGTCCCGCTCTGGTATGAGCCTTCGCACCCACGACCGAATAGGTGTCCGCGATACCTCCGCACACCCGTTCGCAGGGACGATTCGGCGGCCCAGTGCGCCCAGTGCGCCTGGTCCCCGGCCGGGCGGAAGCGGCTCTTGAGGTGGATGGGCTGTCAGAGTGGCGACCTGGCGTCGGCGCAGTTCGCGCAGCCTCGGGTCGGCCGCCGCCAGCACGCAGTCGAAGTCGTCGCTCGTCCGGCCGCCGCGCCCGCGTTTTGCTTTTTCAGCAAAGAAGTTTGCCCCTGCGCGCGCGTGGAGCGACCTTGGCGTCGACGGGACATCGACGAGAGGCAGGACCGAGCGCCATGGACAACGACACCGCACAGCGCGGCACCACCGAGCAGGCCGCCACCCGGAACGACACCACGCAGAGCGGCACCGCCCGGGAGTGGGACGACCGGTACCGCAGCCGCGAGCAGCTCTTCAGCGGGAACCCGAACGGGGTGCTCGTCGACGAGGCCGCGGGCCTTGCACCCGGCCAGGCGCTCGACGTCGGCTGCGGCGAGGGCGGCGACGCCCTGTGGCTGGCCCGGCGCGGCTGGCAGGTCACCGCGGTGGACGTCTCCGAGGTCGCCCTGCGCCGCGCCGCCTCCGCCGGCTCCGACGTCGAGGGCCGGGTCTCCTGGGCGCGCGCCGACCTGGCCGTCACCCCGCCCCCGGCGGGCGCCTTCGACCTGGTCACCCTCCAGTACTTTCCGCTGCTGCGCACCGCGGGCCCTGCGGCGCTGCGCGGGATCGTCGACGCGGTCGCCCCCGGCGGCACGCTGCTCTTCGTCACGCACGCGCTGGCGGACCTGACGGAGCACGCCGAGGCGACCGCCGAATTCGACCCCGCCGACTACTACTGGGCCGACGACATCGCCGCGCTCCTGGACTCCTCCGAGTGGAAGATCCAGGTCAACGAGACCCGCACCCGCACCGCCCCTGCCCCGCCCGGCACCCACCACCACCGGGACACGGTCCTGCGGGCGCAGCGCACGGCGTAACCGGAGACCGAGGCGGAGCCGGGAACCGGGGCACAACCGGAAACCGGGCCGGAGCCGGAGCCGACGCCCCGGCGCCGGTCTGCCACCAGCGACCGCCCGCGCGCCTACCCGGCGATCACGATCTCCTGGTCCTCGGCCCCCGACGCGGGCCCGGCCACCGGCCATCCGCCCTCCGGGACCGCGGCGACGGGCCGCCACCACTGCTCCGTGGGCAGCGTCTCGGCGTCCGGCTCGAAGGGCTCGCCGGGGCGCGGCAGCGCGAGGCGCGCGGCGGCGCGGCGGGCCGCGGTGACGCTCCCCTCGCCGGGCTCGGTCCAGGCGTGCGGCGCCAGGTTGAACGTCCCCCAGTGGATCGGCAGCATCGGCCCGGACGCGGGCCCGCCCTGGAGGTCGAGGTGGGCGCGCATGCCCTCCTCGGGGGTCATGTGGATGTCGGGCCAGTACTCCGAGTAGGCGCCGATCTGGATCATCGTCACGTCGAACGGTCCGTGCTCGGAGCCGATGTCCTTGAAGCCGGAGAAGTACCCGGTGTCGCCGCTGTGGAAGACGCTGTGCTCGGGCCCGGAGGCCACCCAGGACGCCCACAGGGTGTGCTGCGCGTTGCGCAGGCCGCGGCCGCAGAAGTGGCGGGCGGGCGTGGCCGTCAGCGTCACTCCGCCGACCTTCGTCGACTCGTGCCAGTCCAGCTCGCGCAGCCGGTCCGCGGGCACGCCCCAGTGCTCCAGGTGCGCGCCGACGCCGAGCGGCACCGCGAAGACGGTGTCCGTGTGGGCGAGCGCCTTGATGGTGGGCATGTCCAGGTGGTCGTAGTGGTCGTGGGAGATGACCACCACGTCGACCGGGCCGAGCGCGGCGAGCGGCAGCGGCACCGGGTGCAGCCGTTTGGGCCCGACGAAGGGGAACGGCGAACAGCGCTCGCCCCACACCGGGTCGAACAGCACCCGCACCCCGTCGATCTCGGCGAGCACGCTGGAGTGCCCCATCCATGTGACGCGCAGGCCGCTCGCCGCCGGCTTCGCCAGGTCGGCGAGGGTCGTCGCGTGCACGGGCACGGTGCCCGTGGGGGCGCGGCGGACGCGCTCCTCCTTGCGGAAGTAGACCTTGGCGAACTCGAGCATCGAGCCGTCCGGCCTGGTCCGCGCGCCCTCCGGGTTCTGGAAGGAACCATCGGCAAAGTTCGGGGACCGGCGGATCCGGTCCAGACGCGCCCCCGTGGGCTCGGCGCCAAAGGCGTCGGGCTGGAGCGAACGCAGCCCGGAAGTCAGAGAACGTGACACGGCGCCTCCCATTGATCGATCAGGTTTCCATTATGTGCGGCACCTCTGACAACGCACCCGGCCCCTCCTGTGTGCCCGACCTCGCGAGCCCGTGACCGGCGTCTCTCTGCGCCCTCCCCGCGCCCCGCCCCGCACGCCTACCCGCACACCTCCCGCAACCTGACCCACGATTCAGTAACCGTTCGATTGACAGCACTCTCGCCGACTCCAGATACTGACTGACGATTCAGTAAAGCCATCTGGAGGCACCGTGTCGGAACTCCCCACCGAACTGGTCCCGCTCACTCCCGAACAGCACGCCGTCGTCGAGCTCGCCCGGACGTTCGCGGCCGAGGAGATCCGGCCCCGCGCGCGTGCCGTGGACGAGGCCGACGTCGAGACACCGTGGGACCTGTGGCGCAAGGCCGCCAAGGTCGGCATCACCGGATTCATGCTCCCCGAGGAGTTCGGCGGAGGCGGCTTCACCGACGTGTTCACGCAGGTCCTCGTGCAGGAGGAGCTGTGCGTCGGCGACCTGGGTATCGGCAACCTGCTCTGCTCGAACGGGTTCTTCGCCGACCCGGTGCTCGCCCTGGGCACCGCGGAGCAGCAGCGCGCCTGGCTCACGCCGCTCGCAGGCCCCGACACCCCGATGACGTCGCTCGCCACCACCGAACCCGGCGCGGGCTCGGACGCCGCGTCGATCACCACGGCGGCCCGCCGCACCGAGGGCGGCTACCTGCTCAACGGCCAGAAGGCGTGGATCTCGAACGCGGGCGAGGCCGACCGCTACGTGGTGTTCGCCAAGACCGACCCGACCCGGCGCTCGCGCGGGGTGAGCGCCTTCCTGCTGCACAAGGACACCGAGGGCGTCACCTTCGGCGCGCCGATGCGCAAGATGGGCCAGCGCGCCATCGTCTGCCGGGAGATCTTCTTCGCCGACGCGTTCGTCCCCGAGGAGAACCGGCTCGGTGACGAGGGCCAGGGCTTCGTCGGCCTGATGCGCACCTTCGACATCTCGCGGGTCGTCCTGGGCGCCGCCGCCACCGGTGTCGCCCGCGCCGCCTACGAGTACGCACGCGACTACGCGCGCACGCGCGTGCAGTTCGGCAAGCCCGTCATCGAGCATCAGGCCGTCGCGTTCCGCCTCGCCGACATGCGCACCCGTATCGAGCAGTCGCGCCTGATGACGTGGCGCGCGGCCCGCCGCCTGGACGCGGGCCTGTCCGCCACCACGGAGGCGGCCATGGCGAAGCTCACCGCTTCGGAGACGGCCGCGTACTGCACCTGGGCCGCCGTGCAGACGCTGGGCGGCTGGGGCTACTCGCGCGAGTTCCCGGTCGAACAGTGGATGCGGGACGCCAAGTTGGAGGAGATCGAGGAGGGCACGTCCGACATCATGCGCCTGATCATTGCGAGGTCGCTGTGACGTCCGCCCACGATTCCGCCGCGGCCACGCGTCACCGTCCCGACGTTCCACCGGTCCTCACCGGAGGCGAGGCCCTCGTCCGCGCGCTCGCCGCCCACGGCGTCACCCGGGCCTTCGGCATCCCCGGCACCCACAACCTGGAGATCTACCGCCACCTGACGGCCTACGGCGTCGCACACATCGCGCCCCGCCACGAACAGGGCGCCGGATACGCGACGGACGCCTACGCGCGCGTGACGGGCACGCCCGGCGTCGCGATCACCACCACGGGGCCCGCGCTGATGAACATCGCGGCGGCCGTGGGCCAGGCGTACTCGGACAGCGTGCCGCTGCTCGTGGTCTCGCCGGGGATGCCACTGCGCCACCCGCGCCAGTCGACGGGCCTGCTGCACGAAATGCGCAGCCAGACCGAGGCGTTGCGCAACGTGGCCGCGTTCAGCCACCGGGTTTCGTCGGTCGCGGAGATCGGGGCCGCGGTGGCGCGGGCGTTCACGCTGTTCCGCAGCGAGCGGCCGCGCCCGGCGCACATCGAGATACCTCTTGACCTCCTGGAGGCGGTGGAGCCCGCGGGGCCGGCCCGGACCGCTCCCCCGGCCGCGCCGCGCGTCCCGGATGCCGCGCACATCGCCGAGGCCGCCGCCCTCCTCGCGCGCGCGGAGCGCCCGGCCCTGGTCCTCGGCGGCGGCGCCCGCGGGGCGGCGGGCCAATGCCTGGCCCTGGCCGAGCGGTTGGCCGCCCCGGTGGTCACCACGGCGAACGGCAAGGCGATCGTCGACGAGGAGCACCCGCTCTCCCTCGGCGTATCCCTGCACAGCCCGGCGGTCCAGAAGTGGCTCACGAGCCGCGACGTGGTCCTGGCGGTCGGCACGGAGCTGGCGGAGGCCGACATCTGGACCGCCGAACCCCTTCCCCTGCAAGGCCAGTTGATCCGGGTGGACCTCGATCCCGCGCAGATGTACGCGGGCAGCCCGGCGGACGTCCCCCTGGTCGGCGACGCCGCCGTCGCCCTCGACGCGCTCACCCGAACCCTCGCCGCATCGCACATCCGGCCCGCGGCGGACCCCGCCCCCGCCCACACCGAAACCGCCGCCCTGAAGGCGACCCGGGACGACGAGTCCCGCCCCCGCGACGCCCACTGGCTGCCCTACCTGGAGGCGATCCGCGGCGTCCTCGCCCCGGACGCCGTCGTCACCTCCGACAGCGCCCAGTGCTGCTACTACGGCGCACTGCCGCACCTCACCCTGGGCCCGCGCGCCCGCTACCTGCACCCCACCGGCTTCGGCACCCTCGGCTACGCCCTGCCCGCCGCGGTCGGCGCGAAGGCCGCCGCCCCGGAGCGTCAGGTGGTGGCGCTCAGCGGTGACGGTGGCCTGCAGTTCTCGATCCAGGAGCTGGCCACGGCCGCCGAGCTCCAACTACCGCTCGCTGTCGTCGTGTTCGACAACTCCGGCTACGGCGAGATCCGCGACGAGATGAAGGCCCGCGGCGACGCACCGCTCGCGGTCGACCACGCGCGCGTGGACCTGCCCGCGCTCGCCCGCGCCTACGGAGGACACGGCGCGACGGCCCACTCACCCGAGGAGTTCGCGAAGCTGCTGAGCACCGCCCTGACCACTCCCGCCCCCACCCTGATCGTCGTCCCCGAGGAGTCCGCATGACCACCGCGCCCACGCCCGCCACCACCCCCACTCCCCCGACGACGACGCCGACGACGACGAATCCGACGGCTCCCCTCACCCAGCTCACCTGGACCGACCACGTCACCGGCCGCCGCGGCTACTTGGTGATCGACCGCCTGGTGCGCGGCGTCTCCAGCGGTGGCCTGCGCATGCGCGCCGGCTGCACCCTCGAAGAGGTCGCGGGTCTCGCGCGCGGCATGTCGATGAAGGAGGCGCTGCACTACAACCCGGAGGGGCGGTACATCCCGCTGGGCGGCGCCAAGGGCGGCATCGACTGCGACCCGCAGGACCCGGAGGCGTACGGCATCCTCGTGCGCTACCTGAAGGCGATGCGTCCGTACATCGAGTCCTTCTGGACGACGGGCGAGGACCTGGGGCTCACTCAGGACCTCGTCGACAAGGCGGCGGCCGAGGCGGGGCTCGTCTCGTCGATCCAGGCCGTCTATCCGCTCCTGGACGACGAGGAGACGGCCCGTCGGCGCCTCGCGGACGCGTTCGCGGTGGACGTCGACGGCATCGGTCTGGACGAGCTGGTGGGCGGCTGCGGTGTCGCCGAGGCCGTCCTCGTCGCGCTCGACCGCGCCGGGGTCGCCCACGAGGGCACCCGTGTCTCCCTCCAGGGGCTGGGCACCATGGGCGGCGCCACGGCCCGCTTCCTCGCGCGCGCGGGGCTCACGATCGTTGCGGTGGCCGACCTGGAGGGCACCGTCGCCAACGACGCGGGACTCGACGTGGAGGCACTGCTCGCGGCGCGCGACGCCTACGGCACCGTCGACCGCGAGCGGCTGCGCCCCGAGGACCGCCAACTGCCGGGCGACGCCTGGCTGTCGGCGGACGCGGACGTACTGGTCCCGGCCGCGGTCTCGTACGCGATCGACGCGGCGAACCAGGAGCGGATCACCGCTCGCTGGGTCGTCGAGGCGGCGAACATGCCGGTGCTCGCGGACGCCGAGGAGCTGCTGACGCGGCGCGGCGTCACGGTCCTGCCGGACGTGGTGGTCAACTCCGGTACGAACGCCTGGTGGTGGTGGACCCTGTTCGGCGACATCGGCGCCGACGCGGACGAGGCCTTCGCCTACACGCGGCGCTCCATGCGCTCCCTGATCGACCAGATGCTCGCGCGCGCGGAGGGCGACGGGACGACCCCGCGGGCGGCCGCGCACGCCATCGTCGCCGACCGCCTTCCGATCCTCGCGGAGAGGTTCGGGTGGTACAGGTGACGACGTCAACGAACCTGGAGGCGCTGTACGACCCGGCGTCCGTCGCGGTCGTCGGCGCGTCCGCCAACCCGGAGAAGTGGGGCTACTGGCTCGCGACGGGCGCCCTGACCGGCCGCTCCCGCCGTGCGGTGCATCTGGTCAACCACAAGGGCGGCCGGCTCCAGGGCGAACCGTTCCGCCCCGCCCTGTCCGCACTCGCCGCGCCGCCCGAGCACGTGGTGGTCGCGGTCCCGCCCCGCCAGGTGCGCCCGGTGGTCCAGGAGGGTCTGGCGGCGGGCGCCCGCTGCTTCACGGTGATCACGTCGGGCGCCGCCGAGGAACGCTCCCTCGCGGACCTGGTCACCTCGCACGGCGCCCGGCTGCTCGGCCCCAACTGCATGGGCATCGTCGACACGACGAGCCAACTCCGGCTCAGCTGGGGCGACTTCCCGGCCGGTGGCCTCGGCCTCGTCTCGCAGAGCGGCAACCTCGCCCTGGAGATCGGCCGCCACCTCCAGCGCGCGGGCGCGGGCTTCTCGCGCTTCGTCTCGCTCGGCAACCAATGCGACATCGACGCCGCCGACGCGCTCGAGTCCCTGATCGCCCACGAGCCGACGAGGGCGATCGCGGCGTACGTGGAGGACTTCCGGGACGGCCGCCGCCTCGCGGACGTCCTGGCGGCCGCGCACGCCGCGGGAAAGCCGGTCCTGCTCCTGACGGTGGGCCGCAGCGCGGCGTCGGGCCGCGCGGCCGCCTCCCACACCGGCGCCCTGGTCAGCCCGCACGCCACGGTCGCCGCCGTCTGCCGCGACGCGGGCGCCCTCCTCCTGGACTCGGCGGGCGAACTCGTCGACACCGCACTCCACTTGATGTCCCCCACCCTCCCTCTCGTACGTTCCCGCCCCACGCCTCCCCGCCACGAAACCACCCCCGCCCCACACCCCACCCAACCCAGCGCCACCCCCACCCCACCGCACCGGATCGCCGTGATCGGGGACAGCGGCGGGCAGGGCGCGCTGGCCGCCGACTCGTTCGCCGCCCACGGCTTCGACGTGCCCCCGCTCTCCCCGGCCACCGTCGAGGCGCTCACCACGCACCTGCCGTCCGGCGCGGGCCGGGCCAACCCGGTCGACCTGGCCGGGGCGGGCGAGCGGGACCTGGCCGCCTACGCGCGTGTGGCGGCCACCCTGCTGGACAGCGGCGACGCGGACACGGTCGTGCTCACCGGCTACTTCGGCGACTACGCGAGCGCGAACCCCGCCCAGGCGGGGCGCGAGTGCGAGATCGCGCATGCGCTGGCCGATGCCGCGGGCGCAGCGGGCCGGGCCCTGGTCGTGCACACGATGGCCCGCGACACCCCGGCCCTCGCCGTCCTCAGGGAGCGCGGCGTCCCGGTCCATGAGCGGGTCGAGCACGCGGCGTCGGCCGTCGCGGGCGCCGTGCGCCTTGCCGCCGCCGCGCCGTGCCTGCCGCAGGGGCGGGGCGGTCCCCCGGCGGCGTACGAGGTCGAGGACGGCGGCTACGAGCGGGTGCGGGAGCTTCTCGCGTCCTACGGAGTCGCGTTCCCCACCGCCGAGTTCGTGGCGGACGCGGACGCGGCCGTGGAGGCGGCCCACCGCACGGGCTATCCCCTGGTGCTCAAGGCGATGGGGCTCGCCCACAAGACCGAGGCCGGTGGCGTGGCGCTGCACATCGCGGACGAGGCCGCCCTGCGGACCGCCTTCGCGCGGATGCGGGAGGCAACGGGGGCCGAGCGGTATGCGGTCGAGGCGATGGCCACGCCTCCGTACGCGCGCGAACTCATCGTCGGTGTGCGGAGGGACGCGGCGTTCGGGCCGGTCGTCATGGTCGGGGCCGGCGGTGTCACCGCCGAGTTGCACGCCGACACGGCACTGGCCCTGGCACCGCTCACCCCGGCACGCGCGCGTGCCCTACTGCTCGGGCTGCGGCACGCACCGCTCCTGACCGGGTGGCGCGGCGCACCGGCCGTCCATCTGGAAGCGGCGGTCGCCGCGGTGTGCGCGGTGGCG
Organism: Streptomyces sp. EDA2-14; assembly: GCF_054963755.1. Lineage (NCBI taxonomy): Bacteria > Bacillati > Actinomycetota > Actinomycetes > Kitasatosporales > Streptomycetaceae > Streptomyces > Streptomyces sp. EDA2-14. Next base: position 226,774 of record NZ_JBUEGE010000006.1, read on the forward strand.
CAGGCCGCGGCGGACCACCCGGAACTGTCCGATCTGGAGGTCAATCCGCTGTTGGTGCACCCCGGCGGCGCGATCGCGCTGGACGCGCACGCGGTCCGGTCCTCGTAAGGCCGGGTGCGCGAGCGGGTCGACTGTCAGACCTGCCTGCCATGCTCCGGGCATGGAGATGAGCCTGCAGTTGACGATCGACTGTGCCGATCCGCAGAGCATGGTGGCCTTCTGGTCGGAGGCGCTGGGCTACGTGCCCGAGCCTCCGCCGGAGGGCCACTCCACATGGCGTGCCCACTGGGCGGCGATGGGGGTTCCCGAGGAGGAGTTGCCCGCCGGCGCCGGGGACATACCGGAGTCGATCGTCGATCCCGCGGGGCGTGGACCGCGGGTGTGGTTCCAGCAGGTTCCCGAGCCGAAGGCCGCCAAGAACCGCTGGCACTTCGACCTGAAGGTCGGCGGCGGCCGCGACGTCCCGCTGGACGTCCGCACACAGCGGGTCAAGGCCACGGTGGACCGGCTGGTCGGGGCCGGTGCCACCGTGCTGCGGATCAAGGACGAGCCCGGCACGGGGTTCTACGCCGCCGCCATGCGGGATCCTGAGGGCAATGAGTTCGACGTGGTGTGAGGACGGCCTACCCGGTCCCGCCGGCACGCGCCCGCCGCCGCGCGGGCGCCCCGCACGCGTAGAACACCAAGCCGATCACGACGAACAGCAGCAGCGGCAGCGCCTGGCTGAGCGTGTACGGCAGGCGCTGGCCCGCGAAGGACTCGGGCAAGGAGTCCGCCGGGTCGCCCGCCGTGCCGAACCAGCCCACCCCGAACCCGGGCCAGATCAGCACGACCACGGTGAACGCCACGAAGCCGGTGGCGAGCGCCGTCACGATCCAGGCGCCCACCCGGCCGCCCGGCACGGCGTAAGGGCGTTCCTGGTCGGGGTACTTGCGGCGCAGCACCGCGAGGCTGGGGAACGTGATGACGTAGGAGATGAACGTCGTGCTGATGGTCAGGCCGAGGCCCGCCGCGAAGTACTTCTCGCCGTCGCCGCCGGTGAGGTTGAGGGCGACGACGAACAGGATCGAACCGAGCACCGCGGACAGGATGTTCACCCGCACCGGAGTGCCGTGCTTCTCGGAGATGCGGCCCAGCCAGGCCGGGCCCGCGCCGTCCGCGCACGCCACGGCCTGCGCGCGGTGGGCGCCCATCGCCCAGGTCACACCAGAGGTGAGCAGGCCGATGATGAGGCCCGCGGCGGCGACTCCACCGAACACGGAGCCGAGCCCGGTGAGCGTCACCGTGCCGTCGGCCGCGATGGAGCCGCCGTAGACGGTGAAGACGGCCTTGCAGGCGTCGATGAAGCCGCCCAGGCTGCCGATCTCCTGGCTGGGCAGGACGAACAGGATGCCGAGGATGGGGCCTCCGTACAGGAGCACGGCGGCGAGGCCGGAGCGCAGGATCGACAGCGGGATGTCGCGGCGCGGGTTCTTCATCTCCTCGGCGGCGGAGCTGGGCAGTTCGAAGCCCACGTAGTTGAAGATGAGCACCGGGACGAGGGCCACGAAGCCCGCGTAGGTGGGCGTGAACTCGCCCGCCGGAAGGGCGTGCACGCCGTGTTCGGCGGCGTAGACGACGACGGAGACGAGGAAGAAGCCGAGCAGCACGACGCGCGCGACGGCGCCCGCGATGGGCACCCACTTGCCGATGCGCACGGACTGTACGACGGCGAGCGCACCGCCCCAGATGAAGACGAATCCGGCGACGTACTTCCACACGCCCGGCAGCGGCGTGAAGAACTCCTCCCAGGTGGTCAGCGCGATGATGCACAGGCTTCCGCCGACCCAGACCGGGTTGGAGATCCAGTACAGGAGCTGGTTGACGCCCGCGACGAGCCGCCCGAAGGCGAGGCGCGTCCACACGTAGGGGCCGCCCTGGACGGGAAAGGCGGAGCCGAGTTCGGCGACGAGCAGTCCGTAGGGGAGGAAGAAGACGACGGCCAGGATGACCATCCAGGTCAGTCCCTGCGGGCCCTGGGCCGCGACGGAGCCGATGGTGTCCAGGCCGACGAGCGTGCAGATGAGGAAGAACAGCACGTCCAGCCGGCGCAGATCCTTGCGCAGCCGTGAGCGCTGCTCGCCCCACCCTTCGGAGAGGTCGGGCTCGTCCCCGGTGGGCGGGGTCGGCGAGAGGGATGGCGCTTGGGTCACGATTGCTCCTGGCGAGGACGGCACGAAAACAACAGAGACAGCACTGACATCGACCGCGAGGCCTGCTGGGGCCGCGCTTACCCCCTGCCGACCTACTTATTGACTGAATAGACAGTCAGTAGTGGAACGTGACGCGACTGTGACCCGTGCGACGGGAAGCCGTCAAGAGGTGTGCGCCGGAACGAATCGGGCCACGGGAACAACTAGGCTTGCGGCGTGACCAGAGTCCGGTTGAGCGTGCCCGAGCGGCGCGAAGAGCTGCTGCGAGCCGCCATCGAGCAGATCGAGGTGCGCGGGGTCGCCGCCGTGCGCATCGCCGACGTGGCATCGGCGCTCGGCGTGAGCAACGCGCTGGTGCTGTACCACTTCTCGACGAAGGAGAAGCTCGTCGCGGCCGCGTTCGCGCACGCGGCCGAGGGCGACCTGGCGCATCTGCGCAAGCTGCTCGGCCGCCGCACGACGGCCCTGAAGCGGCTGCGCGCCGCGGTGCGCTGGTACGCGCCGACGGGGCAGGCCAAGGGCTGGCGGCTGTGGATCGAGGGCTGGGCCGCGGCGCTGCGCGAGCCCGCGCTGCGGGAGGTCACGCGGGACCTCGACCGGCAGTGGAAGGCGGCGCTCGCGGAGGTGATCGCCGAGGGCGTGGCGGCCGGCGAGTTCGGCTGCCCGGACCCGATGGGGGCGGCGCTGCGGCTGACGGCGCTGCTGGACGGGCTCGCCGTGCAGATGACGGCGTACGAGGGCGAGCGGGGCACGGTGTCGCGCACCCGCATGCAGGAGTGGGTGGACGAGGCACTCGCCCGCGAACTGGGCCTGGATCGGGCGGAGTTGACGGGGGCGGGGCGCTGACGGGAGACCGTCAGCGCCGCCGTACCGCCGCGAGGAAAGGCGTCAGGACGCGGACTGCAGGTGCGCCTTGACGGTGTGCGGGTCGACGAAGCCCTTGGCCTGCACGCGGTCGCCGGAGGACTCGCCGCGCAGCCGGCGCCCGATCCAGGGCACCAGGAACTCGCGGGCCCAGTGGATGTCGTCGCGCCGCACCTCGAACGTGCCGCGCGGCGGCAGCATCGGCCACGCCTGCTCGGGGTCGGCCGGCACCTCGATGCCGAGCGCCTGCCCTGCGCGCAGCGCCACCCGCGTGTGCCCCTCGGGCGAGAGGTGCAGGCGGTCCTCGTCCCAGGCCCGGCGGTCCTGGATGGACTTCAGGGACCACAGGTCGAGCATCGCGCAGCCGTACCGGTCGGCGATGGCCCGCACGTGCATGTTGTAGGTGGCGATCTTGCCGCGCAGGTGCTTGAGCACCGCCACGTCACGGGTGTCGAAGCCGGTGGCCAGCATCACGGTCCCGGCCGAGTCGGCGAGGGTGGCGACGGCCTTCTCGAAGCGCTCGGCCACGTCGTCCGGGTCGGTGCCGGGGCGGATGATGTCGTTGCCGCCGGCGACCAGGGTCACGAGGTCGGGGGCGAGCTCGACCGCCTTGGGCACCTGGTCGGCGACGATCTGGTCGAGGAGCTTGCCCCGCACGGCCAGGTTCGCGTACTGGAAGGTGTCCTCGGGCACGCGGTCGTCCAGGAGGACGGCGAGCCGGTCGGCCCAGCCCGCGAAGTTCCCGTCGGGGCCGGGGTCGCCGACGCCCTCGGTGAAGCTGTCGCCGACGGCCGCGTAGGACCGGATCGTGCCGTTGAGTGATTCCGTGAGTGCTCTCGATTCGTGTGCCACCCACGTATTTTCGCTCGCGAAAAGTGACCTACGCCATCGTAGGTAGGGGTTGACGCGTGGTGAGATACCCCACTCGCGATCCGGGGAATAAGTGCGCGCACGCGATTCGGCGCCCGGAGGGAATTCCCTCCGGGCGCCGAACGGAGCGGGCCGACGAGCCGCTACGACAGGTCTCAGGCGGTGACGCCGTGCTCGCTCAGGTAGGCGATCGGGTCGATGTCCGAGCCGTAGTCCGCGGTCGTGCGGACCTCGAAGTGCAGGTGCGGTCCGGTCACGTTGCCGGTCGCGCCGGACTTGGCGATCTCCTGGCCGGCCGTCACGGTCTGGCCCTGGGAGACGCCGATCGAGGACAGGTGGCCGTACTGGGAGAAGTGGCCGTCGGCGTGCTTGACGACGACCTCGTTGCCGTACGCGCCACCGGAGCCGGTCGACACGACGGTGCCGTCGGCGATCGACTTCACGGAGGTTCCGGTGGAGACCGAGAAGTCGGCGCCGGTGTGGCTGCCGCTGGACCACATGGAGCCGGAGTTGCCGTAGCCGTGACCCTGGGCGCCGTCGACCGGCGCCACGTAGTCGCCGGAGGCGGTGGTCTTGGCCTCGGCCTGCGTGGCGGTGGCCTTGCCCTCGGAGTCGGCCTGAGCCTCGCCGCCGAGGGTGAGCTTCATGCCGATCTCGATGCGGTCCGCGTCGGAGCCGACGACGCCCTTGTTGTCCTCGTACAGCTTCTTCCAGCCGCCGTCGACGTCCTGCGCCTTGGCGATCTTCGAGAGCGTGTCACCGGACTTCACGGTGTACGTGGTGGTGTCGGCGGTGGCGCCGGAGGTCGCGGCCGAGGCACTGCCGGCCCCCATGAGCGGGAGCGCGATCGCGGCCCCGCCCGCGGTGGCGACGGCGGCGACGCGGGCGATGCGGCGGGAGGTCGAAAGACGGTGCTTTCCCTTGGCGGGCATGGGTGTTTCCTCTCCGTCGCCTACGAGGTGAGCTGTCGGGTTCGGGCTGGAGATGCCCGGCCTCGCCCGCGGTGCGGACTCGGCTTCACCCCTAGCCGCTTCGGGAAATCCCTCCACGGCGTCGTGCGTGTGGGTCCCCCGCTCCTGCCGTGACGGGTTGTCGAAAGGGAATCCGGGCGGCGGCAGGACTAGGCGTTCCGACCGGAGTGATTGGTGACCGTAGGCGAACCGCAATGTCGACGACAACTGCCGAATTCACTTGCGGTCGCAATTCCTTGGGTTTCCGGGGCTTCCCTGTGTCACCCTGCGTCGACATTCTCCGCTTTACCAACGCCATACCTTCGGGAATTACTGGGGAGGCAATCCGGGCCGACTGCCACGCAGCGTCACGAACATGAGGCCGGTCACGCACACGCCCACAAGCCCCTCCGATCCGGGCACAGTTGCTACATATCCGGGCGAATCGGACAGATGGTTGCCTCTGGAACCGATGTCGTATCGTCAGGAGCGCGCCCGCCGGCGACTCAACGCCGGTGCACCGATTGGGAGGAGCCCCTGTGACGCAGCACGCACCGTCCACCGAGCCCGAGCTGACCGGAGTGCGCAACTTCCGCGACGTGGGCGGCCTGCCCACCGTGGACGGCCGACGCGTGCGCCAGGGCGTGCTCTTCCGCAGCGGCCACCTCGCCCACGCCACGGCCGAGGACGCGACCTTCCTGTCCTCCCTCGGCCTGCACACGGTCTTCGACTTCCGCAACGCGGCCGACCGGAAGCTGGAGGGCCCGGACGTCGACCTCCCCGGCGTGCGCAATCTGAACCTGCCGCTCAACGACCCGGCCGACGGCGCCGAGTTCTGGGCCATGGTCCGCGACGGCGACATCCAGCAGCTGCGCACGATCCTGTCGGAGGGACGCGCGGCGGAGCGGCTCGTCGAGTCCTACCGGACCATGATCAAGGAGCGCACCGGCGAGCACAGCCGCATCCTGCACTCGCTCGCCGAGGACAGCCTGCCCGCACTGATGCACTGCGCGGCGGGCAAGGACCGGGCGGGCCTGTCGATCGCGGTGACGCTGCTCGCGGTGGGCGTGGAGCGCGACGCCATCGAGGCGGACTACCTCAAGTCGAACGAGAAGCACCGCCGCTACAAGGTGCACCGCACCGCCGCGTCGAAGGACGCCTACTCCGACGAGGTCATGGAGCTGCTCAGCCCGCTCTTCGACGCCCGCGTCGAGTACCTGAACGCGGGCCTGGAGACCATCGAGGAGCAGTGGGGCAGCACGGACCGCTACCTCGAAGAGGGCCTGAAGGTGACGTCCGCGACGCGCGAGCGGCTGCGCGAGCGCCTGCTGGACTGAGCGCCGCTCCCGCCGGGCAGCCGCGTCAGCGGCTGCCGCCCAGCGTGAACAGCAGATAGATGAACGCGGCCAGAGCGTGCCCCGCGAAGACGTACACGAGGACCCGCACCAGGATGCCGCGCGGCAGCTTGTCCTCGATGTCGCGGCGGTCGGGGCGCGCGGTCGGCCCGGTGGTGTCACCCATGGCGGTTCTCCTTTACCGGTCCCGATGCCGGGCCGAGGCACAGCGCGGCCGTCGGGCTCTGCAGCAGGGTGTGGACGAAGAGGAAGTCGACGCCGCCCTGGTCGACGGCGGCGATCCGGTGCGGGGTGAGCGAGTCGAAGTGCGAGCTGTCCCCCGGATCGAGCCGGTAGGACGTGTCCCCGAGCCGCAGCCGGAGCCGCCCCGACAGCACGTACAGCCACTCCTCGCCGGGGTGCACGCGCACGACGTCGCCCTGCGAGCCGTACGGCGCGTGGACCCGCAGCGCCTGCATGCCCCGGCCGTGCGAGCCGGCCTGCTGGTACGTCCAGCCGCCGGCCTCGGTGGGCTCCAGGGTGCCGCCGCGGACGACCGCGTCCCGGTCGGCGGGGGCCTCGCCGAGCAGCTCGGAGACCGTCGTACCGTAGATGCGGGCGAGGGAGAGCAGCATCGGCAGCGAGGGCTGGCGCTGTCCGGTCTCCAGGCGGGAGAGGTGCGCCGGGGACAGACCGGCGGATGCGGCGGCGGCCTCCAGGGTGAGGGCGGCGCGGCGGCGCAGTTCGCGGAGCTGGGGCGCGACGGCGGGCAGTTCCGGGGATTCCGGGACCACCGCACCGTCCGCCTCGTCCGGTGGGACGGCAGGGCTCATACCGTCGATTGAGCCAGAGCCCTGCCCGAGCGGCAAATTTATTGCCTCAGAGGCAAAAGACCCGATCGGTGAAGGTCAGCGGTTCGCCACCGCCTGCTTGATCAGTGTCTTGCCGAAGTCCCACATCAGTCCTCCCCCGCTGTGCGCGTCGTCCATGACCGCGGTGAACGCCGCGACGAACCGCTCGACGTCGGCCTCGTCCACCACGAGTGGCGGGATCAGCTTGATGACTTCGAGGTGGTCGCCGGAGACCTGGGTGAGGATCCGGTGCTTCTGGAGCAGCGGCACCACGACCATCTGCGCGAACAGGCCCTTGCGCGCGGCCTGCAGCATGGTCCAGCGGCTGCGCAGCTTCAGCGACGTGGGCCGCCCGAACTCGATGCCGATCATCAGGCCGCGCCCGCGCACGTCGCTCAACAGCTCGTAGCGGTCGATGAGTTCGGTGAGCCGGGACTTCAGCAACTCGCCCATGGCCCGCGCGCCCGCGACGGTCTCTTCCTCCTCCATGACCGACAGGACCGCGAGGCCGGCCGCCATCGCCTGCGCGTTGGCGCCGAAGCTCGCCGAGTGGACGAGGACCCGGTCCATCGACGAGTAGACCTTCTTGAAGATCCAGTCCTTGCCGAGCGTCGCGCCGACCGGCACGTACCCGCCGGAGAGCGCCTTGGCGACGCACACCAGGTCGGGTTCGACGCCGTCCTCGTGCTGGTAGGCGTAGAAGTCGCCGGTGCGGCCGAGGCCGGTCTGCACCTCGTCGGCGATCAGCAGCGCCTTGTGCTTGCGGAGCAGCTCCTGCGCGGCCCGCAGGTAGCCGGGCGGCGCCTCGTGCACGCCCTTGCCCTGGATCGGTTCGACGATGAGCCCGGCGACGTCCCCCTTCTTCAACTCCCTTGCCAGCGCGTCGAGATCGCCGAGCGGGACGGGGGTGTCGGGCAGCAGCGGGGCGAAGCCGTCGCGGAAGCCGTCCTCGCCGTTGACCGAGAGGGAGCCGGTGGTCAGTCCGTGGAAGGCGTGCGCGCAGTACAGGATCCGCGGCCTGCCGGTCGCGTACCGGGCGAACTTCAGGGCCGTCTCGACGGCCTCCGTGCCGCTGTTGCCGAAGAACACCCGGTCCAGGTGCGGGCTGTGCGCCACCAGCTTCTCGGCGAGCAGGCCCGGCAGCGGCTGGCAGTCGAAGCGGGTCAGGTCGGCGAGCGAGGCGTCGAGCACGTCGTGCAGCGCCTTGCGGACGACGGGGTGGTGCCGGCCGAGGCCCATGACGCCGAATCCGGCGAGCATGTCCAGGTAGTCGTTTCCGTCCGCGTCCCAGAAGTGCGCGCCCTCGGCCCGCTCGTAGACCTTGTCGAAGCCGATGGTGTGCAGCATCTTCGGCAGCTGGTGGTTGAGGTACTTGGCGTGCAGCTCGTACCGTTCGGCGCCGCGCTCGGCGAGCAGCGTGCCGAGGTCGAACTCCTTGCTCATGCGTTGATCTCCTTGCCGGACTCGACGGGGCCCGCTTCTTCGGACCGCGCCGCCTTGAAGCCGAGGCTCGCCGCGATCCGCCCCGCGATCTCCACGGGCGTCAGGCCGATGTCGGCGAGCACCTCGCCCCGCTTGGCATGCGCCAGGAACTGCTCGGGGATGCCGAAGCGCCGTACGGGGACGTCGACCTCGGCCTCGCCGAGGGCGAGCGCGACGGCCGAGCCGACGCCGGCCGCCTTGCTGTTGTCCTCGACGACGGCGACCAGTTCGTGCGCGGCGGCCAGCGGCGCGAGATCGGGGTCGACGGGCTTGACCCAGCGCGGGTCGACCACCGTGCAGTCGATGCCGCGCTCCTCAAGCAGCTCGGCCGCCTGGAGGCACACCGGCGCCATGACACCGACCGCGACGAGCAGCACGCGCGGGTGCGCGGCGCGGTGCAGCACGTCGATGCCGCCGATGCGGTCGACGGCGGCGATCGGCTCGCCCACCGACTCCTTGGGGAAGCGCAGCATGGTCGGCGCGTCGTCCACGGCGACGGCCTCCCGCAGCTGGGCCCGGAGCTGGTCGGCGTCGCGCGGCGCGGCGATCCGCAGGCCCGGCACGACCTGGAGCACGGACATGTCCCACATCCCGTTGTGGGAGGGCCCGTCGGCGCCGGTGACGCCGGCCCGGTCGAGCACGAAGGTGACCCCGCACTTGTGCAGCGCGACGTCCATGAGCAGCTGGTCGAAGGCCCGGTTGAGGAAGGTGGCGTACACCGCGACGACCGGGTGCAGCCCGCCGGTGGCGAGTCCGGCGGCCGACACGGCGGCGTGCTGCTCGGCGATCCCGACGTCCCACACCCGGTCGGGGAACTCCTCGGCGAACTTGGTGAGGCCCACCGGGTGCAGCATCGCGGCGGTGATCGCGACGACGTCCTCCCGCGCCCGCCCGATCGCCACGATCTCGTCGCCGAACACGGAGGTCCACGAGGGGCCGTTGGACGGGGCGAGCGGCTCGCAGGTGAGCGGGTCCATCACGCCGACGGTGTGGAAGCGGTCGGCCTCGTCGGCGAGCGCGGGCTCGTAGCCGCGGCCCTTCTCGGTCAGGCAGTGCACGAGCACCGGACCGTGGAAGCGCTTGGCGCGCCGCAGCGCCGACTCCACCGCGCCCGTGTCGTGGCCGTCGATGGGACCGACGTACTTCAGGCCCAGGTCCTCGAACATGCCCTGCGGCGCGAACGCGTCCTTGAAGCCTTTCTTGGCGCCGTGCAGCGACTCGTACACGGTGTGCCCGACGACGGGCGTGCGCAGCAGCACGTCCTTGCCCCAGGCCAGCACCTTCTCGTACGAGTCCGTGGTGCGCAGGGTCGCCAGGTGGTTGGCGAGGCCGCCGATGGTGGGCGCGTAACTGCGCTCGTTGTCGTTGACGACGATGATCAGCGGCCGGTCCTTGGCGGCCGCGATGTTGTTCAGCGCCTCCCAGGCCATCCCGCCGGTCAGCGCGCCGTCGCCGATGACGGCGACGGTGTGCCCGCGCTCGCCCTGTACCTGGCGGGCCTTGGCGAGGCCGTCGGCCCAGCCGAGTGCGGTGGAGGCGTGCGAGTTCTCCACGATGTCGTGCTCGGACTCCTCGCGCGAGGGATAGCCGGAGAGGCCGCCCTTGCCGCGCAGTTTGGAGAAGTCCTGGCGGCCCGTCAGAAGCTTGTGCACGTAGCTCTGGTGCCCGGTGTCCCACACGATGCGGTCGACCGGTGATTCGAAGACCCGGTGCAGCGCGATGGACAGTTCCACCACGCCCAGGTTCGGTCCGAGGTGTCCCCCCGTCCTCGCGACCGCGTGGATCAGGAACTCCCTGACCTCATGGGCCAGTTCGGCGATCTCCTCCTCGCTCAGTGCCTTCAGGTCGCGCGGCCCCCGGATCGTTTCCAGAATCGTCACGCTCGAGCCCCCTTCCCGTCCGTACGTAAGAACTCAAGCGACGGTGACGTCGGGCGCTCCCGACGCGACGCCGTCCTTCTCCATCTGTTCGGCGATCTTCATCGCCTCCTCGATCAGCGTCTCGACGATCTTCGACTCGGGGACGGTCTTGATGACCTCGCCCTTGACGAAGATCTGGCCCTTGCCGTTGCCGGACGCGACACCGAGGTCGGCCTCGCGGGCCTCTCCTGGGCCGTTGACCACGCAGCCCATGACGGCCACCCGCAGCGGCACCTCCATGCCGTCGAGCCCGGCGCTCACCTCGTCGGCGAGCTTGTAGACGTCGACCTGCGCGCGCCCGCAGGAGGGGCACGACACGATCTCCAGGCGGCGCTGCCGCAGGCCCAGCGACTCCAGGATCTGGATGCCGACCTTGCACTCCTCGGCGGGCGGCGCGGACAGCGAGACCCGGATGGTGTCGCCGATGCCCTCGCTCAGCAGCGCCCCGAAGGCCACCGCCGACTTGATGGTCCCCTGGAAGGCGGGCCCGGCCTCCGTGACGCCCAGGTGCAGCGGATAGTCGCAGGCGGCGGCGAGCTGCCGGTAGGCGTTGACCATCACCACGGGGTCGTTGTGCTTCACCGAGATCTTGATGTCGCGGAAGCCGTGCTCCTCGAAGAGGGACGCCTCCCACAGCGCCGACTCGACGAGCGCCTCCGGGGTCGCCCTCCCGTACTTCTCCAGCAGCCGCTTGTCGAGCGAACCGGCGTTGACGCCGATCCGGATCGGGGTGCCCGCCTCCGACGCGGCGTGCGCGATCTGCTTCACCTTGTCGTCGAACTGCTTGATGTTGCCCGGGTTCACGCGGACCGCCGCGCATCCGGCGTCGATGGCGGCGAACACGTACTTCGGCTGGAAGTGGATGTCCGCGATCACGGGGATCTGCGACTTGCGGGCGATGGTCGCGAGCGCGTCCGCGTCGTCCTGCGTGGGGCACGCCACCCGCACGATCTGGCAGCCCGAGGCCGTCAGTTCGGCGATCTGCTGCAGCGTGGCCCCGATGTCCGAGGTCCGTGTCGTCGTCATCGACTGCACGGACACCGGCGCGCCGCCTCCCACGGCCACCGGTCCGACCTGGATCTGACGGCTGACGCGCCGTTCAGCGATGGGTCGGACCGGCAGCTCGGGGAGGCCCAGTGAGACAGGCTCTCCGGCATTCACGACGCCGTCACCCACGGTTCCCGGCAACGGTCTCGGACATGGCGCGGATCGACTCCTTGAGCGAGCCCATGGTGGCGAGCACGGCCGTCGGCTCGTAGCCGCAGTGCGCCATGCAGTTGTCGCAGCGCGGGTCCTTGCCGCGCCCGTAGGCGTCCCAGTCGGTCTTCTCGATGAGCTCCTTGTACGTGGGCACGTAGCCGTCGGCCATCAGGTAGCAGGGCTTCTGCCAGCCGAACAGCGAGTAGTTCGGGATCGCCCACGCGGTGCACGGGAAGTCGACCTTGCCCTCGAGGAAGTCGAGGAACAGCGGCGAGTGGTTGAGCCGCCAGCGCCGCCGGTTGCCGCCCGTGAACGCCTTCTTGAACAGCTCGCGGGTCTGCGTGACGCCCAGGAAGTGGTCCTGGTCGGGCGCCTTCTCGTAGGCGTACGCGGGCGAGATCATCATCTCGTCGACCTGGAGGTCGTCGTTGAGGTAGTTGAGCACCTCGATGATGTTCTGCGGGGTGTCCGTGTTGAAGAAGGTCGAGTTCGTGGTGACCCGGAAGCCGCGCCGCTTGGCCTCCTTGATCGCCTCGACCGCCTCGTCGAAGACACCTTCCTTGGCGACGGACTCGTCGTGCCGCTCGCGCATGCCGTCGATGTGCACGGTGAAGGCGAAGAACGGCGAGGGCGTGAACTTGTCCATCTTCTTGCGCAGCAGCATGGCGTTGGTGCACAGGAAGACGTACTTCTTCTTGGCCACCAACTGGCGCACGATCTCGTCGATCTGAGGGTGCATCAGCGGCTCGCCACCGGCGATGGACACCATCGGCGCGCCCGACTCCAGGACAGCGCCGACGGCCTGGGCGACCGGCATGCGCTGCTTGAGCACCCCGGCCGGGTGCTGGATCTTTCCGCAGCCCTCGCACTTCAGATTGCAGGCGAAGAGCGGTTCGAGTTCGACGATGAGCGGAAACTTGTCCCGCCGGCGGATCTTCTGTTCAGCGAGATATGTCGCAACCTTGATGGACTGGCGAAGCGGCATGGCCATCTGGCTCACCTCCGAGGGAGCAGCAAAGAACGGTGCCATTCAAAAAAAGCGGGCAGGACGGCACGAAGGACACGGAAAGCCGATAGTCCACCGCGAAGCGTGCCGATCCGGACGAGTTCATGTTCAGGAGCGTCCACGACCACCCGGACGGCGGCAACCGGACGCCTCCCGGCGCCACCGGCGGCCCGCAGGGTCGCGGCCGACTCCATGTCGACGGCGATCGCGCCGGTCGCCAGCAGGTCGCCGCGCTCGTGACCGCGCACCACGTGGTCCGAGCCGGTCAGCGGCCCGGTGTGCACGGTCCTGCCGGGCACGGCCCGTACCAGCTCCTTGACCAGGAGGTCCGTGCCCGCGCACGGCGTGCTGCCGTGCGCGTCACGGGTCTCCTCGGCCACGACCAGGTCGCCGGGGTGCATGCCGGGCGCGAGCCCGGCACAGAACCCGGTGGCGAGCACGGCGGCGTCGCGCAGCGCGGCCCCGCCGAGCGCGTCGGTGACGGCGCGCTCGGCGGCCTTCGGCCCCATGCCCGTGCGCAGCACGGTCACGGGGCCCGTGGCCCCGACCCGGCTGCCGCTGCGCAGCGCGAGGTGCTCGATGCCGAGCGCGCAGGCGACCAGCAGCGGCGCGGACTCCGGTGGCCGGGCCACCGGCGATGCGGTCATCAGCTCCCCTTGGCGGCGGCGCCCTGGTCGCCGAACGGCTCGCCGTTGACGTACCGGCCGAGCGCGGTCAGCGGGAACACCTGCCGGTAGAGGTGGTAGTTGATCGAGAAGTCCCAGGGGAAGCCGGTCCCGGTGAAGTACGGCTCGTCCCAGGTGCCGTCCTCGGTCTGGGTCTCGGCGAGGAAGGAGACGCCGCGCTCGACGGCCTTGGACTCCCGCTCCCCCGCCGCGAGCAGCGCGAGCAGCGCCCACCCGGTCTGCGAGGCGGTGGAGACGCCGTGCCCCTTCCAGTCCTCGTAGCGGTACGAGCGCAGGTCCTCGCCCCAGCCGCCGTCCTCGTTCTGCACGGACTCCAGCCAGGCCACGGCCCGGCGGATCGCGGGGTGCGAGGCGGGCAGCCCGGCCGCGGTCAGGGCGGGCACCACGGAACCGGTGCCGTAGACGTAGTTGACGCCCCAGCGGCCGAACCAGGCGCCGTTGTCCTCCTGCTCGGCGAGCAGCCACTCGATGCCGCGGCGGGTGCGCGGGTCGTGGGAGAGGCCCTCCACGGCGAGCATCTCCACGACGTGCCCGGTGACGTCGGCGGACGGCGGGTCGATGACCTCACCGAAGTCGCAGAACGGCAGCCGGTTGGGGAACGGGCTGGTGTTGTCGACGTCGAAGGCGCCCCACGCGCCGTTCTTCGACTGCATGCCGAGGTTCCAGCGCACGCCGCGCTCGATGGCCTTCTCCAGGCGCGCCCGGTCGGGGTGGGCGACGCGGCGCAGCGCGAGCGCGACCTCGGCGGTGTCGTCGATGTCGGGGTAGTTGTCGTTGTGGAACTCGAAGGCCCAGCCGCCCGGTTCGAGCGCGGGCCGGCGCACCGACCAGTCGCCGGGCCGGTCGATCTGCTCGGTGAGCATCCACTCGGCGGCCCTGACCAGCGCCGGGTGGTCGGCGGGCAGGCCCGCGTCCGCCAGCGCGATGGTCGCCAGGCACGTGTCCCACACGGGCGACTGGCAGGCCTCGATCATCCGGGCGCCGTCCTCGCGCCACACGGCGAACCGGTCCAGGGACTCCAACCCGGCCTTGAGGACGGGATGTTCGAGGTCGTAGCCGAGGAGATGGAGCGCGATGACGGAGTAGACGGCGGGCGGCTGGATACCGCCCCAGCAGCCGTCGTTCTCCTGCCGCTCGATGATCCAGCGGGCCGCGGAGTTGATCGCGGCCTTGCGCAGCGGCTTCAGGGCCACCTTGTGGTAGCCGTGCATGATCTTGTCGAGCCGCTGGAACGCGCCGTCCCAACTCGCCATCGGGGCGAAGGGCTTGGCGGGGTTCGGGTCGCGGGCGTCGGTGTGCAGCTCGTCCAGCGGGAACGGCGCGGGGCGCACCGGGCGCTTCGCGGACACGATGGTGAGCGGCACGATCGTCTGCCGGGCCCAGCAGCCGAAGTCGTAGATGTTGAGCGGCATCCACTTGGGGAAGTAGATGAGCTCCGGGGGCAGTTCGGGGAGGTCGTCCCACTTCCACCAGCCGAACAGGGCCAGCCAGATCCGGGTGAAGACGCGGCTCGCGGCGATGCCGCCGCGCTCGCGGATCCACGCGGAGGCCTTCGCCATGTGCGCGTCGTCCGGGGCGTCGCCGGCCAGGCGCAGCGCGACGTACGCCTCGATGGTGGTGGACAGCTCGCCGGGTCCGCCGTAGAAGGTGGCCCAGGTGCCGTCCTCGCGCTGCTCGCCGCGGATGAACAGGGCGGCGGCGTCGGTGGTGGCCTTGTCCCTGATGCCGAGGAACTGGCGCAGGAGCAGGTCCTCGGCGTCCATCGTCACGTTGGTGTCGAGGTCGCCCTTCCACCAGCCGCGGTCGTCCTGCCGCTCCAGCAGGAAGTCCGTGGCGCGCTGTATGGCTCGGCCGGCGGCGGCTTGTGTCCCGGCCGCCCCGGGGGTCGTGTCGGTCAGTTGGGCAGTGGTGGCCGAGGTCGCCTGCGGGGCCGTGGCCCCGGTGCTTCCGTCGGTCGTCGCTGTCATGGCTATCCCTTCATGCAGTGGTTCTGATGCTGGGTAACCGTCGGCCGGAGCCCTGGCGGGACACCGGCCGGCGACTGCGAGTCATATGCGGCCGATAGTGATCATCTCTTTCGGACGACGACGAAGTCGGCGAGCGCCACGAACTGGGCGCGCACCGTGGCTGACATCTGGACGGAGTCCAGGGCTTCGAGGGCGACGGCGTACTGGCGCCGCGCCTCCTCGGCGGTCCACTCGCGCCCGCCGGCCTCCTCGATGAGGGCGGCGCGGGCGGCGAAGTCCGCCTCGGTGAAGGTGTCGAAGTCGACGTCCTTGGCGTCCGCGGCGAGCAGTTCGCCGAGCCGCTCGGAGGCCGGGCCTCCGGCGCCGAGGGCGGCGACGACCGGGAGGGACTTCTTGCGCTGGCGCAGGTCGCTCCAGGTCTGCTTGCCGGTCGACTCGGGGTCGCCCCAGATGCCGAGCAGGTCGTCGACGGCCTGGAAGGCGAGGCCGAGGTGGTAGCCGTACTTCTCCAGGGCGTCGGCGGTCGCGTCGTCGGCGCCGCCGAGGACGGCGCCGATGGAGGAGGCGCAGGCGAGCAGGGCGCCCGTCTTGTTGCCCTCCATCTCCAGGCACTCCACGACGCTGACGCGCTCGCGGTGCTCGAAGCCGATGTCCTGTGCCTGCCCGTCGATCAGCGCGCGGCTGGCGGTGGTCAGGCGGCGCGTGGCGCGGCCCGCGTCGACGGACGCGATCTCCAGGAGGACCTCGTTGGCCAGGGCGAACAGGGCGTCGCCGACGAGGATCGCCTGCGCGGGGCCGTGCACCTTCCACACCGTGTCGCGGTGGCGGCGCTGCTCGTCGCCGTCCATCAGGTCGTCGTGCAGCAGCGAGAAGTTGTGGACGAGCTCGACGGCGACGGCGCCGGGCACGCCGACCTCCGGGGCGGCGCCCGCGGCCTGCGCGGACAGCACGGCGAGCGCGGGGCGCACGGCCTTGCCGCCGTCGCCGTCGGCCGGGTTGCCCGCCGCGTCGATCCAGCCGAAGTGGTAGGCGGCGACGGTGTCCATGGGGGGTGCCAGGCGGTCCACCGCCGCCTTGAGCACGGGCGTGGCCAGGGTTCGGCCGCGCTCCAGAAGCGCGGTCACGTCCACCGCGTCGGCAGCCTCTTGGGCCGAGGGCACAGGTGGCACAGTCTCTCCTTGTGTAACCGGATTCACCGTTGTCGGCTTTCCCACCGAGGGAAGGTCGCGGGTCACGTCCACCGTGGGAAGTTCGTGGGTCACGCCGCCTCCCGGAACAGATGGCCGCGGGGGCGGCCGAGCGCGGCAAGCGCCGCGTCGGCGGCGCTGGTGCCGCTGCGGACAGCGCCTTCCATGGTCGCGGGCCACCCGGTGGCGGTCCACGCGCCGGCCAGGTATAGGCCGGGGGCATTGGTGCGGGCCGTGGGCCGCAGTGCGCCGACGCCGGGGGTCGGCGCGAAGGTCGCCGTCCGCTCACGGGTGACGAAGAAGTCGTGGACCGTCGCGCCGCGCGCGGCGGGCAGCAGCCGCTCCAGCTCCGGCAGATAGCGCTCACGGAGGGCGGCGACGGGCGCGTCGATGTCGTCCTGCGCGGCCGACTGGGAGACGGCGAGGTACTGGGCGTCCGGCAGCGTGCGGGCGAGGCCCGAGGCGTCGGTGCGGTCGAAGACCCACTGGACGGGCGAGCCGAGCGCGGTGAAGAAGGGCTGCTTGAGGACCTTGCGGCCGTAGACGACGTGCAGGTTGAGGATGGGCGCGGTGCCGATGTCGAGCAGCCGTCCCGCGTCGTCGAGGGCGCCGCCGGGCAGCAGGTCGTGCGCCTCGCGCTGCGGCACGGCGAGCACGACGGCGTCGGCGGTGAGCACCTGCCCGGCCGCGTCCGGGCCCTCGGGAACCTCGACGGCCCAACGCCCGTTCTCCGTACGGGAGATGGAGGTGACGCGTGTACGGAGTTCGGTACGTACGCCCGCGGAGTCGAGCGCCTTGCGGGCGAGGGTGTCGTGGAGTTCACCGAGGGGCACCTTGGCCCACCCGATGTCGGCGGCGCCCGGTTCGGACAGCAGCCCGGTCTTGAACACCATGGCGGCGAGGCCCAGCGAGGAGTCCCCCGCCACCGCGTTCAGCGTCGCGACGCCGACGAGGTCCCACAGCGCCTCGACGGCCCGCTGCGACTGGCCGTGCTCGGCCAGCCAGGAGCCGAAGTCCCGCTTGTCGAGCGCCGGGTCGGCGGGGTCGAGGCCCTTGAGCGCGAGCGCGGCGCGGCCGACGTTGGCCCGCTCGGCGAGGCTCAGGTGCGGGTACGTGGCGAGGCTCTTGGCCAGGTGCAGCGGCACGGGCAGCGCGGTGCGCCGCAGCCGGCCGAGGCGGTTGCGCTCGGCGTCCAGGACGGGGACGTCGAGACGTTCCTGCAGGGGCGCGAGTGACGTGGCGTCGACGCGGTCGAGGAACCACCGGTAGGCGGAGCAGCAGCGCAGGTACACGTGCTGGCCGTTGTCGACGGTGAGGTCGCCGCGCTTGAAGGAGAACGCGAGGCCGCCGAGCCGGGGCCGCCCCTCGAGGAGGGTGACATCCATGCCGCCGTCGGCGAGGGCGAGCGCCGACGTGATCCCCGCGAGCCCACCGCCGACGACCACCGCGGTGGGCCGCGCGCGGTCCGCGGCGGCGTCCGCCTCCCGGCCGTCGGCCGCCGTGCTCCCGTCGCTCATGCGCCCTCCCCCGGGGTGGTGCCTTCGGTGGTGCGTACGGCCCGCGCGGGGCCGGGGTCGACGGGTGTGGCGAACACGCGACCGACCGTTGCATGCAGGGACGCGGCGCCCCCGCGGAGGGTTGCCCGCCGCTTGGTGTCCGCCGTGTCGGCCCGGCCCGCGATGTCCATCAGGCGCGCCTCCTGGTGGTGCCGCGGGCGGCGCCGCGCACGACGGTGCGGGTGTCCATGCCGGACAGGCCGCGCACTGCGACGTAGGCCTTCTCGCGGCCGGGCAGGGAGACGCGGCCGCGCAGCACGGCCTCGGGGTCGCGCTCGATGCGGTCGAGCAGACGGCGGTAGATGCCGGCCATGGCGGCGACGCAGGCGCCGGAGCGCCGGTCGAGCATGGGCAGCAGCCGGTAGCCCTCGGCGAAGAGGGCGCGGGCGCGGCGCACTTCGAAGTGGACGAGCCCGGCGAAGTCCGAGCCCGCCGGGGGCACGGGGCCGTGGAACCCGGCGGAGCAGCCGAACTTGGCGAGGTCGTCGGCGGGCAGGTAGGTGCGCCCGTCGGCGGCGTCCTCGCGAACGTCCCGCAGGATGTTGGTGAGCTGCAGCGCGAGCCCGAGCGTGTCCGCCAGCTCCGGCGCCCGGTCGACGCCGCGCGCCCCCGGCTCGGTGCCGAACACGCCGAGCGAGACCCGGCCGATGGCGCCCGCGACGCACCGGCAGTAGACCTTCAGGTCGTCCCAGGTCTCGTAGGTCTCGCCGCGCAGGTCCATCAGGACGCCGTCGATCAGCTCGTCGAGGGCGTCCAGCGGGATCGGGAAGCGGCTCGCGGCGTGGTCGAGGGCGACGGCCACCGGGTCGGTGTCGTCCTCCTCGACCTTGCCGTCGCGCACCCGGCCGAGCAGTGCCCGCGTCTCGTCGAGCCGGTGCGCCTTGATCTCGGGCTCCAGGCCGCCGTCGCCGATGTCGTCGACGCGGCGCGAGAACGCGTAGAGCGCCGACATGGCGCGCCGCTTCGCGGTCGGCAGCAGCCGGATCCCGTAGGCGAAGTTGCGGGCCTGCTGCCCGGTGACGGTCTCGCAGTAGCTGTATGCGGCGAGCACCGGCGCCGACACGGTCTGGTCTGACTCCACGGTTCTGCTCACCCCTCTCCTCGCAGAGTCGCTCCCACCTCGCGCAGCAATCGCGCCTTGGTGGGTTTGGGTGGTCCCGGAAGCACGTCGTACGAAGCGGCGGTGATCGCGTGGACCGCCGCTTTCCCCCCTGCGACGAACCCTGCCAGCAGCAGCTTCAGCCTGCCGTGGACGCTACCCACCAGGGGGGTGCCTTCATTCAGCAGCTTCAGGGCGCGTTCGGCCTCGTACGCGACCAGCGCGCGCACCGATGCGCCCGCGCTCGGGGCGGCGAGGTCGGTCTCCTCGACGTGGAACTTCTTCAGGTCTTCGGCGGGCAGGTAGACCCGGTCGCGCCCCAGGTCCTCGGCCACGTCCTGGAGGTGCTCGACGATCTGCAGGCCGGTGCAGACCGCGTCCGAGCGGCGGATGCGCTCGGGGGTCGCGGTGTCGGTGATCGCGAGGACGAGGCGGCCCACGGGGTTGGCGGACAGCTCGCAGTAGGCGAGCAGGTCGTCGTAGGTCTCGTAGCGCGTGACCAGCTGGTCCTGGCGGTTCGCGGCGATCAGGCCGAGGAACGGCTCGGGGGTCAGCGAGCGGCGCCGCACGGTGGGCCGCAGGGCCGTCAGGAGCGGGTGGCGCGGCTCGCCGTCGAAGACCCGGCGCAGGTCCTCCTCGAAGGCGTCGAGCATCGCGAGCCGGTCGTCCGCCCGATCGGGTGATACGCCGAGGAACCGGGCGTCCGCGCCGCCGGGGGCGAGGTCGCCGTCGCCGATGTCGTCGACCAGGCGCGCGAAGCCGTAGACGGCCATCAGGTCGTCGCGCCAGGCGCGCGGCAGGAAGAAGGGGGCCACCGGGAAGTTCTCCTCGGCGGCCTTGTCGAGTGTGGCGCTCACCGGGCTCGCGGTTCCGGGGCTCTCGGGGCGCACTCGGGGGCGCGGGCTCACCGGGTGCGGCCCACTTCCCCGAGGACGGCGAAAGCCCCGCGGAGCTGGAGAGTTTCCATAGCCATTGCCGTCACAACTCCCGTTCTACACTGCGGACCCAATACATCTCATTTCGGACACGCCGCCCGGCCGCCCGCACGGCCGCCCAACCCCGCAGGGGTCGGGATGTCGCGCCTTATCGCCCCACATGACGCGATTGGGGCCGGTACAGCTTACGTTGTACAACGCCCGCCCTCGCGTCGGGGTGTTCTGCGCATCACAACAACACACCGATTGGCGCCAAGATTCCTACAGGGCAAGGAAGTTGACCCGCCCTTGACCGTGATCGTGAATTAATTGGCCTATACAGGCATATTAGAGGCCCCACCGGACGGAAGCCGGTGGGGCCTCATATGACGTGGCTCAGGGGCAGGCGGTTACTTGCCCGTGAACTTCTCGTACTCCTTGAGTACCTCGGCGGTCGGACCGTCCATACGCAGTTCCCCGCGCTCCAGCCACAGGACGCGCTCGCAGGTGTCGCGGATGGACTTGTTGTTGTGGCTCACCAGGAAGACCGTGCCGGCCTCCTTGCGCAGCTCACGGATACGGGCCTCGGAGCGCTTCTGGAACTTGCGGTCGCCCGTGGCGAGCGCCTCGTCGATCATCAGCACGTCGTGGTCCTTGGCGGCCGCGATGGAGAACCGCAGGCGCGCGGCCATGCCGGACGAGTACGTCCGCATCGGCAGCGTGATGAAGTCGCCCTTCTCGTTGATCCCGGAGAAGTCGACGATCTCCTGGTAGCGCGACTTGATCTCCTCGCGGGACATGCCCATGGCGAGACCGCCGAGGATGACGTTGCGCTCGCCCGTGAGGTCGTTCATCAGCGCCGCGTTCACGCCGAGCAGCGAGGGCTGGCCGTTCGTGTAGACCTTGCCCTTCTCGGCGGGCAGCAGGCCTGCGATGGCCCGCAGCAGCGTCGACTTGCCCGAGCCGTTCGACCCGATGAGGCCGATGGCCTCGCCGCGGTACGAGGTGAAGGAGACGCCCTTGACGGCGTGCACCTTGCGCACGCCGCGCTCGTCGCCGCGCTTGACGATCCGGCTCAGCGCCGAGGTGGCGCTGCCCTTGCCGGTCTTCGCGCCGTTGACGCGGTACACGATGTGCAGCTCGTCGGCGATGACCGTGGGGACGTGCGCGTCGGTGGGGTTCTCGAGATCAGCCACGGCCGTACCGCTCCTCTGCCTTCCAGAAGTAGATGAAGCCCACGGCGCCGATCAGGACGGCCCAGCCGGCCGCGAAGGCCCACACGTGCGGCGGGAGGAATTCGGAGCCGTAGCCGTGTCCGCCCATGAAGGCGTAGCGGATCAGGTCCATGTAGATCGAGGCCGGGTTCCACTGCAGCACGTCCGTGAGCCAGCCGGGGGCGTTCTTGTCCGCGAGCATCGCGGGGATGCTGAACATGACGCCGGAGGCGTACATCCACGTGCGCATGACGAACGGCATCAGCTGCGCCAGGTCGGGCGTCTTGCTGCCCGCCCTGGCGAAGATCAGCGCGAGGCCCATGTTGAAGCCGAACTGGAGGACCAGGGCGGGGATCACCAGGAGCCAGCTGAACGCCGGGAGGACGCCGAACCCGAGCATGACGATGATCAGCACGATCATCGAGAACAGCAGCTGCTGAAGCTGCTGGAGGGCGAACGAGATCGGCAGCGAGGCCCGCGGGAAGTGCAGCGCCCTGACCAGGCCGAGGTTGCCGGAGATAGCCCGGACCCCCGCCATCACCGAGCTCTGCGTGAACGTGAACACGAACACGCCCGTCACCAGGAACGGCACGTAGATGTCGTGCGGGATGCCCTTACGGGCTCCCAGCAGCAGGCCGAAGATGAAGAAGTAGACCGCCGCGTTCAGCAGCGGCGTCGCCACCTGCCACAGCTGGCCGAGCTTGGCCTGGCTGTACTGGGCGGTCAGCTTCGCCTGCGAGAACGCGAGGATGAAGTGGCGCCGGCCCCACAGCTGCCGTACGTACTCGACCAGCCCCGGGCGGGCCCCGCTGACGGTCAAGCCGTACTTGGCGGCGAGCTCGCGCCGGGAGAGCCCGTCGTCGGGCGACGGGGTCGCGCTCACCGCGACTCCGGCGTCATGCGTTGTCTCACTCACAAGAGGAACTTTCGTCTTCAAATGCACGGCCTGCCGTCAGGCACGAGCTTGTCAGATGACAGGGGGTCGGCCCAGTCTGGTCAGCCGCCAAACCGTACGCCACTTCATGGGGCGCCGGGGCCCGCAAGGCGTCGTCCAGCCTTCCTTGAAACCGCCGAGCCAGGCCCGCAGCGCCGGGCCCGAGGGCCGGCGGGCCAGGGTGAGCAGCAGCCACACGCCCAGGTACACGGGCACCAGGAGTGCGGGCAGGTTGCGGCGGGCCAGCCAGACCCGGTTGCGGGCCACCATGCGGTGGTAGACCGCGTGCCGGGAGGGGGCCGTGGTGGGGTGGTGCAGCACCATGTCGGCGCGGTAGTCGATCATCCAGCCCGCGTCGAGGGCACGCCAGGCGAGGTCGGTCTCCTCGTGGGCGTAGAAGAACTCGGCGGGCAGCGGCCCGGCCTCGGCGATGACGCGCGTCCGCACGGCGTTGGCGCCGCCGAGGAACGTGGTCACGCGCGAGGAGCGCATCGGGTCGGCGGCGCGCAGCCGCGGCACGTGCCGGCGCTGGGTCTCGCCGGTGTCCGGGTCCGCGATGCGGAAGCTGACGATGCCGAGCCGCGGGTCGTCGGCGAAGGCCGCGCGGCACTTCTCGGCGGTGTCCGTCAGCGGCAGCAGCCCGTCGTCGTCCAGGAACATCAGGACGTCGACGTCGGAACCGGACGGACCGAACGCCTCGATGCCGACGTTGCGGCCGCCGGGGATGCCGAGGTTCTCGGGCAGCTCGACGGTGCGGACGCCCTCGGGGACGTCCGGGACCGGGGAGCCGTTGCCGACCACGACCACCTCGACCGGGTCGCCGTCCTGCTTGGCGACCGAGTCGAGGAGGGCGCGCAGCTCGGCCGGCCGGTTGCCCATGGTGATGACGACCGCGCCGACCTTGAGCCGCTGTGTGCCGCCGCTCACTTGAGCCTGCTCGAAGCGAGGATCGACACGAGGTGGAGCAGGGTCTGGAGGACCGCGATGCCCGCCAGGACGGCCACGCCCAGACGCGAGAAGAACAGGTCGCCCCTGATCTGGTCCACGACCGACAGGACCAGGATGAGCAGCGTCGCCTCGATGCCCAGGATGAGCCGGTGGAACTTCAGCATGGCCGCCGCCCTGCGGGCCATGGCCATGCCGGAGGAGCGCATCTCGGACGCGGACTCCTTGACCTGCTCCTTGCCGCCGGCCGCACGGGCCAGGCCCACGAGGTCCGTCTCGGCCTTGATCAGGATGGCGCCGAGCGCGGCGAGCGTGCCGAGGAAGGCCCACAGCCAGTCGATCCGGCCCGTGCCGAACAGGTCGGCGGCGCGCAGCCCGAAGCCGACCAGGACGGCGGCGTCGGTGAGGTACGCGCCGACGCGGTCCATCCACACGCCGGTCAGCGAGTACTGCCCCCGCCAGCGCGCGATCTCGCCGTCGACGCAGTCGAGCAGCAGGTACAGCTGCACCGCGACGACGCCGAGGACCGCGCCCCAGATGCCCGGCACGAGGAGCGCCGGGGCCGCGAGGACACCGCAGACGGTCATCAGGTAGGTCAGCTGGTTGGGCGAGACCTTGGTGTTCACCAGATGGCGGTCCACGCGCAGCGAGACCTCGCGCATGTAGAGCCGGCCCATCCAGTGCTCACCGCTCCTGCGGTCCTTCACCCCGGCGGGGTGAACGACCGGGCGGAGTTCAGCTACCGATGGCTTTTGCATAGTCGGCGTAGGCGTCCCTGATCTGATCGGTGGAGAGGTCGAGGTGCTCGAGGATCGTGTAGCGGCCCGGACGGGTCTGCGGAGCGAACTCCACGACCTTGACGAACTCGTCCACGGTGAAGCCGATCTCCTCGGGCAGCACCGGCAGTCCGTGCCGGCGCAGCACCTCGGCCATGTACGCGGACTGGTCGCGGGCACCGCGCAGGTGCATCGCGAACGCCGCGCCCAGGCCGCACTGCTCGCCGTGGCTGGCGGCGCGCTTGGGGAAGAGGAGGTCGAAGGCGTGGTTGATCTCGTGGCAGGCGCCGGAGGCGGGCCGCGAGTCGCCGGAGACCGACATGGCGATACCGGTGAGCACCAGGCCCTCGGCGAGCACCTGGAGGAAGTCGTCGTCGCCGACGCCGCCGGGGTGCCGCAGGACCGCCTCGCCCGCCTGGCGGGCCATGGCGGCGGCCAGTCCGTCGATGTCCTCGCCGCGCTCGCGGGCGCCCAGCTCCCAGTCCGCGACCGCGGAGATGTTGGAGAGGGCGTCGCCGATGCCGGAGCGCACGAAGCGCACCGGGGCCTCGCGGATGATGTCGAGGTCGATGACGACGCCGATCGGGTTCGGCACACCGTAGGAGCCGCGGCCCGCGTCGTTGTCGAGGGTCGCGACGGGCGAGCACAGGCCGTCGTGCGACAGGTTCGTCGCGACGGCGACCAGCGGCACGCCGACGCGCGCGGCCGCGAACTTGGCGCAGTCGATGATCTTGCCGCCGCCGAGGCCGACGATCGCGTCGTAGCGGCCCGCCTTCTTCACGTCGTCGGCGAGCTTGATCGCGTCGTCGATGGTGCCGCCGCCGACCTCGAACCACTCGGCGCGGGGCAGCGAGGGCTCCAGGCGGGCCCGCAGGGCGGCGCCCGAACCACCGCTGATCGCGATGGCCAGGCGCCCCGTGGACGACGAGATCCTCTGGTCGGCGAGGACCTTGGCCAGGTCGTCGAGCGCTCCCGGCCGAATGTCGACGACGACCGGCGAGGGGATGAGTCTCGTCAGTACTGGCACGCGATCTCCCGCCCCTTGGCCAGGTCGTCGTGGTTGTCGATCTCGACCCACGGAACGTCGCCGATGGGCGCGACGTCGACCTTGAAGCCGCGGTTCACGAGCTCCTGGTAGCCGTCCTCGTAGTACAGCTGCGGGTCGCGCTCGTAGGTGGCCTTCAGGGCGTCGGCCAGCTCGTCGGCGGCCTCGCCCTCGATGAGGGTGACGCCGATGTACTCGCCGGTGGCCTCGGACGGGTCCATCAGCTTCGTGATCTTCTGGACTCCCTTGTCGGGGTCCACGACGACCTTCATCTCCTCGTCGCCCAGGTCCTTGACCGTGTCGAGCGCGAGGATGATCTTCTTGCCGTCACCGCGGGCGGCGAGCAGCGTCTTCTCGACGGAGACCGGGTGCACGGTGTCGCCGTTGGCGAGGATGACCGAGTGCTTCATGGCGTCACGGCCGCACCACAGGGAGTAGGCGTTGTTCCACTTCTCGGCCACGTCGTTCTCGATGAGCGTGAGCTTCAGCCCGTACTTCGCCTCGAGCGCGGCCTGGCGCTCGTAGACGACCTCCTTGCGGTAGCCGACGATGATGCCGACCTCGGTGAGACCGATCTCCGCGAAGTTCTTCAGCGTGAGGTCGAGTACGGAGAGCTCGTTCTCGGTCCCCTCGCCCACGACGGGCACGAGCGCCTTGGGAAGCGTCTCGGTGTAGGGACGGAGCCGGCTGCCGGCGCCGGCGGCCAGGACGAGGCCGATCATGCGGGTTCTCCTTCATCGTGTACGGCGGGCTCTCCGCGACGAGCGGAGAGGACCCAGAAGCGGATGCTCTCGACGAGCACCACGAGTGCCACGGCCACGGCGAACACCGTGAGCGCAGTGGCGAAATCTGTGGGGGTGAGCAGCGCGGCCAGGACCGTGACCACCAGGGTCCGGCCTTCGTGCCCGCCGATCGTCCGCACCAGCCAGTGCGGGGGCGCCCCGGCGTTGCCGCGAATGCGGTACACCGTGTCGTAGTGATGGTAGGCGACCGCCGACACCAGGCCGAAAGCCGCGGGCAGGGCGCCCTGTACGTCCGCGCGGGCGGCGAGGACGAGGACCGTGAGGTACTCCCCGGCCCGGAAGATCGGGGGGACGAGCCAGTCGAGGGCGCCCTTGAGGGGGCGGGAGACCGCAAGGCCCGACGTGACGCAGTAGACGGCGGCGGCCACGATCGGCCAGGCGCCGCCGAACTCCGTGAGGCCGCTCACGGCGACGACCGCCGCGGCTCCGACGGCGGCGACCACGGGGGCGGCCGTCGTCCTGAGGGGCTTTCCGATCAGTTCGGCGATCGGGCCGGAGTCGGCGAGGTCGCGCAGCGCCTGCGCGGCGCGGTCGGTGCGCCGCGCCTTGCGGGTCAGCGAGCGCAGGACGCGGCCCGCGGTCGTGTAGCAGGCGGCGAGCGCGCAGCCGATGAGCAGCATGTAGAAGGTGATGCGCGGCGTGGTCAGCGCGGTGAACAGGGCGATCAGCGCCCAGCGTTCACCGATCGGCAGCACTATCATCCGGCGCGCCCAGACGGTCCAGCCGACGGAGTCGAGCTTCCCGGACAGGGACGCGGTGGGGCTGGTGTTGGCCTCGGCGTCGTGGTTCGCCTCGTTGAACGAGAAGTCGATCACGTGCCGACCGGTCTGCAGCACCATCGCGCCGAGCGCCAGCGCCCATACGTCGTCGCCGCTCGCGTTGGCGGCGCCGAGCGCGAGGCCCGCGTAGTACGCGTACTCCTTGGCGCGGTCGAACGTGGCGTCCAGCCAGGCGCCCATCGTCGAGTACTGCAGCGAGTAGCGGGCCAACTGCCCGTCGGTGCAGTCCAGGACGAAGGAGGCGAGCAGCAGGACGCCCGCCGCGACGAACCCGACGCGCGTGCCGGTGGCCGCGCAGCCCGCCGCGACGAGCGAGACGAGCAGCGACGCGGTGGTGACCTGGTTCGGGGTCAGGCCCCGGCGCGCGCACCAGCGCGCGATGTACCGGGAGTACGGGCTGATGCAGTAGGTGGTGAAGAAGCCGTCGCGCGCCTTGACCGCCGTGCGCAGGCGGATCGCCTCGTCGTCGACGGAGGCGACGGCCTGCCGGGCCTCGTTGCGGCCCTGCGGGTCGGTGGGGACCGCGGCGACCAGCTCGCCGAGCTCGGGGCGGTGCACGTCGGTGCCGTCCGCCTCCAGGCTCTTGGCCACGACGTCCGGGTCGACGCCGGTGCGCGCGACCGCGCGGGTCAGCGCCTGCCGGGCGGCGGGCTGCGCGGTCATCGCGCCGGGGATCGCCGACGCGGGAAAGCGCGGATCGGTCAGGCCGAGGCGCAGCGCGTGGACATGGCCCACGAAGCCCGCGTCGACGACCGCGACCCGCTGGTCGCCGGGGACGCCGGCGAGCGCCGCTTCGGCGTCCGCGGGGTCCGGGGCGAGCCGCACGTCGAAGCCCAGCTCCCGCAGGTCGCCCTCCAGGGGCGATCCGGGGACCGGCGATCCGGTGACGATGGCGGTCGACAGACGAACTCACTCCTTGGGTGCCGACACAGAGGTGCGCCGGGCTCATGCATGGTGGGACACCCGGCGCGATACGCGGCCGGGCGGCATGTCGGCAGAGGCTATCGGATGGCGCAACCGGGTGTTCGCTGCCCGTTTACCGACCGATTGGCCCCTGTCTCATGCGGTCCGCGCTGGGCCGACCGCGCGCTCATCATTGACGATCAAGTACGCGCGCCACAAACCAGGGGTGGCCTCGCCGCGTAACCGGGGGTAGCCCCCTTCGGTCATAGGGTGGTGCGCCATGACGTGGCTGATCACCGGCGGAGCCGGATACATCGGGGCCCATGTGGCACGGACCATGACGGATGCGGGCGAGCGGGTCGTCGTCCTCGACAACGTGACCTCGGGGGTGCCCTCGCGGCTGCCCGGGTCGATCCCGCTGGTGCGCGGCTCGGCGCTGGACACCGACCTGGTGGCGCGGGTGTGCGCGGAGCACGGGGTCACGGGGGTCGTGCACCTCGCCGCGCACAAGCAGGTCGGCGAGTCCGTGGAGAAGCCCGAGCTGTACTACCGGGACAACGTCGGCGGGCTGGCCGCGCTCCTGGAGACGGTCGCGGCGGCGGGCGTGCGCCGCTTCGTGTTCTCGTCGTCGGCCGCGGTGTACGGCAACCCGGACATCCCCGTGACGGATCTCATCACCGAGGCGACGCCCGCCGAGCCGGTGAACCCGTACGGCGAGACGAAGCTCGCGGGCGAGTGGCTGGTGCGGGCGACCGGTCGGGCGCACGGCATGGCGACGGTCTGCCTGCGCTACTTCAACGTGGCCGGCGCCGCCGAGCCCGAGCTCGCGGACATCGGCGTCTACAACGTGATCCCGATGGTCTTCGACCGGCTCACGCGCGGCGAGGCCCCGCGGATCTTCGGCGACGACTACCCGACCACCGACGGCACCTGCGTACGTGACTACATTCACGTCGCCGACCTCGCCGAGGCGCACCTGGCCGCCGCCCGCCGGATCTCCGCGCCGGGCGCGGGCGGCGACCTCACGCTCAACATCGGCACCGGGCTCGGCGCCTCGGTGCGCGAGCTGATCGACGTGATCGCGGACGTGTCGGGGAACCGCACCCCCGCGATCGTCGAGCCGCGCCGTCCCGGCGACGCCCCGCGCGCGGTCGGCTCCTCCGCGCTCGCCGAGCGGGAGCTCGGCTGGAAGGCGCAGCGCGGCGTGCGCGAGATGGTCGAGTCGGCCTGGGCCGGCTGGTGCCTGCGGCACCCCGAGGCCGCCGGCAAGTGATCGCTCCGGCGCTCTGACCTGCGTACACGCTCCTCAGCGTTTACGCAGGTCAGGGCACATGACAACGGTGTTCACCGCCATGTTTGCAGATACCCCCTACCCGTAGTTCACTGTGATCGTCGCCCCCGACCAGGGCGGCGGGTTCGCCGCATCGAATCGATACGTCGACACATCGATACAGAGGGGGTTTCGATGGGACTCGGGCACGATCACGACCACGGGCACCGTCACGGGCCGACGACCGGGACGGCCGCGGCCGCGCACCGGGGACGGCTGCGCATCGCGCTGACGATCACGCTGACCGTGATGGTGGTGGAGATCGTCGGCGGCATCGTCGCCGACTCGCTCGCCCTCATCGCCGACGCCGCCCACATGGCGACCGACGCGCTCGGCCTCGCGATGGCCCTGATCGCGATCCACTTCGCCAACCGCCCGGCCAGCGACCAGCGCACCTTCGGCTACGCACGGGCCGAGATCCTCGCCGCGCTCGCCAACTGCCTGCTGCTGCTCGGCGTCGGCGGCTACGTCCTGTACGAGGCGATCGAGCGGTTCATCGAGCCGGCCGAGACGGCGGGCGGGCAGACGATCGTCTTCGGCCTGATCGGCCTGGTCGCGAACATGATCTCGCTCTCCCTCCTGGTGAAGGGCCAGCAGGAGAGCCTGAACGTGCGCGGCGCCTTCCTGGAGGTGGCCGCCGACGCGCTCGGCTCGCTCGCGGTGCTCGTCTCGGCCGCGATCATCCTGACCACGGGCTGGCAGCCCGCCGACCCGATCGCCTCGCTCGTCATCGGCCTCATGATCGTGCCGCGCACGGTGAAGCTGCTGCGCGAGACGTTGAACGTGCTGCTCGAATCGGCCCCCAAGGGCGTCGACATGGCCGAGGTCAGGTCGCACATACTGGCGCTGCCCGGCGTCGAGGACGTGCACGACCTGCACGCCTGGACGATCACCTCGGGCATGCCGGTGCTCTCGGCGCACGTCGTCGTCAGCACGGACATGCTCGGCTCGATCGGCCACGAGAAGATGCTGCACGAACTGCAGGGCTGCCTCGGCGACCACTTCGACGTGGAGCACTGCACGTTCCAGCTGGAGCCGACGGGCCACGCGGAGCACGAGGCGCGCCTGTGCCACTGACCGCATCGACGCGTCCCACGGACGGGTGGCATCCGCGTCCCGAGACCGCGGCCGACCGGGCGGCCGTGCACGCCGTCAACGCCGCCGCCTTCCCCACCGCCGCCGAGGCCGACCTCGTCGACGCCCTGCGCGCCGACCCCGGTGCGTGGCTGGAGGGACTGTCGTACGTCGCCGAGGCCCCGGACGGCACCGTCGCCGCGCACGCGCTGATCACCCGCTGCACGGTGGACGGCGCGCCGGCCGCGGCGCTCGCGCCCTGCGCGGTGCTGCCGCGCTACCAGCGCACGGGGGCCGGTTCGGCCGTCGTGCGCGCGGTGCTGGAGGCGGCACGCGCGCGTGGGGAGCGCATCGTGCTGGTGCTCGGGCATCCGGAGTACTACCCGAGGTTCGGTTTCGTGCCCGCCTCGCGGTACGGCATCCGGCCCGGTTTCGACGTGCCGGACGAGGCGATGATGGTGCTCGTTCTGGATGAACAGGACGATTCCGGGCAGCTCCCGCGGGGCACGATCACTTACCCGGCCGCATTCGGCGTCTGACCGGCGCCTACGGTTGTCCCGCCCGGCCGCGGCGCCGGGCGGGACTTGCGGGACGCCGACAGCGCGGGGGCTGTCCGTCCCGTACGGCAGACTTGGTTCGAGGACCGAAACGAAGGATGGGTATGCCGATCACACCTGCCCCCACGGCGAACGTCTCGTCGAGCGGCACCGGAGAAGCGATCTTGCTGGAGCTCGTCGACGAGGACGGCAGGACGATCGGCACCGAGGAGAAGCTCGCGGCGCACCAGCCGCCCGGCCAGTTGCACAGAGCCTTTTCGGTCTTCCTCTTCGACGAGAAGGGGCGGCTGCTGCTCCAGCAGCGGGCGCTCGGCAAGTACCACTCCCCCGGCGTCTGGTCGAACACCTGCTGCGGCCACCCGTACCCCGGCGAGGCGCCGTTCGCGGCGGCCGCCCGGCGCACCTTCGAGGAGCTGGGCGTCTCGCCGTCGCTGATGGCCGAGGCTGGCACGGTGCGCTACAACCACCCGGACCCGGAGTCGGGCCTGGTGGAGCAGGAGTACAACCATCTCTTCGTGGGCCTCGTGCAGGCCACGCTCGCGCCGGACCCGGAGGAGGTCGGGGCGACCGCGTTCGTGACGGCCGACGAGCTGGCCGCGCGGCACGCCGAGGACCCGTTCTCCGCGTGGTTCATGACGGTCCTCGACGCCGCGCGCCCCGCGGTCAAGGAGCTGACGGGCCAGGCGGCGGGCTGGTAGCGGTCTCGGGCTTGAGGGGCAGGGCGGCCCAGATCACCTTGCCCCCGCTCGCCGTGTTGGCGACGTCACAGACGCCGCCGGCCTCCGCGGTGATCTCGCGCACCAGCAGCAGTCCGCGGCCGCCGGTCTGGCCGCTGGTGGCCTCGAGCGCCGTGGGCTTGTAGGGGTGCGAGTCCTCCACGGACACGCGCACCCACTCGGGCCCGACGGCGACCTCCACGGCGAGCATCGGCGAGACGACGGCGGCGTGCTTCACCGCGTTCGTGACGAGTTCGGAGACGATCACGAGCAGCCCGTGCACCAGGTCGTCCGGGGCGGGCACGCCCTGCCGGGTGAGGAGTTCGCGCACCGCGCGCCGGGCCTGCGGAACCGAGGCGTCGACCGCCTGCGTCGTGAATCGCCAGACCCCCTCGTACGGGAGCGGCCCGTCCGCGGGACGTTCAGGGGGCGCTCCCCCGCTGCCCTGAGGACATGGGCGGGATCCCCACCCGTGGTCGCTCATTGTCAGGTCGCCGCCCTTGCGCTCGATTGTCACCACGCTTCGAGTGTTGGGAATCACGTGCTCCCGGCCGCCGGACTGACCAGAAGTCAGCGGGTATCGACGCAATTTGATCGACGCTGGCCGACCAGGCCATCCAAACGATCATTCCCGCCCCCATTGCGCCCGACTTACACCTTCTTCAGCTTGTTCGACGAACCGCCCGACACACCGATCCGGCCAGCAGCCCGGCTAGCATCCGCCCCATGTCCTCCCTGTCCTCGCCGCAGCTCACCCACGCCGTCGCCGACGGCGTCGCCACCGTGGTCATCGACCACCCGGCCAAGCGCAACGCCATGACCGATGCCATGTGGGCGTCCCTGCCCCCGCTCCTGGAGGGGCTCGCGGCCGATCCGGAGGTACGGGTCCTGGTGCTCACGGGGGCCGGCGACACGTTCTGCGCCGGTGCCGACATATCGACTCTGGGCGAGGGCGCGGCACAGGGCCTCGCGGTCGCGGCGGAGGACGCGCTCGCCGCCTTCCCCAAGCCGACGCTCGCCGTGGTGCGCGGGTACTGCGTGGGCGGCGGATGCCAGTTGGCGGCGGCCTGCGATCTGCGCTTCGCCGCCGACGGCGCGCGCTTCGGGGTGACCCCGGCCAAGCTCGGCATCGTCTACCCGGCCTCCTCCACGCGCCGCCTCGCCGCGCTCGTCGGCCCGGCGACCGCCAAGTACCTGCTGTTCTCGGCCGAATTGATCGACAGCGGACGGGCGCTGCGCACCGGGCTCGTCGACGAGGTGCTGCCCGAGGCCGATCTCGGCGAGCGGGTCGCCGGGTTCACCCGCACCCTCGCCGCCCGCTCCCAGCTGACGCAGGCCGCGGCGAAGGAGTTCGTGGCGGGCCGCACGGACCGCGACGCGCACTGGGCCGAGCAGGCGCGCGCGGGCGGCGACACGGCGGAGGGCGTCGCGGCGTTCCTGGAGCGGCGCGCCCCGCGGTTCGAGTGGACCGCGGGCGGCTGAGCCTCAGCCGGCCGGCGGAACCTGGTCACCTCGCCCTCCGGGTACGGGCACTGCCCCTCGTACCGACTGGTCGGTAACGTACGGGCATGACTTCAGACCCCCGCCTGCGCGCAGCCCGCCACTGTCACAACGTGATCAACCCGTTCCACTCGACGCACTACTTCTCGCCCGACCTGGGCAAGGAGCTGGCCGCCGTCGGCGTGAAGGACGCCAGTGCCGCCTACCTCGCGGCGCGGTCCGCGCCCATGGGAGCCGTCGGGGCCGGGACCGTGACCGCCACGTTCTACAACTTCAAGCACGAGCTGGTGGCCCGGCACGTGCCGGCCGTGTGGGAGGCCGCGTCCCCGGAGACCGTGCTCGCCGCACGCGCGCGTGCCGTCGACTCCACGCTGCGCCGCCTGCTCGGCGAGGAGGCGCTCGCCTCCGACGAGATGGCCGAGGCCGCCGAGCTGGCCCTGCGCGCCACCGAGGCCTGCACGCGCCACGCCCGCCCCCTGTACGCCGCCCACGCCGACCTCGACGTCCCCGAGGCGCCGCACATGGCGTACTGGCACGCCGCGACGCTGCTGCGCGAGCACCGCGGCGACGGACACATCGCGGCGCTCCTCGGCGCCGAACTCGACCCGGTGGAGGCCCTCGTGAGCCACGTCGCCACCGGCAAGGGCATGGCCCCGAAGTGGCTGCTGGCCACGCGCGGCTGGGACCGGGCCGAGTACGACGCGGCCGCCGAGCGGCTTCGCGCGCGTGGACTGCTCACCGCCGACGAGGAGTTGACGCTCACCGAGGCGGGCGCGACGCTGCGCGCCGAGATCGAGCACCGCACCGACCGGCTCGACCGCGCCCCCTACGAGCACCTCGGCGAGCCGGGCGTCGCCCGGCTGACCGAGCTGGCGACGAAGTTCGTCGGTGCGGCGCTCGGCAACGGCGCCTTCCCCGCGGATCTGATCGGCAAGGCCGCCTGAGGTCTGAGAAGCGCGACGCGCGGTACTCGTGTGTCCCGGCCGCCCTCATCGCGGCCGGGACACACGAGAGGAGAAAGCCTATGTTCCGCGCCATCGCCGACATTCTGCGCCAGATCGGCGGCGCCATCGCCACCGTCGTGACCTTGCCGTTCCGGGTGCTCGCCCGGCTGTTCGGCGGCGCCTCGCGGTCCGGCCGCGCGCACCGTGCCTGACCTCCCTGATCCCCGAGTGTCGGTGCCACCTGCCACAATTGCGGCGCAACCTCAGTCGACATAGGCGGTACGGGATCGTGGCGACACCCACAGTTGGCACCACTGCTGGATCCGGGCTCGGATCCATCGAGAGCAGGATTGCCGAGGAACTAGGCGTACGGGAGCGGCAGGTGAAGGCCGCGGTCGAGCTGCTCGACGGCGGCTCGACCGTGCCCTTCATCGCCCGCTACCGCAAGGAGGCGACGGAGTCCCTCGACGATGCCCAGCTGCGCACCCTGGAGGAGCGGCTGCGGTACCTGCGCGAGCTGGAGGAGCGGCGCACCGCCGTCCTCGACTCGGTGCGCGAGCAGGGCAAGCTGACCGGGGAGCTGGAGGCGCAGATCCGCGCCGCCGACACCAAGGCGCGCCTGGAGGACATCTACCTGCCCTTCAAGCCGAAGCGGCGCACCAAGGCGCAGATCGCGCGCGAGGCGGGGCTCGAGCCGCTGGCGGAGGGGCTGCTCGGCGACCCGTCGGTGGAGCCGCAGGCTGCCGCCGCCGCGTTCGTGGACGCCGAGAAGGGCGTCGCCGACGCGCAGGCCGCGCTCGACGGGGCCCGCGCGATCCTCACGGAGCGCTTCTCCGAGGACGCCGACCTCATCGGCGAGCTGCGCGAGCGCATGTGGGGGCGCGGCCGGCTCGCGGCGAAGGTCAAGTCCGGCAAGGAGGAGGCGGGCGCCAAGTTCGCCGACTACTTCGACTTCGCGGAGCCCTTCACCGACCTGCCCTCGCACCGTGTCCTCGCGATGCTGCGCGGCGAGAAGGAGGACGTGCTGGAGCTCGTCCTGGAGCCTGAGGAGCCGGCCGCCGAGGCCGACGCCTCGGCCCCCTCCTCGTACGAGCCGATCATCGCCGACCGGTTCGGGGTCGCCAACCAGGGCCGTCCGGGCGACAAGTGGCTTCAGGACACGGTCCGTTGGGCCTGGCGTACGCGCATCCTGGTGCACCTCGGCCTCGACCTGCGCACCCGGCTGCGCACGGCCGCCGAGGACGAGGCGGTCAAGGTCTTCGCGGCGAACCTGCGGGACCTGCTGCTCGCCGCCCCGGCCGGCACGCGCGCGACGCTGGGGCTCGACCCCGGCTTCCGTACGGGCGTGAAGGTCGCCGTCGTGGACGCCACCGGCAAGGTCGTCGCCACCGACGTCATCCACCCGCACGTCCCGGCCAACCGCTGGGACGAGGCGATCGCCAAGCTGGCGAAGCTCTCCAAGGAGCACGCGGTCGACCTGGTCGCGATCGGCAACGGCACGGCGTCCCGCGAGACCGACAAGCTCGCCGGTGAACTCATCTCCAAGCACCCGGAGTTGAAGCTCACCAAGGTGATGGTGAGCGAGGCGGGTGCCTCCGTGTACTCGGCGTCGGCCTTCGCCTCGCAGGAGCTGCCCGACATGGACGTGTCGCTGCGCGGCGCCGTCTCCATCGCGCGCCGCCTCCAGGACCCGCTCGCCGAGCTGGTGAAGATCGACCCGAAGTCGATCGGTGTCGGCCAGTACCAGCACGACCTGTCCGAGGTGAAGCTCTCGCGCTCCCTGGACGCGGTCGTCGAGGACTGTGTGAACGGCGTCGGCGTGGACGTGAACACGGCCTCCGCGCCGCTCCTCGCGCGCGTGTCCGGCATCGGCGCGGGCCTCGCGGAGAACATCGTGACGCACCGCGACTCGAACGGCCCGTTCACCAACCGCAAGGGCCTCAAGGACGTGGCGCGGCTCGGCCCGAAGGCGTACGAGCAGTGCGCGGGCTTCCTGCGGATCCGCGGCGGCGACGACCCGCTGGACGCGTCGTCGGTGCACCCGGAGGCGTACCCGGTGGTGCGCCGGATGGCGAAGTCGACGGGCGGCGAGGTCGCCTCGCTCGTCGGTGACGCGGGGGCGCTGCGCTCGCTGAAGCCGGCCGACTACGTGGACGACACGTTCGGTCTGCCGACAGTCACCGACATCCTGAAGGAGCTGGAGAAGCCGGGGCGCGACCCGCGGCCGGCCTTCAAGACGGCCTCGTTCAAGGAGGGCGTCGAGAAGATCTCCGACCTGGAGCCGGGGATGATCCTGGAGGGCGTCGTCACCAACGTGGCCGCCTTCGGGGCGTTCATCGACATCGGCGTGCACCAGGACGGGCTCGCGCACGTGTCGGCGTTGTCCCGTACGTTCGTCAAGGACCCGCGGGACGTGGTCAAGCCCGGCGACATCGTCAAGGTGAAGGTCCTCGACGTCGACGTGCCGCGCAAGCGGATCTCGCTGACGCTGCGGCTCGACGACGAGAAGGCCTCCGGCGGGAACGGCGGGCGTGGTGAGCGCGGCGCCCGTGGGGATCGCGGCGAGCGCGGCGGGGACCGTGGCGGCGACCGCAAGCCGCCCAGGCAGTCCCGGCAGGGCAGCGGCGCCCGTGGTGGTTCCGGTGGCGGAAAGGGCGGCGGCAAGGGCCGGCCCGCTCCCGCGCCGGCCAACTCCGCGATGGCCGACGCGCTGCGCAAGGCGGGCCTGGCCTAAAGGCCGATGTCAGCGGGGAACCGAGCGCCTGCCGTGAGCGGGCGCCCGGTTCCCCGCAGCCGTTTCACCGCGTTTCAGACCTCGGTCACCTTGCCGTCGGCCACCTCGAGGCGGCGCGTCGTGTGCACCGCGTCCAGCATCCTGCGGTCGTGCGTGACCAGGAGGAGCGTGCCTTCGTAGCTCGCCAGCGCCGACTCCAGCTGCTCGATCGCCGGGAGGTCGAGGTGGTTGGTCGGCTCGTCGAGGACCAGCAGGTTGACGCCTCTGCCCTGGAGGAGGGCGAGGGCGGCGCGGGTGCGCTCGCCCGGTGAGAGCGTCGCCGCCGGGCGCAGCACGTGGTCCGCCTTCAGGCCGAACTTGGCGAGCAGCGTGCGGACGTCGGCGGGTTCCATGGCGGGGACGGCCGCCCCGAACGCCTCCAGGAGCGCTTCCGGTCCGTGGAACAGGGCGCGGGCCTGGTCGACCTCGCCGACCACCACGCCCGAGCCGAGCGTCGCGTGGCCGGAGTCCAGGGGGATGCGGCCGAGCAGCGCGGCGAGCAGGGTCGACTTTCCCGAGCCGTTCGCCCCGGTGATCGCCACCCGGTCCGCCCAGTCGATCTGCACCGTGGCCGGGCCGAAGTAGAATTCCCCGCGCTGGAGTCGGGCGTCGCGCAGGGCGGCCACGACCGCGCCGGACCGGGGCGCCGACGCGATCTCCATGCGCAGCTCCCACTCCTTGCGGGGCTCGTCCACCACGTCGAGGCGCTCGATCATCTTCTGCGTCTGCCGGGCCTTCGCGGCCTGCTTCTCGCTCGCCTCGCTGCGGAACTTGCGGCCGATCTTGTCGTTGTCGGTGGCCTTGCGCCGCGCGTTCTTGACGCCCTTGTCCATCCAGGTGCGCTGCGTCTGGGCGCGGCCCTCCAGGGCCGACTTCTTGTCGGCGTACTCCTCGTACTCCTCGCGCGCGTGGCGGCGCGCGACCTCGCGTTCCTCCAGGTAGGCGGCGTAGCCGCCGCCGTAGAGGTTGATCTGCTGCTGGGCGAGGTCGAGTTCGAGGACCTTGGTGACGGTGCGGGTGAGGAACTCGCGGTCGTGGCTGACGACGACGGTGCCGGCGCGCAGGCCCCGTACGAAGGTCTCCAGGCGCTCCAGGCCGTCCAGGTCGAGGTCGTTGGTCGGCTCGTCGAGGAGGAACACGTCGTAGCGGGACAGGAGGAGGGAGGCCAGGCCCGCGCGGGCCGCCTGGCCGCCCGACAGGGACGTCATCGCCTGGTCGAGGCCGACGGTCAGGCCGAGTTGATCCGCGACGTCCTCCGCGCGCTCGTCCAGGTCGGCGCCGCCCAGGTTCAGCCAGCGCTCCAGGGTCGTGGAGTACGCGTCGTCGGCGCCGGGCGCCCCGTCCACCAGGCCCTGGGTGGCCTCGTCCATGGCGCGCTGGGCCTCGGTGACGCCGGTGCGGCGGGCCAGGAACTCGCGGATCGTCTCGCCGGGGCGGCGGTCCGGCTCCTGCGGGAGATGGCCGACGGTGGCGGTCGGCGGGGAGAGCCGTGCCTCTCCGTCCTCGGGGGTGGTGAGGCCCGCGAGGAGGCGCAGGAGCGTGGACTTTCCGGCTCCGTTGGCTCCGACGAGTCCGATGACGTCGCCGGGGGCGACGACGAGGTCGAGACCGGTGAAGAGGGTGCGGTCGCCGTGACCCGCGGCGAGGTTCTTGGCTACGAGCGTTGCAGTCATCAGGCCGTTGATCCTAGCCGGGGTCCCCGCACCGTGCCGTGGTCGGCGCCCGTCGATCCGTTGCGCGGCACCGGGGTGCCGCCTTGCCCACCCTGCCGCCCAAGGCGGCAGATTGCCCAAGGCGACGGCGGCACCGGACGGTCAACGTTCCATGCGGGTGGTCAAAACGCTGCCTGTTGTGCGGGCTACCAGGAAGGATGGGCCCTTCATGGTCTTGGGGGGTAGGGGGATGCGGTGGCGGCCAGCTTCCAGGAGGTCGTCGAAGACCTCGTGGGTGTGGGCGCGGTAGAGGCGGTCGAGGCGGTACGACGTGATGCGGACGTGGCACGTGGAAGTGACCTCCACGCCCGCCTCGCCGTCCGCCGCGACCAGCCGGGTCAGCCGGCGCCGGTCCGGTGGGCTGGGGTCCAGGGCGCTCTCGATCTGGGCGACGAGGAGCGGGATGATCGGCGCGAAACCGTCCACGTACTCGACGTCGGCGCCGGCCCGCACGAACTCCCGCCGCACCGCGTCCCGTTCCGCCTCCTCCACCGCACGGCCGAAGGCCACCACCGCATACGTACGCAACTCCTCGGGCGGCACCCCGGTCGCGTCGTGCGTGATGTCCGCGCCGACGCCGATGGTGCGCAGCGCCGCCGCGAGCCGGGCGAGGAGAGCGACGCGGGCGCCGATCAGGAGCACCTTGCGGCGCGGCGGCACCTGCGGCCCCTCCCCGTCCAGCAGGTGGCCGAGCACTTCCCGGTACTCGGCGGCGCGGAAGCGGAACGGGCCGATGCCGTGGTAGCCGTCTCGCTCCAGGTCGACCCGGTCGTCGGTCTGCCAGGCGAAGTCCCGCCAGACATAGGCACCCTCCCCCACCCGCTCGATGAACGCCGTCACCGCCCCGCACTCGATGCCCTCGCACTCCGGGCACCCGTAGATCACACAGCGGCCGTCGGGAAGCGGCGGCTCCGCCTCCAGGAGCAGGCGCCGCACGTGGTGCGCGAAGATCGCGGGCGGGATGTCGGCGGCGAGCGGTGAGACGGCGTCCAGGTCGGAGAGCTGGAAGAGCAGCGGGCGGCCGTCGACGATGAAGTCCACGAAGTCCCGGTGGACCTGGAAGTCACCGTCCGCGAGTACCGCACCGGCGCGCGTGGCCGGTGCCAGGCCGAAGGTCGCGTAGTCGTCGGCAGACATGATGCGAGTATTCCCACCCCGCACCCTCCGTGAGCCCGGCATGCCGCATTCCGTTAGCGTCCAGGGATGATCAGTGACAGCGGCAGTGAAGTGATCGTGGTCGGCGGCGGTGTCATCGGCATGACGACCGCCCTGGAACTCGCGCGGCGCGGGCGCCCGGTGCGCGTGTGGTCGCGGGACGTCGCCGAGCGGACGACGTCGGCGGTCGCGGGCGGCCTGTGGTGGCCGTACCGGATCGATCCGGTCGAGAAGGTGGGCAGGTGGTCGCTGCGCTCGCTGAGGCGGTACGAGGAGTGGGCGGCGCGCCCGGAGGAGACCGGGGTGCGCATGGTCGACGGCGTGCACGGCGACTCGCGGCTCGACGGGCTCGGCGCGTGGGCCGGTGAGGTGGCGGGCCTGCGCGACACCCCGCAGGGCCTTGCGGCGCGCCTCCCGCTGATCGACATGCCGGCTCATCTGGGGTGGCTGCGCGGCGAGTTGGACGCGGCCGGCATCACGGTGGAGGCGCGTGCCGTGACCTCCTTCGACGAAGCTCTGGACGCCGCGCCGACCGTCGTGAACTGCACGGGACTCGCGGCGCGCGAACTCGTACCGGACGACTCCGTGCGCCCGGTGCGCGGTCAGCTGGTGATCGTGGAGAACCCCGGCGTCGACACGTGGTTCACCACCGTCGAGCCCTCGTCCGCCGCCACGACGTACTTCCTGCCGCAGCCGGGCCGGCTGCTGCTCGGCGGCACCGCGCAGGACGACGCCTGGTCCCTCGAACCGGACCCGGCGACCGCAGAGGACATCGTGCGGCGCTGCGCCGAGGTGCGCCCGGAGATCGCGGGCGCGCGGATCATCGACCACCGGGTGGGCCTGCGTCCGGCGCGCCCCGCGGTGCGGATCGAGCGGGAGGTCGGGGACTCCGGCCGGGTGCTGGTGCACAACTACGGGCACGGCGGCGCGGGGGTGACCGTGGCGTGGGGCTGCGCGGAGGAGGCGGCCGGGCTGGTCGAGGCGGGGTGAGCGGACACGGGTGGGGGCGTGGCCCCTGTCGGACCACGCCCCCATCCCGTACGTACGCCGGACTCAGTCCTCGTGATGCTTGCCGATCGGGTCTCCCTCGGTCTCCAGGCTGCTGCCCGGGCCGATGCGGATCTCGAACTCGCCGCCGTACTGCTCGTGTCCGGCGACGACCGCCTGCTCGACGACCTCGATGCCCATCTCGCCACGGACCATGAGCGGGTCGGCGCGCAGATCGCGCAGGAGCGCCCAGCACATGCCGATCATGACGATGACGAACGGTGCCGCCACGAGGATCGTCAGGTTCTGCAGACCGGTGAGCGCGTCCCCGGAACCGTTGCCGATCATCAGCATGATCGCGCCGACCGCACCGGTCACGACGCCCCAGAAGACGACGACGAACTTGCCCGGTTCGAGCGCGCCCTTCTGCGAGAGGGTGCCCATGACGATCGAGGCGGCGTCCGCTCCTGACACGAAGAAGATGCCGACGAGGATCATCACGAGCAGGCTCGTCACGGAGGCGATCGGGTATTCCTGCAGCACACCGAAGAGCTGGGTCTCCGGGGTGTCGGCACCCTTGAGGGCGCCGTCCTGCTTGAGGCTGATCGCCGAACCGCCGAAGACCGCGAACCAGATCAGGCTGACGGTCGAGGGCACGAGGATGACGCCGCCGACGAACTGACGGATCGTGCGCCCCTTGCTGATGCGCGCGATGAACATGCCGACGAACGGCGACCAGGAGATCCACCAGGCCCAGTAGAAGACCGTCCAACTGCTCAGCCAGTCCGCGACGCCCTTGCCGCTCGACGCCTCGGTGCGCCCGATGAGCTGCGGGAAGTTGTCGAGGTACGCGCCGAGCGAGGTCGGCAGGAGGTCCAGGTTCATCACCGTCGGGCCCGCGATGAACACGAAGAGCACCAGGAGCAGCGCGAGCACCATGTTGATGTTCGACAGCCACTGGACGCCCTTCTCCACGCCGGAGACGGCGGAGAAGACGAACGCGACGGTCAGCACCGCGATGATCGAGACGAGCAGCCCGGTGCTGACGTCGTCCATCCAGTCGGCCGCCTTGAACCCGGCCCCGATCTGCAGGGCCCCGAGTCCGAGGGAGGCGGCGGAGCCGAACAGCGTCGCGAAGATCGCGAGGATGTCGATGACCCGGCCCCAGGCGCCGTGCGCGTGCTTCTCGCCGATCAGGGGCACGAAGACGGACGAGATGGTCTGGCGCCTGCGGCGCCGGAACGTGCTGTAGGCGATGGCGAGGCCGACGACCGCGTAGATCGCCCACGGGTGCAGCGTCCAGTGGAACAGCGTGGTGGCCATGGCGGTCTCGGTGGCCTGCGCGGCGTCGGCGGGGTCGGTGCCCGGCGGCGGCGTCGTGAAGTGCGCGAGGGGCTCGCTCACTCCGTAGAACATGAGGCCGATGCCCATGCCCGCGCTGAACATCATCGCGATCCAGGAGATCGTGCGGAACTCCGGCTCCTCACCCTCCTTGCCGAGGGGGATCTTCCCGTAGCGGCTCATGGCGAGCCAGAGCGCGAAGACCACGAAGCCGGTCGCGGCGAGGACGAACGCCCAGCCGCCGTTGTGCATCAGGCCGCCGAGGAGCGAATTGGA
The DNA here is from genome assembly GCF_054963755.1 of Streptomyces sp. EDA2-14. Lineage (NCBI taxonomy): Bacteria > Bacillati > Actinomycetota > Actinomycetes > Kitasatosporales > Streptomycetaceae > Streptomyces > Streptomyces sp. EDA2-14. The sequence goes on from NZ_JBUEGE010000006.1 coordinate 268,615, forward strand.
GACGCTCTCGAGATTGTCTGTGGCGACGGCGCCCCAGACCACGAAGGCCAGAGTGAGTACGGCGGTGACGCCGAACACGATCCGGTCCGTGGCGGGGCTCCGCTCGCCGGTCGCTCCCTCCTCGGGGGTGGGAGCATCGCTGATTGGTTTCTGAGGGCTTGTCACCCACTACGACCTACCACACACGACACTCCCGTAACCCGATCAGCAGCCTGTGTCGGGCCTTCCTTCCGTCAAGTGGTAGGTCGCGCGGGCGTCCAGGAGCAGGGCGACCAGGGCGCGTTCGGACTGCCGTAGCGGCACATAGGCGCCCTTGCCGGATTTCTGCACGGTGATCCCGTGCAGCGCCAACTCGTCCTTGTACTCGCCGTATTGGGTCTCGTTCAGCCGGTATCCGCACGGCGGGTCCTTGATGACCTCGGCGGCCTCGGCGGGATCGTTGTCCGCGCCACCCACATAGATCGGCCCGCGGTCCTTGAAGCCCTTGGCGCGGGCGGCGTCCGTGGCGGCCTCGATGGCGCCGAGATTCTCGGAGGTGTACCGGAACAGACCGCCGAGCGCCGCCAGTTGGGAGTCGCGGCGCCGCTGGTTGACGAGCGCCGGGTCGGCCTCCTCCGCGGGGGTGCCGGGGTCGACGCGGCTCTCGATGAGCAGCCCGACGGAATTCTTGACGCCGGAGACGTTGCGCAGAATCCTCTCCTGCCCGTCCCCCGCGGTCTGCTTGATCGGCTCGCCGGTCTCCGGGTCGGTCCAGATGCCGTACGTGCCCGTGGAGTACCCGGCGTCGCCCGCGGCGGGCCGCACGTGGTCGAGGGAGAGCGATTCGGCCTGGTCGTGCACGGCCCCGTCGGTGTTGAGGTTGCGCGGCCAGAGGTCGAAGAGGTCCTTGTCGTAGTACTTGGGGGTGGCCCCGTACTCGTGCAGGTCGTAGATGACGTCGGGCTGCCGGTCGCGGATGACGGCGGCCATCGCCCGCGCCTCGGCGGTCTTGAGGGCGATGTGGTCGCGGTTGATGTCGATGCCGTCGGAGTTGCCGCGGGTGTCGGCGGCGTTGCCGTCGGGGTTGGCGGTGGGCACGACCAGGAGCGTCGTGCGGGCCAGGAAGCGCTGCGTCGCCCTGTCCTTGGCGTACGCGAGATCGCGGATCTTCGTCAGGCAGGCCTCGCGGCCCGAGGGTTCATTGCCGTGCTGGGAGCAGATCAGCAGCACGGTGTTGGCGGTGCGGTGCTCGCCGATGCGGACGAGGTTCAGCGGGCGGCCCTGTTTCGTCTCGCCGATGCGGGAGACGGAGACCCGGTCGGACGCCTTGTCGACGGTGGCGAGGAGCTGCTTCTCCTCCGGCTGGGTGGTCCAGCGGGCGCCGTCGGTCTCCTCGAAGCCGGTGCGCGGCGGGGCGGTGGCGCCGCTCGCGCCGGCGGCGGGGGCCGTCAGCACGAGCGGTGCGGCGAGCGCGGCGCCGGCGGTGGCCAGGGCGAGGGCGCGGGGACGTGCTCTCATCGGGTGCTGCCTCCCGGTACTGGGCGGTCGAGACGGTACGGGCGTACGCCGTCGGCCGCGGTCGATTGGGGGGTGGCGGTGGTGGAGCCGGTGGTGGCGGCCGTGAAGGCGGCGGCGCCGCCGACGACGGGAACGCGGGCCGCGGTGCGGGCCAGGTCGAGGGAGAGGGTCGGCCTGGTGGACGGAGGGTCGATGAGGTCCTTGTCGGTGCCGGCCACGATCACGGCGAGCCGGTGCCCCTTGGGGATCACGTGGTCGCTGGCGGCGAGCCGGATCGTGAGCGTATAGGGCTTGCCCGGCGTGAGTGCGCTGCCGTGCTCCGGGTTCGTGGAGGTGCCCAGGTCGGCCCATCCGCGGCTGAAGACCGTCGAGTTGACGTAGGTGGGCGCCGTCCTGGTGGTCAGGTAGCAGGAGCTGTCGCCGGTGGTGCTCGGCCCCCAGCAGCTGCGGTCGGTGCCGGTGGTGATGCCCTCGCCCGCGCCGCCGTAGTCACGGATCGTGGCGGGTCCGAGGTCGACGAGGACGGCGCTCAGGTGTGCGGTGGACGTCGACGGGGTCGCGGTGACCGTCACCGCCGAGGAGCCGGACAGGCGGAGGTCCTTGGTCAGCGGGCGGCTGAGGAACCCGGCCTTCTCGGGCGTCGACTGCTGGATGCGGTCGGCCCAGTCGAGTTCACCGAGCGCCGGATCGTCGGTGAAGGTCTCGCTGCCGGAGCCGGTCTTGAGACCCAGCGCGCCGACGCCCGCCTTGTCGCCCTTGGCGGGGCGCAGCGCGGTGGTCGCGGTGGTGCGCGGCGGCCACACCTTGTCGGTGGTCCAGCGGTCGGGGGCGCGCTCGATGTCGGCCATCGGCTCGCGGTCGATCCCGTTGTCGTAGCCGAGGAGTTCGTGGTCGAACCAGCGGTGCAGGGTGTCGACCCAGGCGCCGCGGCGGAAGTCGAAGGGGTCGACGTGTCCGGTCTGGGCCAGCCAGATCTTGCGGTCGACGCCGTTCTTCGCGAGGGCGTCCCACCACTGGCCGAAGTGCTTGGCGCGGACGTTCAGGTCCTGCATGCCGTGCACGACGAAGACGCTGGCGCGCACCTTGTCGGCGTCCTTGACGTAGTCGCGCTCCTGCCACAGGCCGGTCCAGTCGCCGGTCCTGGGCGCTTCGTCGACAAGTCGCTTCTGTACGGCGGCGCAGCGTTCGCGCGCGGCCGGGCTCTCGACGTAGTCGGACAGCCACTCGGGGCCCGAGTCGTAGAGCGGGGCGCCCTGCTGGAAGTAGTAGTCGTACCAGGAGGAGATCCCGCCGATCGGCACGATGGTCTCCAGGCCCTCGACACCGGTCGCGGCGACGCCGTTGGCGACGGTGCCGTCGTAGCTCTTGCCGATCATGCCGGTGCGGCCGTTGGTCCAGCCGGCTTTCGCGCGTTCGGATCCGGCGCGGGTGGTGTAGCCCTTGGCGCGGCCGTTCAGCCAGTCGACGACGGCCTTGGCGGACTGGATGTCGGAACGGCCGCCGACATCGACGCAGCCGTCGGAGCGGTTAGTGCCGGCGAGGTCGACGCCGACGAACGCGTAACCGCGGGGCACGAAGTAGTTGTCGTAGAAGAGCGGCATCTGTACGACGTTGCCGTCTGCGTCGTATGTCTTCTTCTGGCTCTCGTTGCCGCGCCCGCAGCAGGAGTAGTACGGGCTGGCGTCCATGATCACGGGGATCTTGCGGCCCTGCGCGGCGGGTTCGCGGGGGCGGACGATGTCGACGGCGACCCGGTCGCTCTTGCCGTCGTCGTCCCCGTCGATCCGGGTGTCGACCCAGACGGATTCGCGGACGGCGTCGGCGTAGGAGTAGACGGGCTTGGACTCGGCCGGCCTGGCGGGGGCGGCCGACGCGGTGGCGCCCGATGCGACGAGGGCGGACAGCAGTGCGGTGACGGTCGCGACCGCGAGAAGTCTCCAGCGGTGCGGGCGGCGATGGCTGCGTCTGGCAGGTATCGGCATGGCGCGGAACGTAACACCGGTCAACTCCCGTACGACAGAGGGCCGCACGTACGGAGGAGGGGCCCGAGCCGGGGCATGGTGCGGAATGGACTGGCACAGTCGTCGCATACAGGGCCGGAGAGCGGGCACACGGTGTCGTAGGCCCCGCCGTGTCTCCCCCGTCGCGGCGGGGCTCTTCAGTCGTTGCGCGCCTTCGCGGCGACGGCCTCGTCGAATTCCGTGCGGCTGATCATGCCGAGCGTGAGCTTGCGACGGAGCTCGTCCAGAGTGCTGTTGTCGCTGATCCTCCTGGCCGCCTCGGCGCTGCGGCGCCCCTGCGCACCGGCTCGGCGACGTGCCTCGCGCTTGCGCGCGTCCAGGATCTCGTCCGCCTGACGGGCCAACATCGCGGCGCCGGTCATGAAGAAGTTGGCCATCTCGAAATCCTCCCCCAGCGCCCCTGCCGGTCGAGAGACACATGTCGGCCAGATGGCGATCGTGTGGCTGGTGGGGCCATGGACATGGCCGGGACGCGAGGTGCTGAATAGGGTCGCTGTGTCGGCCACGGATGTGATCCGTTCGCGGTCGGCAACGGCTCGGCGTCCCCTACGACTTGGAGTTTCCGTGTACCGCAGACTCATCGCCCCCGGCGCACTCGCGGCCTCTCTGCTGCTGGCGATCCCGGCATCGGCCGCAGACTTCCAACCGGGGGCGTCGGGCATCGGCGATCCCTATTACCCGACGTACGGGAACGGCGGCTACGACGTCTCCCATTACGACCTGCGCCTCAAGTACCAGCCGAAGACGGACCTCCTGGAGGGTACGGCGACGATCCTCGCCTCCTCGACGCAGGACCTCTCCCGGTTCGACCTCGACTTCGGGCTCACCGCGAGCGAGGTCAGGGTGAACGGCAAGAAGGCGACGTTCGCGAAGTCGGGCGAGCAGGAGCTTCAGGTGACTCCGGCGGCCGGGCTGCCGAAGGGCACCCCGTTCACGGTCGTCGTGAAGTACGCGGGCAAGCCGTCCGACGTGAAGCTGTGGGGCTTCACGTCCTGGCAGCGCACCCCGGACGGCGGGATCGCGGCCAACGAGCCGGAGGCGGCCGCCTGGTGGTTCCCCTCCAACGACCACCCGCTCGACAAGGCCACGTACGACGTGTCGGTGGCGGTCCCGGACGGGACGCAGGCGATCTCCAACGGGACCTTGCAGTCGCAGAGTTCGAAGCTCGGCTGGACCCGCTTCAACTGGCGCTCCGCGCATCCGCAGGCCACGTACCTGTCGACCTTGGCGGTCGGCAAGTTCGACATCACCACCGACAAGACCGCGGACGGCCTGCCCGTCATCAACGCCTACAGCAAGGACCTCGGCGCGAACGAGGGCGCGGCGAAGGCGAGCGTGGAGCGGACCACCGAGGTCGCCGAGTGGCTGGAGTCGGTCTACGGGAAGTACCCGTTCGAGGCGCTCGGCGGATACGTGCCGAACGTGCCGTCCAGCTTCGCGCTGGAGACCCAGACCCGGCCGTTCTACTCGCCGAAGCAGTTCGCCAACGGGTCCAACGTGTCGGTCGTCGTCCATGAGCTGGCGCACCAGTGGTACGGCGACAGCGTCTCCGTGCGCGGCTGGAAGGACATCTGGATCAACGAGGGCTTCGCCCGGTACGCGCAGTGGCTGTGGTCGGAGAAGGAGGGCGAGGGCACGGCGCAGGAGCTCGCCGACTACACGTACGCGCAGCATCCGGCGGACGACGCGTTCTGGACGGTCAAGCCGGGCGACCCCGGTCCGGAGAACCAGTTCGACGCGGCCGTCTACGACCGGGGCGCGCTGGCGATCCAGGCGCTGCGCAACAAGGTCGGCGAGAAGGACTTCTTCGCGATCCTGAAGGGGTGGCCGCAGCAGCACGCGTACGGCAACGCGACTGTCTCCGACTTCCAGGCGTACGCGGAGAAGGTGTCCGGGGAGCGGCTGGGCGGGCTGTTCGACACGTGGTTGTACCAGCCGTCGAAGCCGACTGCTGCGCGGGCTTCGGGCGGTGTGGTCCAGCCGAAGTCGTGGAAGCGGATCGCTGCGACGAATGGGGTGCACGGGGAGCGTTGAATCGCCGCGGCGGGGGTGCGGTCTCGGGGCTCTGCCCCGGACCCCGCTCCTCAATCGCCGGAGGGGCTTGAAATGCGCGATGAGCTTGCTCTGGATGCTCTCGCCCGCCGCGCCATCGGCAGGAACCGAAAGCGCTCCGGGAGCCGCGGGGCCGCCCGTCTCACCAGGACCGCGAAGCGGCGCAGGCGGCGTTCCTGGCGGGGGGTCCAGGGGAGGCCGATGGCTTGTCTCGCCTCGGGTGGGAGAAGGCCGATCGACAGGAAGCTCATCGTGCGCGTCAGGGCAGGGCGAATCAGGGGCCACAGGAGCTTGAGGATCGGGTGGTGACCCGGTGGGGGCGGGAGGGGGCGGGTGCGGGAGGTCAGTTCGTCGACCACCGGGTTCCGCTCGATCTCCTCCGCCAGCATCTTGCGGTAGTACGGCCAGAACTCCTCGGGCGTCTGCGGCATGTCCCGGTCGTGGATGCCGAGGATGCGGCCGACCATCAGCCACTCCGCGTAGAACCGCTCGTCCTCTTCTGGCGTGAACGGCGCGGCGAAGTAGCGGCGCGCGTAGCGGGAGACGGGGTAGCCCGTGGCATGCACCCACGCGTAGTACGTCGGGGTGAGGGCGTGGTAGCGGCGGCCGTGCGGGTCGGTGCCCTGGATCGTGCGGTGGAGGCGGCGCAGTCTGCGGCCCTCGTCGGCCGCGGCCTCGCCTCCGTAGACCCAGAGCATCACCGAGGTCAGCGAGCGTTCACCGCGGCCCCAGGGGTCGGTGCGGAACACCGAGTGGTCGTCGACGCCCGCGCCGACGGCGGGGTGCGCGACCTGGAGCACGAACGCGGCGGGCAGCGCGAGCAGGGCGCGGATGTCGCCCGCCGTCTCCCAGAGGATGCCGCCGGGCGGGGGTGGTGGCGGGTCCTGGTCCTGGGCGTGCTGCTTCATACCGGCTGGTGCTCCTTGACGCTGGTACTCCCTGTGGCCGCTGCTCACCGGGGCCGCTGATCGTTGTGCGTTCCCGCGATCAAGTATGCGCGTCCCGGCCGGTCTGCCGGAGATCGTCGTCGGCGCAGCGCTTGGCCAGGTCGGAGGCCAGTTCGGAGACGCGGGTGCACAGCTCCGTGGTGGCGGCCGTGGTCGGTGCGGGGCGGCACGGGACCACGTGGGCCGGGAGGGGGCACGGTGCGGGCGGCGGCTTCGGCGGGGGTGGCGCGGTGCTGGGGCGGCGCCGGCGGGCCGAGGAGAACAACGCCGTCGCCACGGCCCCGGCGAGTGCGGCCAACTGCCCGATCCTGACATGCACGTCCCACGGAACCAGTGCCATGCCTGGGTCCTACCCGCACGGCACGGGGCCCCAACGCAGCGTTTGCGTCGGGGCCCCGTGGCCGGAAGGGGTCGGAAGGCGCGGCTCAGTCGCCGTCGGCCACCTTCGTCAGCTCTTCCGTGGCGATGCGGTCGACGTTGCGCCGCACGCGGAACCAGCCGATGAAGAGCAGCACCGCGACGATCGGGATGAGCATCAGCGTCTTGCGGCCGGTCTCCGTGTCGTTCCACATGAGGACGAGCACGGACAGCAGGAAGACGATCGTGACGATCTCCGTGACCGGGGAGAACGGCAGCCGGAACTTCGGGCGCTCGACCAGGCCCTGCTTGGCCCGGCGGACGAACGCCAGGTGCGCGACCATGATCATGACCCAGGTGCCGATGATGCCGATCGAGGAGATCTCGATGACGATCTCGAACGCGTCGGCGGGCAGCAGGTAGTTCAGGCCGACGCCGAGCACGCCGACGCCCGCTGTGAGCAGGATGCCGCCGAAGGGGACCTGGCTCTTGTTCATCTTCGCGGTGAACTTCGGGGCGGAGCCCGACATGGCCATGGAGCGCAGGATGCGGCCCGTGGAGTAGAGGCCCGAGTTCAGCGAGGACATCGCCGCGGTCAGCACGACGAGGTTCACGATGTCGCCGACACCGCCGACGCCCAGCTTGGAGAACAGCGTCACGAACGGGCTCTCGCCCGAGGTGTACGTCGTGGACGGCAGCAGCAGCGCGAGCAGCAGCACCGAGCCGCAGTAGAACAGGCCGACGCGCCACATGATCGAGTTCACCGCGCGCGGGACGACCTTCTGCGGCTCGGCGGTCTCGCCCGCCGCGACGCCGACCAGTTCGAGGGCGGCGTACGCGAAGACGACGCCCTGCATCACAAGGACCACGGCCATGGTGCCGCTGGGCATCCAGCCGCCGTTGTCCGTGATCATGTGCAGGCCCGGTGTGTGGCCGTCGACCGGGTGCTGCGTGGCCACCAGGAAGATGCCCACGAAGAGGAAGGCCACCAGGGTGGCCACCTTGATGATCGAGAACCAGAACTCCATCTCGCCGAAGTACTTCACCGAGACGAGGTTCACGGACAGCACCACCGCGAGCGCGATCAGCGCGAGCACCCACTGCGGAATGCTCGTGAAGGCGCTCCAGTACTGCGTGTACAGCGCGACGGCGGTGATGTCGGCGATACCCGTCATCGACCAGTTCAGGAAGTACATCCAGCCGGCGACATACGCGCCCTTCTCACCGAGGAACTCCCGCGCGTACGACACGAAGGAACCGGATGAGGGCCGGTAGACGACCATTTCACCGAGGGCGCGCACGACGAAGTACGCGAAGATCCCGCAGATCAGATAGGCGAAGACGAGGGCGGGGCCCGCGTCGTGCAGCCGCCCGCCGGCGCCGAGGAAGAGTCCGGTGCCGATCGCGCCACCGATGGCGATCATGTTGATGTGGCGGCTCTTGAGGGCCTTGCTGTAGCCGGCGTCGCCCGCGTCGGCGGGCACCTGGGACGCATCTGTGCGCGATGCGTCCATGGCCGTGTTGACGGCGTCCTTGCTCACGAGAGGGTGTCCACTCTGTGGTGCCCGGCGACGTGGGGGCCGCCGGGGTCCGGAACGTACATCGGCCCGCATCGCCCCTGACGGCGTGCGGACCGTGGTGCACCTTCCCCGAAGATCCCCACGGATGTGGTGATCGAGGTCACATAGCGGCGCTTCTCACATGGCGACACGCCTCTGGACAGGGAACCCGATGAGGCGTATCAGGCGTCCGGGTCTCTCCTCGGGGTTTCACAGTTCTGGTGTCTCAGCAATACTGTTGAACCCGATCGGTACGAGTACGCGAGGCGGAGATGACGACGGACACCGACACGGCGGCGCAGGACCCCACGCTGACCGTCGACGAACTGGCGGCCCGTGCGGGCGTCACGGTGCGCACGATCCGCTTCTACAGCACGCGGGGCCTGCTGCCGCCGCCGGTGATCGGGCCGCGCCGGGTCGGGCACTACGGGGCGGACCACGTCGCGCGGCTCGCACTGATCGAGGAGTTGCAGCACCAGGGCATGACGCTGGCCGCGATCGAGCGCTATCTGGAGCAGCTGCCGGCCGATCTGAGCGCGCACGATCTGGCCATCCACCGTGCGGTGGTGGCGAGTTGGGCCCCCGACACGGTCGAGACGCTGTCCCGGAGCGAGCTGGACGACCGGGCGGGCCGGGAGCTGGCCGAGGAGGACCTGGCGCGGCTCGCGGCAATGGACGTGCTGACGCGGGAGGGCGACGACACCTACCGCTGCGACACGGGTCAGCTGCGGCTCGGCGTCCAACTCCTCGACGTACCCCTCTCGTTGGACGCCATCCTGGCCTCGCGCGAGGTGCTGGTGGAGCATTCGCGGGGCGCGGCGCAGGAGCTGGCGCGGCTGTTCCGCTCCGAGGTGTCGCAAAGGGCCGAGCAGGACGTGAAGTCGCTGTCGGCCCATATGCAACCGCTGGTGGTACAGGCGCTGTTGACGGCCTTCCAGCGCTCGCTGAAGGAGGAGCTGCGGGAGGCGTTCCGCACGACGGACCGCCTCCCGTAGCCACCACCCCGAAGGGCGTCAGTCCTTGAAGGTCTCGCCCTTCTCCGCCTTCTGAACCAGCAGCGCGGGCGGCAGGAACCGGTCGCCGTACGCCTCGGCCAGCTCGCGCGAGCGGGCCACGAATCCGGGCAGGCCGCCCTCGTAGCCGTTGATGTACTGGAGCACGCCGCCGGTCCAGCCGGGGAAGCCGATGCCGAAGATGGAGCCGATGTTGGCGTCGGCGACGGACGTGAGGACGCCCTCCTCGATCAGGCGCACGGTGTCGAGCGCCTCCGAGAAGAGCATCCGCTCCTTCATGTCCTCGAACGGGATCTCCGTGCCCGGCTTCGTGAAGTGCTCACGCAGGCCCGGCCAGAGACCGGCGCGCTTGCCGTCCTCGCCGTACTCGTAGAAGCCCGCTCCCCCGCTGCGGCCCGGCCGCCCGAACTCGTCGACCATGCGGTCGATGACGCTCTCGGCGGGGTGCTCCTCCCAGGTGCCTCCGGCCTCGACGATCGCGGCCTTCGTCTCCTCGCGGATCTTGCGGGGCAGCGTGAGGGTCAGCTCGTCCATCAGGGAGAGCACCTTGGCCGGGTAACCGGCCTGCCCGGCGGCCTGCTCCACCGACGCGGGCTCGACGCCCTCGCCGACCATGGCGACGCCCTCGTTGATGAAGTGCCCGATGACGCGCGAGGTGAAGAAGCCGCGCGAGTCGTTGACCACGATGGGCGTCTTGTTGATCTGCCGGACGAGGTCGAAGGCGCGGGCGAGGGCCTCGTCGCCGGTGCGCCCGCCCTTGATGATCTCCACCAGCGGCATCTTGTCGACGGGCGAGAAGAAGTGCAGGCCGATGAAGTCGTCCTGCCGCTCGACGCCCTCGGCGAGGGTGGTGATCGGCAGGGTGGAGGTGTTGGAGCAGAGCAGGGCGTCGGGGGCGACGATGTCCTGGATCTCCTGGAACACCTTGTGCTTGAGCGACGGGTCCTCGAAGACGGCCTCGATGACGGCGTCGCAGCCGGCCACGGCCTGCGGGTCGGAGGCCGGGGTGATGCGGGCGAGCAGCGCGTCCGCCTTCTCCTGCGTCGTCCGGCCGCGCTTGACGGCCTTGGCGCACAGCTTCTCGGAGTACGCCTTGCCCTTGGCGGCGGCCTCGTCGGAGACGTCCTTGAGGACGACCTCGATGCCGGCGCGGGCGCAGGAGTAGGCGATGCCGGCGCCCATCATGCCGGCGCCGAGCACGGCGACCTTGTTGACCTTGCGGGGCTCGATGCCCTTGGGGCGGTTGGCGCCCGAGTTCACGGCCTGGAGGTCGAAGAAGAACGCCTGGATCATGTTCTTCGCCGTCTGGCCCGTGACCAGCTCGGTGAAGTAGCGGGCCTCGATCGCGAGCGCGTTCTCGAAGTCGACCTGGGAGCCCTCGACGGCCGCCGCGAGGATGTTGCGCGGCGCCGGGTACGGCGCGCCGTTCAGCTGCTTCTTCAGGTTGGCCGGGAAGGCGGGGAGGTTCGCCGCGAGCTTGGGGCTGGCCGGGGTGCCGCCGGGGATGCGGTAGCCGGGCTTGTCCCAGGGCTGCTGCGACTCGGGGTTGGCGTCGATGAAGGCCTTCGCCTTCTCGATCATCTCCTCGCGGGTGGCGGCCACCTCGTGGATCAGGCCGTTCTCCAGGGCGCGCTTCGGGGCGTACTGGGTGCCCTGGAGCAGCACCTTGAGGAGCGCGTCGGCGATGCCCATCAGGCGGACGGTGCGGGTGACGCCGCCGCCCGCGGGGAGCAGGCCGAGCGTGACCTCGGGCAGGCCGATCTTGGAGCCGGGCGCGTCGAGGGCGACGCGGTGGTGGCTGGCCAGCGCGATCTCGTAGCCGCCGCCCAGGGCCGCGCCGTTGATGGCCGCGACGACGGGCTTGCCGAGCGTCTCGATGCGGCGCAGGGAGTTCTTGATGCCGATGCCGGTCTCGAAGACGGACTGGGCGTCCTCGGGGCCCGCCTTCATCATGTCCTTGAGGTCACCGCCCGCGAAGAAGGTCTTCTTGGCGGAGGTGTAGATGAACCCGCGGATCGAGTCGGGCGTCGCGGCCAGCTCGGCCTCGGCGCGGTCGGCGATCGCGGCGATGGAGTCCTTGAACGCCTGGTTCATGGTGTTCGCGGACTGGTTGGGGTCGTCGAGGACGAGGGTGACGATGCCGGTGTCGTCCTGTTCCCAGCGGATGGTCGTGCTCTGCGTCATGGCTTTCGTCTCCGTGAAGTCTCGTGCGGGGGAAGGGATGGGGCGTCCGGGCCGCTCAGTCGGAGATGCGTTCCACGATCGTGGCGATGCCCATGCCGCCGCCCACGCACAGCGTGGCCAGGCCGTACCGCTTGTCCTGACGCTCCAGTTCGTCGACGAGGGTGCCGAGGATCATCGCGCCGGTCGCGCCCAGCGGGTGGCCGAGGGCGATCGCGCCGCCGTTGACGTTGACCTTGTCCAGGGACAGGCCCATGTCCTTCACGAAGCGCAGCACGACCGCGGCGAACGCCTCGTTGATCTCGACGAGGTCGATGTCGTCGATGGTCAGACCGGCCTTGGCGAGCGCCTTGCGGGAGGCGGGCGCGGGGCCGGTGAGCATGATGGTCGGCTCGGAGCCGGAGACCGCGACGGAGACGATGCGGGCGCGCGGCGTCAGGTCGTAGCGCTGACCGACCTCGCGGGAGCCGATGGCGACGAGCGAGGCGCCGTCGACAATGCCGGAGGAGTTGCCCGCGTGGTGCACGTGGTCGATCTGCTCGACCCAGTGGTACTTCTGCAGCGCGACCGCGTCGAAGCCGCCCAGGTCGCCGATGTCCTTGAAGGACGGCTTCAGCTTGCCGAGCGAGTCCGCCGTGGTGCCGGGCCGCAGGTGCTCGTCGTGGTCGAGGACGGTGAGTCCACTGCGGTCCTTGACCGGCACGATCGAGCGCGTGAACCGGCCGTCCTTCACCGCGGCGGCGGCCCGCTCCTGCGACAGCGCGGCGTACTCGTCGACGTCGCGCCGCGAGAAGCCCTCGATCGTGGCGATGAGGTCGGCGCCGATGCCCTGCGGCACGAACCCGGTCTCGTACGAGGTCATCGGGTCCATGGCCCAGGCGCCGCCGTCCGAGCCCATCGGCACGCGCGACATCGACTCGACGCCGCCGGCGAGGACGAGGTCCTCCCAGCCCGAACGGACCTTCATCGCCGCCAGGTTGACGGCCTCGAGGCCCGAGGCACAGAAGCGGTTCTCCTGCACGCCGGCCACCGTGTCGGGCAGGCCGGCCGCGATGGCGGCGATGCGCGCGATGTCGGAGCCCTGGTCGCCGATGGGGCCGACGACGCCGAGGACGATGTCGTCGATGGCGGCCGGGTCCAGGTCGGGGAAGCGAGCCCTGATCTCGTGGATCAGGCCGACGACCAGGTCGATCGGCTTGGTGCCGTGCAGGGAGCCGTTGGCCTTGCCGCGGCCGCGCGGGGTGCGGATCGCGTCGTATACGTACGCGTCTGTGGTCACGGGAGGTGCCTTTCGAAGCAGCGGAACAGGTGAGGTGCAGCGGTTGAGGGGTCAGGCGAGCAGCGAACGGCCGATGATCTCCTTCATGATCTCGGTCGTGCCGCCGTAAATGGTCTGGATGCGCCCGTCGGTGAACGCCTTCGCGACGCGGTACTCGGTCATGTACCCGTACCCGCCGTGCAGTTGGAGGCAGCGGTCGGCGACCCGCTTCTGCAGTTCGGTCGCCCACCACTTCGCCATCGAGGCGTGCACGGCGTCGAGGGTGCCGTCCGAGTGGTCCTCGATGCAGCGGTCGAGGAACGTGCGGGTGACGGCGCACTCGGTGGCCATCTCCGCGATCTCGAAGCGGATGTGCTGCTTCGTGGCGAGCGGTCGGCCGAAGGCCTCGCGCTCCTTCACGTACTGGGTGGTGATCCCCAGGAGGTGCTCGGAGGCGGCGATCGCGGCGACGGCGATGCCCATGCGCTCCTGCGCGAGGTTCGTCATCAGGTGGATGAACGCGCCGTTGAGCTCGCCGAGCAGGTTCTCCTTGGGGACGCGGACGTCGTTGAAGAACAGCTCGGCGGTGTCCTGGGCCTTCTGGCCGATCTTGTCGAGGTTGCGGCCGCGCTCGAAGCCCTCCATGCCGCGCTCGACGACGAGCAGCGAGAGGCCGTGCGAGCCGCCCTCGGGGGTGGTCTTGGCGACGACGATGACGAGGTCGGCGAGGATCCCGTTGGAGATGAAGGTCTTCGAGCCGTTGAGCAGCCAGTGGTCGCCCTTGTCCTCGGCGGTGGTGCGGATGCCCTGGAGGTCGGATCCGGCGCCGGGTTCGGTCATGGCGATGGCCGTGATGATCGAGCCCTCGCAGAAGCCGGGCAGCCAGCGCCGCTTCTGCTCGTCGGTGCCGAGCGAGGTGAGGTAGGGGCCGATGATGTCGTTGTGCAGGCCGACGGCGAGACCGGCGGCGCCCGCGCGCGTGAACTCCTCGGCGAGGACGGCGGGGTAGCGGAAGTCGGCGTTGCCGCCGCCCCCGAACTCCTCGGGCACGGCGAGCCCGAGCAGGCCCTGGCGCCCGGCGGCGAGCCAGGCCTCGCGGGAGACGACGCCGTCCTTCTCCCACTGCTCGTAGTGCGGCGTCACCTCCTTGGCGAGGAAGGTGCGCACGGTCTCGCGGAACGCCTCGTGCTCGGCGCTGAACAGGCGTCGTTCCATGCTCGCGATCAACTGCCTTTCGTGGTGTGCTCGTTCAGGGCCGGTACGTCCCAGTCGCGGGCGACGTCTGCGGTGTCGGCGCCGGGCTGGGCGGGGCCCGAGTGGACGCTGGTGGGGGTGGCGGAGAAGCGGGGCGCGGGCGCCGGCTGGGTGATGCCGTCGTGCTCGACGAAGGTGCCGCGGGCGGCGAGGTGCGGGTGGTGCGGGGCCTCGCCGAGGGAGAGCACGGGCGCCACGCAGGCGTCCGAGTCCTCGAAGACGGCCGCCCACTCGTCGCGCGTGCGCTCCTTGAAGCGGGCGGCGACGGCCGCGCGCAGCTCGCCCCAGCGCCCGATGTCGTTCCGCGCGTCGGCGACCTCGCCGAGTTCGAGGAGCTCGGCGAACTCGGCGTAGAACTGCTGCTCGAGGGCGCCGACGGCGACGTACTTGCCGTCGGCCGTCTCGTACGTGCCGTAGAACGGGGTGCCGCCGTCCAGGAGGTTGGCGCCGCGCCGGTCCTGCCAGCCGCCGGCCGCGAGCATGCCATGGATCATCGCGCCGAGGTGCGCGGTGCCGTCGACGATCGCGGCGTCGACGACCTGCCCTTCGCCGGTGTCGCGGGCGTGGTGCAGGGCGGCGAGGATGCCGACGACGAGGTACAGCGAGCCGCCCGCGTAGTCGCCGAGCAGGTTCGCCGGGGCCACCGGCGGGCGGTCCGGGTCGCCGGTCATGCCGAGGGCGCCGGTCAGCGCGATGTAGCCGATGTCGTGGCCCGCGCGCTGGGCGAGCGGCCCCTCCTGACCCCAGCCGGTCATCCGGCCGTAGACCAGCTTCGGGTTGCGGGCCCGGCACGCCTCGGGCCCGACCCCGAGCCGCTCGGCGACGCCCGGCCGGTTCCCCTCGATCAGCACGTCGGCGCGCGCGGCGAGCCCCAGCACCCGCTCGACGCCGTCGGCCGTCTTCAGGTCGACGACCACGGAGCGCTTGTTGCGGTTCGTGACGTCGTACTCGGGGTTGATGCCGAGCTTGCTGCCGCCGGGCCGGTCGACGCGTACGACGTCGGCCCCGAGGTCGGCCAGGAGCATCGCGGCGAAGGGGCCGGGACCGATCCCGGCCAGCTCCACCACGCGCACCCCGGTGAGCGGCCCACCGCGCGGACCACCGCTTTCCGTGCCTGACACTGCCATCCCGCCACGCCCCCAGCTTGTGACACTACTGATGTAACACCAGTGATGCTATGAACCCGCCCCGCTCAGCACAACCCCCCAGCAAGCAAGCGCTTAGC
The DNA here is from genome assembly GCF_054963755.1 of Streptomyces sp. EDA2-14. Taxonomy (NCBI): domain Bacteria; kingdom Bacillati; phylum Actinomycetota; class Actinomycetes; order Kitasatosporales; family Streptomycetaceae; genus Streptomyces; species Streptomyces sp. EDA2-14. The sequence goes on from NZ_JBUEGE010000006.1 coordinate 283,979, forward strand.
CAATTTTGCGCCTCCGGGAGTGCCCGGTACCGGCCGTTCCGCCCCGGGCGCCCCAAGTGGCGACCCCCCTTCCGGTGACCACCCGAACGAAAGGGGTATTCGGTGACTTCTCACGGAAGGCGACCGAATCGTGGAGAGGGAGACGACGTGGCGCACAGCAGGCAGAAGACGGCACTGACGGTGCTCGCGGGGGCCACGGCCCTGGTGCTCGCGGGCTGCGGGAGCGACAAGGAGACCTCGGACGAACCCTTCGCCGGCAAGAGCGCGGACCGGATCGCGGCCGACGCGGTGAAGGCGACGCGGCAGGCCGACTCGATGCACGTGAAGGGCACCACACAGCAGAAGACGGGCGGGAAGGTCACCGTCGACCTCACCGTGGACCAGCGCAAGAACTGCGAGGGCACCGTCAAGATGGCCGGGACCACGGCCGACGTGCGCCATCTCGACGGCACGCTCTACCTGCGGGGCGACGAGCAGTACTGGCGGTCGACGCTGAAGGAGCAGCCGGGGGCCGCGAAGATGGTGCCGAAGCTCAAGGACAAGTGGGTGAAGACACCGGCGGACGACGCGATGACACAGGGCCTGTGCGACAAGCAGGGTCTTGTCGCGTCGATGGACGAGGACAAGTCCGAGCGCCAGGGCATGAAGCGGGCGGGGACGACGAGCGTCAACGGCACGAAGGCGGTCCGGCTCACGAAGAAGGGTTCCGGGGGCGAGACGCTCTCGCTCTACGTCGCCGCCGAGGGCAAGCCGTACATCCTGCGCACCACGGCGACCGGCGGAAAGAACCCGAACAGCGCCACCTTCAGCGACTACGACAAGAAGGTGAGCCCCGAGGAACCCTCGTCCGAGGAGACCGTCGACCTCAAGGAGCTCGCCGGCGCCGCACAGCGCACCTGACCCGGCTGCGCCACCCCGGCACGGAGGGCCCCCACCCACCTCGCTGCACCATGCACGCTAGCCTCGGCCACCGACAACGGCGCACGACGCGGGTGAGGGGTGGCATGAACGAGTCAAGCAGGACGTACGACGTGGTGCTGTTCGGGGCGACGGGGTTCGTGGGGGTGCTCACCGCCGAGTACCTCGCGGCCCACGCACCCGCGGGACTGCGATGGGCGATCGCCGGGCGCGACACCACGAAGCTGGAGCGGCTGCGCGAGCGGCTGACCGAGATCAACCCGGAGTGCGCGGTCCTCCCGCTGGTGCGCGTGGACATCGCCGACCGGTCGTCGCTGCGCGAACTCGCCGTCAACACCCGCGTGGTGGCGACGACCGTCGGCCCCTACCTGGAGTACGGCGAGGGGCTCGTCGCCGCGTGCGCGGGCGCGGGCACCGACTACGTCGACCTGACGGGCGAGCCGGAGTTCGTGGACCTCATGTACGTGCGGCACGACGCCCGGGCGCGCGACACGGGCGCCCGGATCGTGCACGCCTGCGGGTTCGACTCCGTCCCGCACGACCTGGGCGCGTACTACACCGTCCAGCAGCTGCCGAAGGACGTGCCGCTGCGCGTCGACGGCTTCGTACGGACCAACGCGACGTTCTCCGGCGGCACCTTCAACTCCGCCCTGAACCAGTTCGCGCGGGCCCGGCAGATGCTCGCCGCGCAGCAGGAGCGGCGCCGCCACGAGCCCCGCCCGATCGACCGCACGGCGTACGCGCCGACCGGGAGCCCGCGCTTCGCCAAGGAGGTCGGCGCGTGGGCCCTGCCGCTGCCGACGATCGACGCGCAGGTGGTGCAGCGCTCGGCGCGGGCCCTGGAGCGCTACGGGCCCGACTTCCGCTACCGGCACTACGCGGCCGTGAAGACGCTGCCGTTCGCGGTGGGCGGGGTCGTGGGGATGAGCACCCTGTTCGCCGCGTCCCAGGTGCCGCCGGTGCGGCGCTGGCTGGGCAGTCGGGTCAAGCCGGGCGAGGGCCCCGACGAGGCGCGCCGCGCCAAGAGCTGGTTCTCGGTGCGGTTCGTCGGCGAGGGCGGCGGGCGCCGCGTCTACACGGAGGTGTCCGGCGGCGACCCCGGCTACGGCGAGACCGCGAAGATGCTCGCCGAGTCCGCGATCTGCCTCGTACGGGACGAACTCCCCGAGACGGCGGGGCAGGTGACCACGGCGGAGGCCATGGGCGACGCGCTCATCGAGCGGCTGCGCGCGGCCGGCATCACGTTCCGGGTCGCGGCCGAGCGCTGAGAGCCTGTGATCAAATCCCCGTCCGCGCGGCGAGCGCGTCCCGGCACAGGCGGTCCGCCCGGCGGGTCGTCTCCGGGACGCGGTACTTCGGCATGAGCGACAACGCGTGCGCGCACGCGTTGTCGAGCGAGACGCGGTGGCCCACCGACACGTACACCGGCTTCACGCCGTCCCGGGTGCGCAGCGCGCGGCCGACCTCCTCGGCGCCGTCGAGGAGGGCTGACGCGCTCCCCCGCCGTGCGCCCAACTCTCCGTGGGAGAAGACGAACGGGTTCTTCGCGACGCCCATGGTGGGCAGCCCGGTGAGCACGCCGAGGTGGCTCGCGAGGCCGAAGCGGCGAATGGGGTCTCCCCTGCTCGAGCGAAGCCGAGAGCTTGGGGAAGCGCGATCCCGTAGCCGTCGCAGACGACGAGCCCCAGGTCGGCGCCGAGCGCCTCCAGCGCCGCCGACGCCCGCCGGGATCTCACGGAACGCCAACAGGCCCGGCACGTAGGGGAAGGCGACCTCGCCGACGGCCGTCGCCTCCTCGACCACGGCGAGCGTCGCCGCGTCCAGGACGACGGCGGCCGCGGCGACGACGCCCCACTCGTCGTCGTAGGCGACGTCGATCCCGGTGACCGTGCCGGTGCCGGGCGGCGGCCCGGCCTCGTCGAGCACCACGCGGTCGCGCAGCGCGTCCTGCACGTCCCGCGCCGCGCTCTCGTCCTTCGGCCAGCCCTCGGGCACCCCGGTGATCGTCGCCATGCCCAGAACCCTGGAACAGGCTCAGCGCGCCGCCGGATCCCGTTTGAACGCCCAGTTCATCCTGGGCTCCATCACGAACCGGAACGCCCGTTGGACGGGTGGCGAGCACAGTGCGGTGATCACGGCCGCGGCGATGAGCGTCACCACGATCTCGCCCCACGGGGTGTGCACCCAGTCCACGTCGTACCAGCCCCAGAAGCGGGAGCCCTTGGCGAGGAAGCCGTGCAGCAGGTAGCCGTACAGGGTGCCCGCGCCGAGCGCCGTGAACCAGAACGTCCGCCTCGGCACCCACGCGAAGAAGCACGCGGTCAGGATCACCGAGCAGCCGAACATGGCGAGCGTCATGACGACGCCGGTCCAGCCGGCGGCGCCCAACTCCTGCGCGCTGTCGCGGCGGTAGAACCAGGCCGCGTTCATCCTCGGCACCGCCCAGTAGGCGAACAGCAGGGCGCCCGCGAACACCGGCACCGACAGGATCCGGGCCTCCTTGCGGCGGACCAGCTGGAAGTGCTCCGGCTTCAGGCACAGGCCGAGCACGAAGAACGGCAGGAACTGCAGGACGCGCTGGAGGTCCAGGTCGTCGCCGATGCTGGGCGAGACGGAGGCGAGCGCCGCGATGGCGAGCGCCACCGGCAGCGGCCACCGGATCACCTTCCACAGCGGCGTGGTGAGCCGCCACACGAACAGCGCGACCAGGAACCAGGTGAGGTACCAGGGGTCGAGCAGGCTGATCGGGTAGCCGGGGTCGTCGCCCGCCGTCCGCTTGAAGAAGGTGTAGGCGACCTCGAAGACGACGTACGGCACGGCCACGCCGGTGATCAGCCGCTTCAGCCGGCCGGGGCTCGCGTCGAACGACCGGGAGAAGTAGCCGGAGATCACGATGAACGCCGGCATGTGGAAGGCGTAGACCGTGGTGTAGAGCGCGGCCGCCGCCCGGCTGTCGTCGCGCAGCGGCTCCCACGCGTGCCCCATCGCGACCAGCACGATCGCCAGGTACTTCGCGTTGTCGTAGAACGCCTCCCGGCCCCCCTTGGCCGCGCCGCCGGTGCGCGCGGGGGCCGGGATTGCCGTCAGGCTCACAGGTGGCGGGCGATCGCGGGCATCAGGTCCTGGAAGGTCCGGCCCGCGGCCGGCTCCCCGATCGCTCTGAACTGCCAGCCGCTGCCCGAGCGCTGGACCTTGGCCATGATCTGCGCGGTGTGGCTGCCGCCGCCCGCGAGGGTGTAGCGGGCGAGCTCCTCGCCGGTGGTCTCGTCGACGAGGCGGCAGTAGGCGCTGCCCACCTCGGCGAAGGTCTGCCCGGTGAAGGAGTTCACGGTGAAGACGATCTGGTCCACCTCGCCCGGCACGCGCGGGAGGTCGACGGTGATGGACTCGTCGTCTGCCTGCCCGGTGCCGCCGACGAGGTTGTCGCCGCTGTGCCGGACGGAGCCGTCCTGGCTGACGAGGCGCTGGAAGAAGACGACGTCGGCGTGGCGCTTGCCGGCGAAGAGCACGGCGGAGGCGTCGAGGTCGATCTCACGGGTTCCGGTCAGCTTGGCGAGGAAGCCCTTGCGGGGCGCGGCCTGCCAGCCGAGTCCCATCCGTACGACGGTCAGTGCGTCGCCGGTGTCCTTGCTGAGGCTGATCTGCTGGCCCTTGGCCAGGTTCACGGACATGCGGTGCCTTCTGGTCGGGCGGTCGATGGTGTCGTACGAGGCGCCGCCCGCCCGGCTGTCCGGGCGGGCGGCGTCCGCTGCGCGCGTGTCTTCAGACGTTGACGCCGAAGTCCTGCGCGATGCCGGCCAGGCCCGAGGCGTACCCCTGGCCCACGGCGCGGAACTTCCACTCCGCGCCGTGCCGGTACAGCTCGCCGAAGACCATGGCGGTCTCGGTGGAGGCGTCCTCGGAGAGGTCGTAGCGGGCGATCTCGGTGCCGCCCGCCTGGTTCACGACGCGGATGAACGCGTTGCGCACCTGGCCGAAGGACTGGCCGCGCGACTCGGCGTCGTGGATCGACACCGGGAAGACGATCTTGTCGACCTCGGCGGGCACCCCGGCGAGGTTCACCTTGATGCTCTCGTCGTCGCCCTCGCCCTCACCGGTGAGGTTGTCGCCGGTGTGCTCGACGGAGCTGTCCGGGCTGGTGAGGTTGTTGTAGAAGACGAAGTGCCGGTCCGAGAGGACCTTCCCGGCCGCGTCGCACAGCAGGGCGCTCGCGTCGAGGTCGTAATCGGCACCCGTCGTCGTGCGCACGTCCCAGCCCAGGCCGACCGTCACCGCGGTCAGGCCCGGTGCCTCCTTGCTGAGCGAGACATTGCCGCCCTTGCCCAGGGAAACTCCCACAGCTGCTACCTCCACATCGATTATTTCAATTGCGCAATACTTAAAGTGGTGCCGCGGTCTCGTCGTTCTCCTTCATGGCCTTCGTCTCGCTCTTGAGGATGCGCAAAGACTTGCCCAGGGAGCGTGCGGTGTCCGGCAGCTTCTTGGAGCCGAAGACCAGAATGATCACGAGGCCCAGGATCAACAGGTGCCAGGGCTCCAGTGCGTTGCGGAACATGGCGTCCACCTCTTGTCGTGGTCGGACCGCGGGCGGGGTGGTCGTGCCACCCCCACAGCCGCGCTTGCTACATTGCGCAACTGTACAACCCACGGGGCGGACCGACAGCAAGGGCATGGCATGGGGCGACGGCGTAAGCGCAGCCGACTGCGGATCACACTCGTGACAGGTCTCGCGGCCCTCGTCCTGATCACGGGCGGCGCGGGCTGGCTGTACCTGAAACTGAACGGCAACATCGACACGTTCGGCTCCGACGGGCTGTCCCGGAACCGGCCCGACGCCGACGCGTCCAAGGGCGAGAACGTCCTCGTGATCGGCACCGACGCGCGCACCGGCGGCAACAGCGACCTCGGCGGCGGCGACAAGAACGACATCGGCCGCTCGGACACCGCGTTCCTGCTGCACGTCTACGCCGACCACCGGCACGCCGTCGGCGTCTCCATTCCGCGCGACACCCTGGTCACGATCCCGCCGTGCAGACTCCCCGACGGCACGTGGAGCGAGACCCGCAGCAATGTGATGTTCAACGCGGCCTACACGACGGGCCAGACCGCCAAGGGCAACCCGGCGTGCACCCAGAACACCGTCGAGGAGCTCACCGGGCTGCGCGTCGACCACACCGTCGTCGTCGACTTCAAGGGCTTCTCGCAGCTCACCGACGTGGTGGGCGGCGTCGAGGTCTGTCTGCCGAACGACGTGTACCAGAACGACCTCAACCCGAACCGGCCCACGCAGGGCAAGCGCATCTTCGCGAAGGGCGAGCAGAACGTCGCCGGGCAGCGGGCGCTCGACTACGTCCGCATCCGGCACGGCATCGGCGACGGCTCCGACATCGGCCGCATCCAGCGCCAGCAGTCCTTCGTCTCCAGCCTCATCAAGAAGATCAAGAGCGACGGATTCACCCCCACCAAGCTGCTGCCGCTCGCCGACGCCGCCACCAAGTCGATGACCGTCGACCCCGGCCTCGGCTCCGCGGACAAGCTGCTGTCCTTCGCGATGTCGCTGAAGAACGTCGACCTGCACAACACCAAGTTCATCACCGTCCCCTGGAAGTACCAGGGCAGCCGCGTCGCCGTCGTGCAGCCGGACGCCGACGCGCTGTGGGCGGCGCTGCGGGAGGACCGCACCCTCGACGGCAAGGACGCGAGCGGGAAGCAGGGCGGGGAGAAGGCCTCCGCGTCCCCCTCCCCCGACGCGAGCCCCACCGGGGAGGTGTCCGGCAAGGGCGTCTCCGTCGCCGTCTACAACGGCACCACCACCAGCGGCCTCGCCGCCGACGCCGGCGAGGCGCTCACCGGGCGCGGCTTCACCGTGACCACGACGGGCAACGCCGCCGACCGCTCCCTCGCGTCCACGACGATCACCTACGGCCCCGGCGAGAAGGCCGGCGCCTCGGCCGTCGCCCGGCTCTTCCCCGATGCCGAACTCACCGCGGGCAGCTCGCCCGGCATCAGTGTGGTGCTCGGCGCCAACTACCAGCCCGGCAGCGCGGCCTCGCCGAACCCGGCGGCGACCCCGACGGCGGTGCCCTCAGGCGTGGCCGACAGCGCGCGCTCCGCCGACGAGAACATCTGCTCGCACCTGTCCTACGGGTGAGCGGTCCGCCTCCGCAGCAGCACGAGGGCGAGCGCGTACACCACGAGGATCGCCGCGAGCAGCGGGTAGTAGAGCGGCGGCAGACCGGAGACGCCGAGCCACGGGCCGAGCGGGGTGAGCGGCAGCAGCAGGCCGACGGCCGCGAGGCCCGTCGCGGCCCAGCGCACGGGGCCCGGCGTGCGGCCCTCTGCGGCGTGCCGTCCGGTGCGCAGCAGGAGCATCACGAGGGCCTGGGTGAGCAGGTTCTCCGTGAACCAGCCCGCGTGGAAGCCCTGCTGGTCGTCGATGTTCAGGGAGCCGGGCAGGCACAGCGCGAGCGCGCCGAAGGTCGCGAGGTCGGCGAGCGCGCCCAGCACGCCGAACCCGGTGATGAAGCGCAGGAACGGCCGGGGCCGCAGCACCGTGGGTCGGCGCAGCACGGCCGCCCGCGGCCGGTCGAAGGCGAGGGCGAGCTGCGCGGCGTCGAAGCACAGGTTCTGCACGAGGACCTGCGGGGGCAGCATCGGCAGGAACGGCAGCAGCAGTCCCGCCGCGAGCATCGCGATCACGTTGCCGAGGTTGGAGGAGAGCGTGATCCGCAGGTACGAGGCGATGTTGGCGCTGGAGTGCCGGCCCGCGACGACGGCGTGCTCGAGCGCGGTGAGGTCCTTGTCGGCGAGCACCACGTGCGCGCTCTCGCGGGCCACGTCGACGCCGCCCGCGGGGCACACGCCGACGTCGGCGGCGCGCAGCGCGGGCAGGTCGTTGACGCCGTCGCCGAGGAATCCGGCGGTGTGGCCGCGGCCGCGCAGGGCGGTGATGACGCGGGCCTTGTGCTCGGGGGTGCAGCGGGCGAAGACGGTGGTGCGGTCGGCGAGCTCCCCGAGCCGCTCGTCGTCGAGGTGCTCGATCTCGGCGCCGACGACCACCTCGCCCGGCGCGATGCCGACGTCCCGGCAGACGCGGGTGGCGGTGGCCGGGTGGTCGCCGGTGAGCACCTTGACGGTGACGCCGCGCTCGCCGAGGGCGTGCACGGCGTCGTGCGCGGTGTCGGCGGGGGCGTCGTGGAAGGCGACGAAGCCGTGCAGGTCCAGGCCGCGTTCGTCGGCCGGGGTGTAGTCGCGGGTGCGGGCCGTGCGCCGCGCGGTGGCCACGGCGAGCAGCCGTACGCCGTCGGCCGCGAGCGCGTCCGCCCGCTTCCGCGCCGCTGCCCGCTCGTCCTCGTCGAGCGCGCAGCGCTCCAGGACCTCGGCGACCGCTCCCTTCACGGCGAGGACGTGCACGCCCAGCGTGCCGGGCTCCTTCACCACGGCGGTGGCCAGTCGGCGCACCGGGTCGAAGGGCAGCGCGTCGACGCCGTCGTACGCGTCCCAGTCCTCGGGTCCGGTGGCCGCGAGCAGGGCCTCGTCGAGCGGGTCGGGGTCGGTGAGTTCGGCGGTCTGCAGGGTCCACCAGGCCGAGGCGCCCGCCCAGTGCAGCGCCTCGGGGTCCGTGCGGTCGAGGTCGACGACGGGTTGGTCGCGGGTGAGGGTGCCGGTCTTGTCGACGCACAGCACGTCGACGGCGCCCAGGTCGTGCAGGGCCGGCAGGCGGCGGACGATGACGCCGTGCGAGCGGGCGAGCAGGGAGGCGCCGCGGGCCAGGCAGATGGTGACGATGACCGGCAGCATTTCGGGGGTGAGCCCGACCGCCACGGCCACGGCGAACGGCAGGGTCTCGAGTCCCCGTCCGCGCACCGCCGCGTTCGCCATCAGCACCAGCGGCGGGGTCAGCAGCATGAAGCGGATCAGCACCCACGAGATGCCGTGCACGCTGCGGTCGAACGCGCTCGCCGGGCGCCGGTGGCGGGTGCCGTGCACGGCGGCGAAGCGGGTGTCGGCGCCGGTGGCCACGACGATCGCGGTACCGCTGCCGGAGGCGACACTGCTGCCCTGGAACGCCAGGTGGTCCTCGGCGCCGGGCGCAGGCAGGTCGGCCGGCTCCTTCGGCACGGGCGCGGACTCCCCGGTCAGGGCGGCCTGGTGGACGGTGAGTCCGCGCGCCCGCAGCAGGCGTACGTCGGCGGGGACCAGGGCGCCGGGAGCGAGGCGCACCACGTCGCCGGGCACGAGGTCGTCGACCGGGACCTCGCGCACCCGCGGTTCGGCGTCGGGGTGGTCCCTGCGCTGCACGCTCGCGGTGCCCGCGACGAGCTCCCGCAGTCCGGCGCCGGCCCGGTCGGCGCGGTACTCGCCGTGCGCGCGCAGCACACTGCTGACGATCACGAGGGCGAGGATGACGCAGGCCGTGCCCCACGAGGCGACGAGCGCGGAGACGAGTCCGAGGCAGAACAGCACCGTGGTGAACGGATCGCGCAGGCTGCGCCACATCCGCAGCGGCCAGGAGGGCTGCCGGGCGGTGGGCAGGGTGTTGCCGCCACAGTGGGCCAGGCGTTCCTCGGCCTCGTCCGCGGTCAGTCCGCGCGGCCCGGTGTCCAGGGCGCGCAGGGTCTGCAGGGCGGTGGGGCCGCCCGGAGCGGAGCGGGGGTGCGGCAGCGATCCGAGGGCGTCGGTCCGCTCGGCCGATTCGGGTACGGCCACGGGCCGGCCTTCAGGCCCCCGCGCCACGCAGGCGGCGCACCGGCGCCTTCGCCTGCTCGGCACGCTCGGCGAGCTGGCCGACCATGAGGCGGACCACGCTGACGACCTCGGGGTCGTCGAGGTAGTACACCTGCCGTCGGCCCTCGCGGCGGGACCGTACGAGGCCCGCGAGCTTCAGCTTGGTCAGGTGCTGGCTGATGGCCGGCAGCGCGCCGCCCACCCGCTCGGCGAGCCCGCTCACATCGCTCTCGCCCTGCGCGAGGGCCCACACCATGTGCAGCCGCACCGGCGAGGCCAGCAGGGCGAACGCCTCGGCCGCCTCGGCGAGCACATCAGCGGACGGATCCTCGAACCGTCCTGCCTCTGCCACCACTGACCTTCTCCCGTCCCGCGCCGCACTCCCGGTATTCGTACGGGGGCAAGTCTAGGCGGGCCCGGGCCCCTCCCACGTCGTCGGCTCCCACAGGCCCGCGCGGCGCAGGGACTGGGGGCAGTGGAGGTAGATCTCGTCGATGTCGAGGAGCAGGGCCAGCTGCGGGGGCTGCCCCTTCACGGCCATGTCGGCGAAGAAGGGGGCGTCGGTGAGGATGCGGGCGCGGCCGTTGACGCGCAGGACGTCCCTGGCGCCGGGTATCAGGAAGAGCAGGCCCGCGTGCGGGTTCGACAGGATGTTGTGGAAGCTGTCGCCGCGGCGGTTGCCGGGGCGGTCCGGCAGGGCGATCGTGCGGTCGTCGACGACGTGCGCGAAGCCGGGGCCGTCGCCGCGCGGCGAGGTGTCGCAGTTGCCGTCCGCGTCGGACGTGGAGACCAGGCAGAACGGCGAGCGGGCCAGCAACCCGCGGTCCTTCTCGGTGAGTTCCCCGTGCACCTTTTCGATCACGATGGGCCAGGGCTCGCCGAGGATCTCGCGCAGCAGGGCCGGGTCGCGCAACTCCTCATAGCCGTCGGGGAGTCGGGGCGATCCGGGCGCGAGGGTGTCCGTGACGTGCGGCAAGCCGACTCCTGAGTCCGAGGTGGTTGATTCTCGTACCTTATCCGATGTTAGGTTAGGCTCCCCTAACGTTCGGAACGCCCTGTTCCGGCGCCTGCCGCTGCGCGGCCACAAGGTGAACAGGACGGAACGGTGCCACTCATAGCGCGCAGACCCCGCGGGCCCCTGCTCGCCGGGCTGCTGCCACTCGTCGTCGTGCTCGCGGGAGCCGTCCTGCTCAGCCTCGCCGTCGGCTCGGGCGACGTACCGCTCGGCGATGTGGTCGCGGGCCTGTTCCACCCGGACAGCGCCGACCCCGCCCAGCTGATCGTCCGTGAGGTCCGGATCCCGCGCACGGTCGCCGGGCTCCTCGCCGGAGTGGCGCTCGGGCTCGCGGGCACGGTGATGCAGGGCGTGGCCCGCAATCCGCTCGCCGACCCCGGACTGCTGGGCGTGAACGCCGGCGCCTCCGTCTTCGTCGTCTTCGCCATCAGCGTGCTCTCGCTGAGCGAGCCCTCGCAGTACATCTGGTTCGGCTTCCTCGGCGCGTGCCTCGCCGCCGTCCTCGTGTACGGGGTCGGCAGCCTCGGCCGCGACGGCGCGACCCCCGTGAAACTCGCCCTGGCCGGAGCCGCCGTGGCCGCCGCGCTCAGCTCGGTGACCAGCGCCATGCTGCTCACCGACCGCCGCACCTTCGACCAGTTCCGCTTCTGGCAGGTCGGCTCGCTGAACGGGCGCGAGCCCGAAGTGCTGTGGCAGGCGCTGCCGTTCATCGCCGTCGGCGCCGTCCTCGCGCTCGCCCTCGGGCCGCAGCTCAACACCCTCGCCCTCGGCGACGACACCGCCCGCGGGCTCGGCCAGCGGATCGCGCTCGCCCGGCTCGGCGCGGCCGCCTGCGTGGTGCTGCTGTGCGGGGCGGCGACCGTCGTCGCGGGCCCGATCGCCTTCGTGGGCCTGGCCGTTCCGCACGCCGCACGCCTGATCACCGGGCCCGACCACCGCTGGATCCTGCCGTACAGCGCGCTCATCGCACCCTCCGCGCTGCTCCTCGCCGACGTCGCCGGACGGCTCGTCGCACGCCCCGGCGAGGTGCAGGTCGGCGTGATGACGGCGGCGCTCGGCGCGATCCCCTTCGTCGTCCTCGTGCGCCGCAGGAACGAGGTGGCGCTGTGAGCACCGACCTCCGCCCCGCCGTCACCCGGGTCTCCGCCGTACGCCGCCGGGGGCGCGCCCGGTTCACCGCCGTCGGCGCGGTGCTCGCCGTCGCCGCGTTCGCCGCACTGTGCGTGTCGCTCGGCTTCGGCGACTACACGCTCCCGCTGACCGACGTCGTGCGCACCCTGTTCGGCGGCGGCGACAGCGGCACCCGGTTCGTGATCCTCGAACTGCGCCTGCCCCGCGCCCTGCTGGCGCTCCTCGTCGGCTGCTGCTTCGGCCTGTCAGGCGCCGTCTTCCAGACGCTGCTGCGCAACCCGCTGGCCAGCCCCGACATCATCGGCGTGAGTTCGGGCGCGGGCGCCGCCGCCGTGCTCGCCGGGGCGATCGCCGGGCTGAGCGGGCCTTCCCTGTCGGCGGTCGCGCTCGCGGGCGCGCTGGTGACGGGCGCAGCCGTCTATCTGCTCGCCTGGCGCAAGGGCGTCTCCGGCTACCGGCTCGTCCTCGTCGGGCTCGGCATCGGCACCGGCCTGTCCAGCCTCATCTCGTACCAGATGACCCGCTCCGAGGTGACCGAGGCGCAGACCGCGTTCCTGTGGCTGGCCGGGAGCATCAACGGGCGCTCCTGGCCGCAGTTCTGGCCGCTCCTCGGGGCCGCCGCGCTGCTGCTTCCGCTGACCGCGCTCGCCGCCCGCGCCCTGCCCGCACTGCAGCTCGGCGACGACACCGCCGGCGGGCTCGGCTCCCGCGTCGAACGGGACCGGCTCGCGCTCCTCGCCTGCGCCACCGCCCTCGCGGGCGTCGCCACGGCCGCCGCGGGACCGGTCGGCTTCGTCGCCTTCGTGTCCCCGCCGATCGCGCGCCGGCTCGTGCCGGGGCAGGGGGCGGCGCTGCTGCCGTCCGCGCTGACCGGGGCGCTGCTCGTGGTCGTCGCCGACTTCGCGGGACAGCACCTGCTGTCCGGCACCCAGCTCCCGGTCGGCATCGTCACCAGCGTGATCGGCGCCCCGTACCTGCTGTGGCTGCTCGCCCGCTCCAACCGCGCCGGACAGGGCGGCTGACCGTGCCCACCACCTCGTACGACCAGAAGGAGAAGCCCGTGGCGGCCCCGCACACCCTGCAGGCCCGCGGCCTCGAACTCGGCTACGGCGAGCGGCGGATCGTCTCCGGCCTCGACGTCGACATCCCCGCGGGCCGCATCACCGTCGTCGTCGGCCCCAACGCCTGCGGCAAGTCGACGCTGCTGCGCTCGATGGCCCGGCTGCTCACCCCGACCGACGGCGCCGTGCTGCTGGACGGGCGCGACATCCAGAAGACGTCCACCAAGGACGTCGCCGCGGTGCTCGGCGTGCTGCCGCAGACGCCGGTCGCGCCCGAGTCCATCACCGTCGCCGACCTGGTGGGCCGGGGCCGCTACCCGCACCAGGGCTGGTTCCGCCGCTGGACGGCCGCCGACGACGCGGCGGTCGCCGCCGCGCTGCACGCCACCGACGTCCTCGACCTCGCGGACCGGCCCCTCGACCAGCTCTCCGGCGGCCAGCGCCAGCGCGTGTGGATCGCGATGGCGCTCGCCCAGGAGACGGACGTGCTGCTGCTCGACGAGCCGACCACCTACCTCGACATCAGCCATCAGCTCGACGTCCTCGACCTGCTGACCGACCTCAACCGGGAGCGCGGCGTCACCCTCGTCGTCGTCCTCCACGACCTCAACCTGGCCTGCCGCTACGCCGACCACCTCGTCGCCATGAAGGACGGCCGGATCGTCGCCGAGGGCGCGCCCTCCGATGTCGTGACCGAGGCGCTCGTCGACGAGGTCTTCGGCCTGCGCAGCACCGTCATACCCGACCCGGCGTCCGGCACCCCGCTGATCGTGCCCATGGGCCGCCACCACATCAAGTAACCGTCTGTTCGTCGCTCGTAGAGAGAACACACCCATGTCGACCACCACACGTCGCCGCCTCTTCGTGGGCGCCGCCGCCCTCGTCCTCACCGGTTCGCTCGCCGCCTGCGGCTCCGACGACAGCGACGCCTCCGCCGGCCCGGGGCAGGAGTCCTCCGGCAGCTTCCCGGCGAAGGTGTCCACCAAGTTCGGCACCGTCACGGTGAAGGAGCGCCCCCAGCGCGTCGTCGCCCTCGGCTGGGGCGACGCCGAGACGGCGCTCGCGCTCGGCGTGCAGCCCGTCGGGGCGAGCGACTGGCTGGCGTTCGGCGGCGACGGCACGGGTCCGTGGGCCAAGGGGAAGTACGACAAGTCGCCGCAGAAGATCGGCACGCTGGAGCCCGAGTACGAGAAGATCGCGGCGCTCAAGCCGGACCTCATCCTCGACACCAAGGCCAGCGGCGACCAGACCCGCTACGACACCCTCAACAAGATCGCGCCGACGGTCGGTGTCCCCAAGGGCGGCGACCAGTACAAGATCTCGTGGAAGAAGCAGACCGAGATGGTCTCGCAGGCGCTCGGCCTCGCCGACAAGGGCGAGAAGCTGATCGACGACACGGAGCGGGAGTTCGCCGCGGCCGCGAAGAAGCACCCGGAGTTCAAGGGGAAGACCATCACGGTCGGCTCGCGCACCGCCTCGTCGTGGGGTGCCTACGTGCGCGGCACCGGCCGCGTCGACTTCGTGGAGCGGCTCGGCTTCAAGAACAACCCGGCCGTGGAGAAGAAGGCCGGCAGCGCGTTCTCCGTGCCCGTGTCGGAGGAGAACCTGCAGATGCTGGACGCCGACCTCATGGTGCTGGCGCCCATCGGCACCACCGCGAAGAAGATCGCCAACGACCCGCTCTACAAGGCGATCCCGGCGGCGAAGAAGGGCCACTCGCTCGTCTTCGACGACCCGAACCTCAGCTCGGCCTTCGCCACCGACTCCGTGCTGTCGGTGCGCTACGCGCTGAAGCACGTGGTGCCGCTGTTCGCGGAGAAGCTGAAGTAGTCACACGCGGCTGCCCGCCGCCGTGTCCGACGACAGGCGCTGCGCCACGTACACGGGGATCACGGACAGCAGGACGAGGACGACGGCCACCACGTTGACGACGGGGGCCTGCTGGGGGCGGGCCATGTTGGAGAAGATCCAGACGGGCAGCGTCTGGACGCCCGCCCCCGCCGTGAACGTCGTCACCACGATCTCGTCGAAGGACAGCGCGAACGCGAGCAGCCCACCCGCCGCGAGCGCCGAGCGCATCAGCGGGAACGTGATGTCGCGGAAGGTCCGGAAGGTGTCGGCGCCCAGGTCCATCGCCGCCTCCTCGTACGAATCGGCGAGGCGGCGCAGCCGGGCCGCCACGTTGTTGAAGACGACCACGACGCAGAACGTGGCGTGGCCGACGACCACCGTGAACAGGCCGAGGCCGATGCCGAGCGGTTCGAGGACCGTGCGGAAGGCCGTGTTGAGGGCGACGCCGGTGACGATGCCGGGCAGCGCGATCGGCAGGACCACCGCGAAGGAGATCGCCTCGCGGCCGAAGAAGCGGTAGCGGGACACCGCGAACGCGACGAGCGTGCCGAGGACGAGGGCGATCGCCGTGGCGCCGATGCCCGCCTTCACGGACGTCCACAGCGCGTCGCGGGCGCCCGCGCTGTGCAGGGCGTCGCCCCACCACTCCAGGGTGAGGCCCGGCGGCGGCCAGCCCGAACTGCGGTCCGGGTTGAGCGAGTTGACGACGACCAGGAGCAGCGGCACGTAGATGACGGCGAAGCCGAGGACGGCGGCGACGCGGAGCGCGATGCGTGCGGGGCGGGACAGGTGCACCACGGACTCCTTACGACGGATGGACTGTCACAGACTGCTGAGCGCGCCCGTGCGGCGCACCGCCAGCAGGTACAGCACGATGACGACGACCGGCACGGTGCCGAGCGCGGCGGCCAGCGGCAGGTCGAGCGTGATGTTCGAGTAGACGAGGTTGCCGATCAACTGCGTCTTGCCGCCCACGATCTGCACCGCGATGTAGTCGCCGAGGCTGAGCGAGAACGTGAAGACGGAGCCTGCCGCGACCGACGGCAGGACGAGCGGCAGCAGCACCGTGCGGAAGGTGCGCCAGGAGCGGGCACCGAGGTCGGCGGAGGCGTCGAGCACGCTGTCGGGGACGCGTTCGAGCCCGGCGTGGATCGGCAGGATCATGTACGGCAGCCAGAGGTACGTCAGGACGAGCACGGTCGCGACGAGCCCGTAGCCGGGTCCGTCCAGGCCGAACGGCTTCAGCAGCCAGTCGAGCAGGCCGCCCTGCGCGAGCATGACGCGCCACGCGTACGCCTTGACCAGATAGCTCGCCCACAGCGGCGTCAGGATCGCCACCACGAGCAGCGGGCGCCATCGGGGCCGGGCGACGCGCGCCGTGTAGAAGGCGATCGGGAACGCGACGACGACGCACAGCGCCGTCACCCCCAGCGCGACGCCCACGCTGCGCAGGGCCACCTGCCGGTACACGTCGGTCGTGAACAGCGCCTTGAAGTTGTCGAGCGTCCACGTCCGCACGATGTCCGACGTGAACGGGTCCGTGGTCCACAGGCCGGACAGGAACAGGACCGCGAGCGAGCCCAGGTAGGCGACGACCAGCCAGGTCAGCGGCGCGGCGAGCAGCAGGGTCAGGCGGAGCCGGGGGCTGCGGTGCAGCGCCCCGGCGGCGCGTTTCGAGGTCAGTGCCACGTCACCCCTTGATCTCCGTCCAGGCCTGCACCCACTTCGCGTACGGCACGCACGTGGTGTCGGTGCGGCCGTCGAGGCACTGCGGGATGGGCGTGGTCCAGAAGTGGACCTTCTTCCAGTACGCGGCGTCGTCTGCGTGGTACGTCGCGCAGTGCCCCGGGTCGCTGGTCTCCTCGCACGCCGCGGCGTTGGCGGGGGCCTCGCCGAAGTACTCGGCGACCTGCGCGTTCACCTTCGGCGAGACGATCCAGTCGAGCCACTTGTAGGCGCAGTTGGGGTGCTCGGCCTTGGCGGACACCATCCAGGTGTCGGACCAGCCGGTGGAGCCCTCCTTGGGCAGGACCGCCTTCACGGGGGCCTTCTCGCCCTGCGCGGTGTTCAGGATGACCTGCCAGCTGGTGCCGACGACGGAGTCGCCGCTCTTGAACGCGGAGACCTCCTTGAGGTAGTCGCTCCAGTACTCGCCGACGCTGGCGTTCTGCTTCTTCAGCAGGCCCACCGCCGCGTCGAACTGTTTCTGGTCGAGCGCGTAGGGGTTCTTGATGCCGAGGTCGGGTTTGGTCTTCATCAGGTACAGGGCGGCGTCGGCGATGTAGATCGGCGAATCGTAGGCGGTGACGTGCCCCTTGTGCTGCCCGGCGTCGTCGAAGACGGCCCTCCACGAGTCGGGGGCGGGCTTCACCTTGTCGGTGCGGTACATGAGGAGGTTGGCGCCGCGGCCGTGCGGAATGCCGTAGGGGACGCCCTTGACCGAGTTCCAGTCCTGGTTCTTCAGACCGGGGAAGACGTCCTTGTAGTTCGGTACGAGCTTGGTGTTGACGGGGGCGGCGTCGCCGGAGGCGATGAGGCGCAGCGAGGCGTCGCCGGAGGCGGAGACGGCGTCGTACTGGCCCGTCTTCATCAGGTTGACCATCTCGTCGGAGGTTCCGGCGACCTTCGTGGAGACCTGGCAGCCGGTCTGTTTCTCGAAGGGGTGGACCCAGTCGACCTTCGGGTCGTTGGAGCCGTCCTCGGCGTAGCCGGCCCAGGCGATGAGGTTGACCTTGCCCTCGGTCCTGCCGAGGGACTTGGGGGCGGACATCTTCGGCGGGGTGAAGCCCTGTCCGCCGGGCGCGCTCTTCGCGCCGCCGCCGTCGTCGGAGGAGCCGCAGGCGGTGGCGAGCAGCAGCCCGCCGAGCGCGGTGGCGGCCATCAGGGTCCGGGTTGCGCGCACGTGAACACTCCCTGGTCGTCGGGGTGGGTCGACTTCACTGGTGCAGGGGGACGTTGTGCCGCCGGTGCCAGCGCAGCAGCACGCGGGCGCCGGGTGGTGCGGGCGCGTGGGCCGCGTCGTGACCGGTTCCGCTGTTCTGGCGTACGACGACGAAGCGCACGCCCGCGTCGGTGTCGACGACGACGCGGGTGCTGTCCCCCAGGTACACGGCGTCGGCCACGGTGCCGCGCACCTCGCTGTGGTCGCCGCGATCCCGCTCCGCGTCCGGGTCGAGCACCCGGATCTTCTCGGGTCTGACGCCGAACGTCCCTGCTCGGCCCACGAGCAGTTCGGCGGCGGCCCCCGTGAGGGTGTTGGAGGTGCCGACGAAGGACGCGACGAAGGCGGAGGCCGGACTCTCGTACAACTCCCTCGGCGTGCCGACCTGTTCGACGCGTCCGGCGCGCATGACGGCGACGCGGTCGCTGAGCGCGAGGGCCTCGGCCTGGTCGTGGGTGACGAGGACGAAGGTGATGCCGACCTCGCGCTGCAACTCCTTCAGCTCGGTCTGCATCTGTTCGCGCAGCTTGAGGTCGAGGGCGCCGAGGGGTTCGTCGAGCAGCAGCACGCGGGGGCGCACCACCAGCGCCCGCGCCAGGGCGACGCGCTGGCGCTGGCCGCCGGAGAGCTGCCCTGGCCTGCGGCCGCCGTAGCCCTCCAGGCGTACGGAGGCCAGGGCGGCGCGGGCCCGCTCGGCCTGTTCCCGGCGCGGGACGCCGCGCACCTTCAGGCCGTACGCGACGTTCTGCTCCACGTTCATGTGCGGGAACAGGGCGTAGTCCTGGAAGACGGTGGTGACGTCGCGCTCGAAGGGCGCGCGCCGGGTCACGTCCTCGCCGGCGAGGTGGACCGAGCCGCCCGTAGGGGTCTCGAAACCGGCGACGAGCCGCAGCACGGTCGTCTTGCCCGACCCGGAGGGCCCGAGCAGCGAGAAGAACTCGCCCTCGGTCACGTCGAGTTCGATCCCGTCGACGGCGCTCACGTCACCGAACGACTTGCGCAGCTCCCGCAGCCCGATCGCTGCGCTCTCCTCGGCGGTAGCCATAGCCGTAGATCATGCACACTTCAACGTCGGCCACAAGGGCGCGGGGAGCCCGGCGATCATGTTTGTGCGGAATTGACGGATCCTGCACCTCACCAGTGCCGATCGTCACACCAGCATCACGGTTGAGATCGGTGACAGAGGTCACTCGAATTTCGACCGGCTTCATGCGCACGGATTCCGTCATTCCGCCGTCTATTCAAGTGAGGCCGTGCAGTGGTCCCACCGTCCAGCCGTCACAAGGGAGCAGGCGTTGTCCGTCATCGAGCAAGCCGTCGAGGCCCGTCTCGTCGCCGCCGCGCCGCGCATGGCGCACATTCCGGCGACTCTGCGTTACGACGTGCGCGACCCGTTCGCCGTGTGCATGTCCTTCCCGGCCCCGGCGACCCTCGAAGGCGTCGCCGTGAGCTGGACCTTTGCACGGGAGCTGCTCGCCAGCGGGGTCACCGGCCCGGCCGGCGCGGGCGACGTACGGGTGAAGCCGTACGGGTACGACCGCACGGTCCTGGAGTTCCACGCCGTCGAGGGCACCGCCGTCGTGCACATCCGCACCGGTGAGCTGCGCCGCTTCCTGACGGAGACGACGGACCTGGTGCCGGTCGGCGAGGAGGCCTCGCACGTGGACGTGGACGGCGACCTGGAGGAGTTGCTGCGCGACGCCTTTTAAATCCTTTGACGGCCCCGGCAGGTGCTTCTACCTTGGTTGACGGTTCTGTTGCCGTCGATAGGAGAAGGACGTTGCTCGACTGAGGTCCTGAGACACCGCGCATGACACGCCCTCGCGTGTCCGTGCCGTCGTGTGTGCGACCTCGGTTTCCCGAGCCGTCCCCGCAGCAGGCCTTCTGTGCCCCTCGCGGTGTCTCGAACGCGTTGCATCCCACCGTTCGCACCGAGCAACCGCGAGGCCGCCTCATGTCACATCCCCAGAGTTTTTCGCACGCCGCCCCCGCCTCCGTCGCCTGCACCGCGCTGGAGTTCTCCTGGCCCGACGGCACCGGAGTCTTCGACGGGCTGCAGGTCGCCTTCGGCCCCGGCCGCACCGGCCTCATCGGCGTCAACGGGTCGGGCAAGTCGACCCTGCTGAAGCTGATCGCCGGCGAACTGACCCCGGCCGACGGCACCGTGCGGGTGTCCGGCGAGGTCGGGTACCTGCCGCAGAACGTCACCCTCGACACCGCGCTCCGCGTCGACCAGGCGCTCGGCATCGCCGGGACCCGCGCCGCCCTCCACGCCATCGAGGCGGGCGACGTACGGGAGGAGCACTTCACCGCGGTCGGCGACGACTGGGACGTCGAGGAGCGGGCGCACGCCATGCTCGGCGAGCTCGGTCTCGGCCACGTCGACCTGGACCGCACGATCGGTGAGGTCTCCGGCGGCGAGTCCGTGCTGCTGCGGCTCGCCGCTCTGCTGCTGCGCCGGCCCGACGTACTGCTGCTCGACGAACCCACCAACAATCTCGACCTGCGCGCCCGGCAGCGGCTCTACGCCGCCGTCGAGGGCTGGTCCGGGGTCATGATCGTGGTCAGCCACGACCGGGAACTCCTCGACCGCGTCGACCAGATCGCCGACCTGAGGGACGGCGAGGTCGCCTGGTACGGCGGGAACTTCTCCGCCTACGAGGAGGTGCTCGCCGCCGAGCAGGAGGCGGCGGAGCGGATGGTGCGGGTCGCCGAGTCCGACCTGAAGAAGCAGAAGCAGGAACTGACCGAAGCCCACGTCAAGCTGGCCCGGCGCAAGCGGTACGGCCAGAAGATGTACGACATCAAGCGCGAACCGAGGGCGGTGATGAAACTGCGCAAACGCTCGGCCCAGGTCTCCGCCGGAAAGCACCGCATCCTGCACGAGGAGAAGCTCGCCGAGGCGAAGGAGCGCCTCGACGAGGCCGTGGACGCGGTGCGCGACGACGACGAGATCCGCGTCGACCTGCCGTACACGGCGGTGCCGCCGGGCCGCTCCGTGCTCACGCTGCGCGAGCTGCGACTGGCGTACGGGGCGCGCGTGGACGGCGAGTGGGAGCTGCGCGGGCCCGAACGCATCGCGCTCGTCGGACGCAACGGCTCGGGCAAGACGACGCTCCTGCGCACCATCGCGGGCGAGCTGGAACCGGTCGCGGGCGAGACCGAGGCGCATGTCCCGCTGCGCTTCCTGCCGCAGCGCCTCGACGTGCTCGACGAGGAGCTGAGCGTCGCCGAGAACGTGGCCCGGTTCGCGCCGGACGCCACCAACAACCGGGTCAGGGCGCGGCTCGCCCGCTTCCTGTTCCGGGGCGCCAAGGCCGACCAGCCGGCCGCGACGCTGTCCGGCGGCGAACGCTTCCGTGCGGCGCTCGCCGCGCTGATGCTCGCCGAGCCCGCCCCGCAGCTGCTGATGCTGGACGAGCCGACGAACAACCTGGACCTCGCGAGCGTGCGCCAGCTCACCTCGGCCCTGGAGTCGTACGAGGGGGCGCTCGTCGTGGCCAGCCACGACCTGCCGTTCCTGGAGTCGATCGGCGTGACGCGCTGGCTGCTGATGGACGGGACGCTCCGGGACGCGACGCTGGAGGAGGTGCGGGCCGCCTAGGGGGCCTTCTCCGGAAACGGTCCGGATACCCGACAGAAGGTGTCGGGTATCCGGCCTAGCGTCGCTGACATGCAGCGCACCAAAACCACCGATACCGGTCACCGCTTCATCCGCATCGTCGGCGCCCGCGAGAACAACCTGCGGGACGTCACCCTGCGCATCCCCAAGGAACGGCTCACCGTCTTCACGGGCGTGTCGGGATCCGGCAAGTCGTCCGTCGTCTTCGACACCATCGCCGTGGAGTCGCAGCGGCAGCTGTCCGAGACGTACCCCTGGTTCGTCCGCAACCGGCTGCCCAAGCACGAGAAGCCGCACGCGGACGCCCTGGAGGAGCTGACGCCCGCGATCGTCGTCGACCAGAGGCCGATCGGCGGGCACTCCCGGTCGACGGTCGGCACGATGACCGACGTGTACTCGGTGATCCGCGTGCTGTTCTCCCGGCACGGGACACCGAGCGCCGGGCCCGCGACGGCCTACTCGTTCAACGACCCGGGCGGGATGTGCCCCGAGTGCGACGGGCTCGGGCGCACGGTCCGCCCCGACTACGGACGCATCCTCGATCCGTCGAAGTCCCTGGAGGGCGGCGCGGTCCTGTTCCCGCCGTTCGCCGCCGGGACCTGGCAGGGGCAGACGTACACCAACACCACCGACCTCGACACCGCCAAGCCCGTGGGCGAGTTCACCGCCGCCGAGCGGGAGTTCCTGATGCGCGGGCGCGGGCGGACGGTCAACGTCGCGAACACCGGAGGCCGCCGCGACATCGACTTCGAGGGGCTCGCCGACCGCTTCGAGCGGCTGTACCTGCACCGGGACCTGTCGACACTCGGCGCGCGCACCCGCGAGCTCGTCGGCCGGTACCTGACCGAGGGCACCTGCCCGGTCTGCGAGGGGGCACGCCTGAACTCCGCCGCGCTTGCCACCCGCGTCGAGGGGCTGGGCATCGCCGACTGCACGAGCATGGAGATCGGCGAGCTGATCCCGGTCCTGCGCCGCATCGAGGGCGCCGTCGCCGGGGAGATCGCCGGGGCCGCCGTCACCGCCCTGGAGCGCATCGAGGCGATCGGCCTTGGCTACCTCAGCCTGGACCGGGAGACGTCGACGCTCTCGGGCGGCGAGGGGCAGCGCCTGAAGACCGTGCGCCATCTCGGCTCCAGCCTGACCGGGATGACGTACATCTTCGACGAGCCGAGCGTCGGCCTGCACCCGCGTGACGTGGGGCGGCTGGGCGAACTGCTGCTGCGGCTTC
Organism: Streptomyces sp. EDA2-14; assembly: GCF_054963755.1. Taxonomy (NCBI): domain Bacteria; kingdom Bacillati; phylum Actinomycetota; class Actinomycetes; order Kitasatosporales; family Streptomycetaceae; genus Streptomyces; species Streptomyces sp. EDA2-14. The sequence goes on from NZ_JBUEGE010000006.1 coordinate 306,473, forward strand.
GCGACAAGGGCAACACCGTCCTCGTCGTCGAGCACGACCCCGATGTCGTCGCGGTCGCCGACCACGTCGTCGACATGGGCCCGGCGGGCGGAGCCGACGGCGGGCGCGTGGTGTTCGAGGGCACGCCGGGCGCGCTGCGGCGCGCGGACACGCTCACCGGCCGCTGCCTGCGCCGCGGCGGCGGAGTGAAGGAGCACCCGCGCGCCGCGACCGGGCACGTGACGGTCGAGGGCGCGCGTGTGCACAACCTCAAGGACGTCACCGTGCGCGTGCCGACCGGGGTGCTCACCGCCGTCACCGGGGTCGCCGGGTCCGGCAAGAGCTCCCTGGTGTCGGGGGCTCTGTGCGCCGCGCACCCGGAGGCCGTGGTCGTCGACCAGTCGTCGATCGGGATCTCCGGGCGCTCCACCCCGGCGACGTATCTCGGGATCATGGACACCGTGCGGAAGGTGTTCGCGCGCGAGACCGGCACGAAGCCGGGCCTGTTCAGCTTCAACTCGGACGGGGCGTGCGAGCGGTGCGAGGGGCGCGGCGTGATCCACAGCGATCTCGCGTTCATGGACCCGGTGACCACGGTGTGCGAGGCGTGCGCGGGGCGGCGCTTCAACGACGAGGTGCTGGGCCTGACCGTGCGCGGCCGGTCCGTCGCCGACGTGCTCGACATGACGGCCGCGCAGGCCCTCGATCACTTCGCCGACCTCGACGACAAGGGCGTACGGCGCCGACTGCGCGCCCTGCACGAGGTCGGCCTCACCTATCTCACGCTCGGCCAACCGCTGAGCACGCTGTCCGGCGGCGAGCGCCAGCGGATCAAACTGGCCACGCAGCTGCACCGGACCTCGGCGACGTACGTCCTGGACGAGCCGACCACCGGGCTGCACATGGCCGACGTCGACGGGCTCGTGGCGCTGCTCGACCGGCTCGTCGACGCGGGCAACAGCGTGGTCGTCGTCGAGCACAACCTCGACGTGGTCCGGCGGGCGGACTGGATTATCGATCTGGGCCCCGAGGGCGGCCGGCACGGCGGCGAGGTGCTGTTCGAGGGCACACCGGCCCAACTCCTCGACGCGGACGGATCGTTCACGGCCGAGCACCTGCGGCGGGCCGTCGCGGGCGCGGGCGGGCCGGGTGAGGGGGACGTGACGGCCGCGTGACAGGGGATTCCGCGACACGTGTCGTCCTGTGCATGATGTGCGCCGTCACCCCATTTCGTCGCCATGGAGTCCGCCGTGCCCAGCAAGAAGGCCCTCGTCCGCCGCCCCGGACCGCGCATCGCGGACGGTCTCGTCACCCACATCGAGCGGAGCCCGGTCGACGCCGCGAAGGCGCAGGACCAGTGGAAGGGCTACGTCGACGCCCTTGAGGCGCACGGCTGGGAGACGTTCCTGGTGGAGCCGGTCGACCTGTGCGCGGACGCCGTGTTCGTGGAGGACGCGGTGGTCGTCTTCCGCAACGTCGCACTGATCACACGGTCCGGCGCCGAGTCGCGGCGCCCGGAGACGCCGGGCGTCGAGGAGGCGGTGGCGCGGCTCGGCTGCTCCGTCAACTGGGTGTGGGAGCCCGGCACCCTGGACGGCGGCGATGTACTGAAGGTGGGCGACACGATCTACGTGGGGCGCGGCGGGCGCACGAACGCGGCGGGCGTGCACCAGTTGCGCGCCGTCTTCGAACCGCTGGGCGCCCGCGTCGTCGCCGTGCCCCTGAGCAAGGTGCTGCACCTGAAGTCGGCGGTGACCGCGCTGCCCGACGGCACCGTCATCGGGTATCCGCCGCTGGTGGAGCACCCTTCGCTGTTCCCGCGCTTCCTGCCGGTGCCGGAGGAGTCGGGGGCGCACGTGGTGCTGCTGGGCGAGGACCGGCTGCTCATGGCGGAGAGCGCGCCGAAGTCGGCGGAGCTGCTCGCGGACCTCGGTTACGAGCCCGTTCTGGTCGACATCTCCGAATTCGAGAAGCTGGAGGGGTGTGTGACCTGCCTCTCAGTTCGGCTGCGAGGGCTCCACACGTAACCGTGATCTTTATGGGGCGCTTAACCTACGGCAACGTAACCTACGACACCGTAGGTATCTCCGCTCGCACCACCTCCGTCCCCCAGGAGCTCTCGTGACCGTCATCTCCCCCCGCCTCGGGTCGTCGACCACATGGACCGACGCCCGCCTGCTCTACGCGCTGGAAGAAGTCGTCGAGCAGGAGCTCAACCGGCACCTCAAGGTCGCCAAGGACTGGATGCCGCACGACTACGTGCCGTGGTCCGACGCCCGCAACTTCCCCGAGTTCTTCGAGGACGGCGAGGCCTGGTCCAAGGAGCAGTCCAAGGTCACCGAGGTCGGCCGCATCGCCCTCATCGTCAACCTGCTCACCGAGGACAACCTCCCCAGCTACCACCACGAGATCGCCTCGCTGTTCGGCCGCGACGGCGCGTGGGGCACGTGGGTGCACCGCTGGACGGCCGAGGAGGGCCGGCACGGCATCGTGATGCGCGACTACCTGCTCGCGTCGCGCGCCGTCGACCCCGACAAGCTGGAATCCTTCCGCATGTCGCACATGAGCGAGGGCTTCGAGTCGGACAACCGGCACTCGATGCTGCACTCGGTCGCCTACGTCTCCTTCCAGGAGCTGGCCACCCGCATCTCGCACCGCAACACGGGACACCAGTCCGGCGACCCGGTCTGCGACCGCATGCTCGCCCGCATCGCCACGGACGAGAACCTGCACATGGTCTTCTACCGCAACCTCCTCAAGGCCGCGTTCGAGATCGCCCCCGACCTCACGATGCAGGCCGTCCGCGACGTCGTCGTGAACTTCCGGATGCCCGGCCACGGCATCCCCGGCTTCGAGCGCGCCGCCGCGCAGATGGCGATCGGCGAGGTCTACAACCTGCGCATCCACCACGACGACGTGATCCAGCCCGTGCTGCGCTTCCTGAAGGTCATGGAGATCGACGGCCTGGGCCCCGAGGGCCTCAAGGCGCAGGAGGAGCTGGGCCTGTTCATGAACGGCCTGGACTCCGAGGCCTCGAAGTTCGACGAGAAGCTGGCGGCCCGCAAGGCGCGCATGGCGGCACGGGCGGCGTCCTAGGGGCTGCGCCGCCAGATCAAGCCCCACCGGCGATTGAGGAGCGGGGTCCGGGGCGGAGCCCCGTGTCGTGGGCCGGGTGGACGCGCCTTCCGGCCCACGCCCGCTGTTACGGCGCCGTACCGGTCCGCGACGCCGCGTCCCGCACGTCCGGAGAAGGGTGCGCCCGCAGCGCGGCCGGGCGGGCCCAGTGAATATCGGCTCGGCCACGGCCCCCGTGCAGCGGTCCGGCAGGGGCCGTCAGCCGCGCCGGAGCCGGCGCCGCTCCTTTTCGGAGAGTCCGCCCCACACCCCGAACCGCTCGTCGTGGGTGAGGGCGTACTCCAGACAGCTCTCCCGGATCGGGCACAGTCCGCAGATCGTCTTGGCCTCGCGGACGGAGCTGCCCGGCTCGGGGAAGAAGAATTCGGCACCGGTCTGGGCGCACAGGGCCTGGTCCTGCCAGGTGGGGCCGGCAGGCGTAAGGGTCGTGTTCGCGTACATGCGGTCAGTCTGCCGCCGGTCGAAAAACGTTTGATCAACGCTGCATCAACGGGCGACGGTCGGGCATCACGGACGCCCGAACGGTCATTTCTCCTCGGGGTTCCCCTTCAGCACCGCGAAGCCCGCCCCGAACGGATCCGCCAGCTTCGCGAGCCGTCCGACGCCGGGGATGCTGACCGGCTCGGCGCGCACCGTGCCGCCGAGCTGCTGCGTCCGGTCCGCCGTCGCGTCCACGTCCGGGACGTGGATGTACGGCGTCCAGTGCGCGCCCGCACCGGCCTCCACCGGGTCGCTCGCGAGCGGGACCACGCCGCCGAACATCGCGTTCTCGTCCGTGGCCGGAGGGTTGAGCGTCGTGTACCGACCGCCGGGGAACTCGACGTCGAACGCACCCCAGTCGAAGACCGATCCGTAGAACTGCTTCGCCGCGGGCACGTCCGGGGTGTACAGCTCCACCCAGTTCAGCCCGCCGTCGTCCCTGATGTACTCCAGGCCCTTGTTCTTCCCCGGCTGCCAGATGCCGAAGGAGGCGCCCGCCGGGTCGGTGAAGACGGCCATGCGGCCCAGGTCGAAGACGTCCATCGGCTGGAGCAGGGCGGTGCCGCCGGACTGCTCGACGGCCTTCGCCGTGGCGTCCGCGTCCGCGCTCTGGAAGTACACGGTCCAGCCGGGCTCGCCCTGCTCGGCGGTGACGGTCATGACACCGGCGACGGTGCTGCCTTCGAGCTGGAACATTCCGTAGCCGCCGGCCTCGGGGCCCGCCGACTGGAAGCTCCAGCCGAACAGGCCGCCGTAGAAGGAGATCGCACCGTCCATGTCCGGGGTGCTGAGGTCCAGCCAGTTCGGCGCGCCGTTCACGAACTCTGTAGTGATCATGGGTCCTGCCCTCCTCGTCGAGGGATTTTCTTCCGGACTGCCGAGTCTTGCACCGGGCACTGACAACGCCCTCGCACCACGCTGACCAGGCTTGGTTCAGACCAGAGGACCAAAAGCACCCCGCCTTCAACCGTTGAACGCAAACAAAAGCATGGGAGCGCTCCCTGCGCGAAGTATTGACGCCTCCGGCCTCTCTCGCCACAGTGGGGCTCCCCCACACACCCCCCACATTCAGGGAGTGCTCAACGTGATCTCGCGCAGAATATTTCTCGCCAGTGCCGGAGCGGGCCTCGCCTCCACCGCCGCCGCGCTCACCGTTCCCTCGTGGACCGCGGGCGCGGCACCGACCACTTGTGAACTCGCCCTGGAGAACAAGTCGTTGAGCGGAACGGTGCACGCGTACGTCACCGGCCACGAGAACGGGACCGGAAACTGGGTGCTGCTGCGCTCCGACGGCAGCGTCTACCACCCGGAGTCGCCGAGCGCCCCGCAGACCCCGCTGCCCGTCGACTGCGCCATCCCGCTCGGCGCCGCCGGCTCGGCCCCGAAGGTCGTGACGCTGCCTCAGATGTACGGCGCCCGCGTCTACTTCGTCCGCGACGACAAGCTGGAGTTCTTCCTCAACCCCGGCCCCTCGCTCGTCGAGCCGGCCTTCGCCACGAAGGAGGACGCGAACTACGGCAAGACCTGGGCGTTCGCCGAATTCACCTTCAACTCGGAGCAGCTGTACTCCAACATCAGCTACGTCGACCTGGTCACGGCCCTGCCGATCGGGCTGAAGCTGGAGGGCGACGCCACGCACACCGTGGCCCCGTTCCCGGACGGCGCCATCGACAAGATCGCCTCGGATCTCGCGGCGCAGGCCGCCAAGGACGGGCAGCCCTGGGACAAGCTCGTCATCAAGGGCGACGGCGGCAAGGTGCTGCGCGTGATCTCCCCGCAGAACCTCATGGCCCCGTACTTCGACAAGCCGGACGAGATGCCGTTCCGCGACGTGTGGGACGGCTACATCGACAAGGTGTGGGAGAAGTACGCCTCGACCGACCTGAAGATCGACCTGCAGGGCGGGCGCGGCACCTTCACCGGCCGGGTCAGCGGCGACACCCTCACCTTCAACGGCGGCCACACCTTCACCAAGCCCGCCTCGAAGGACATCTTCACCTGCAACCACGGCCCGTTCGCCAACAACCCGGACGACCCCGACGACAAGAAGGGCATCCTGTCCCGCCTCGCCGCCGGGTTCAACCGCAGCATCATGCTCACGCACGCCGAGCAGCCCAACGGTCTGACGTCCGACGACTACTACAAGGACGCCACGACCAACCACTGGTCGCGGATCGTGCACGCCAACTCGCCCATCGGTTACGCCTTCCCGTACGACGACGTGCAGGCCGACGGTCAGCCGGACGTGTCCGGCGCGGCGCACGACGGCAATCCGCGCCGGTTCACGGTCAGCGTGGGCTCGTAACCCCCTTTAGGGCAGCGCTACTTGGTGGCGTCCTCGCGGATCAGGTCCGCCGCCCGCTCCGCGAGGGCGACCGTCGGCGCGTGCGTGTGGCCGCGCGTGATGCGCGGCATGACGGACGCGTCCACGACGCGCAGACCCTCGGTGCCGCGCACGCGGAGCCGGGGGTCGGTGACCGAGCCCTCGTCTGAGCCCATCCGGCAGGTGCCGACCGGGTGGTAGAGGGTCTCGGCGCCCGCGCGCACCGACCGGGTCAGCTCCTCGTCGTCGACCACGCCGGGGTAGCCGCCCATCGGCCCGGTGTGGTGCGCGGCGAGGGCGCCGTCGGCGAGCAGTTCCTCGGCGCGGCGCACACCGGCGACGAGGGTGCGCACGTCCTCCTCGTGGGCCAGGTAGTCCGGGTCGATCCTCGGCCTGTCGTCGGCGACCGCCGGGGTGATCCGGCCTTCGCTCTTGGGCTGGAGCAGGATCACGCCGACGGTGAGGCCGTGCTCGGTCGGCTCCTCCAGGCCGTGGTTCACGAACGGCACGGGGGCGTAGATCAACTCGATGTCGGGCGCGGCGAGTTCGGGCTTGGTAGCCAGGAAGGCGACGGCCTCCCCGACGTTCGAGGTGAGCGGCCCGCGTCCGCCGAGCAGGAACCGCGCGATGTTGGCGGGCGAGTCCGCGCCGGTGAGCGTCACGGGCTGCGCGGCGCGCACGTTCAGCGCGTACATCAGGTGGTCCTGGAGGTGGCGGCCGACGTCGGGCGATGCGACGAGGGTGTCGATGCCCGCCTCGGCGAGGGTCTCCGGGTCGCCGATGCCCGCCCGTTGCAGCAGTTGCGGCGAGTTGACGGCGCCCGCGGACAGGATCACCTCGCGGGTGGCGCGCAGGGTGCCGGCCGGGATCCCGGAGGCGACGACGCCCGCGGCGCGGGTTCCGTCGAAGTCGATGCGGGTGACGCGGGCGCCTGTGTAGACGTCGAGGTTGGGGCGGCGCGCGGCGGGCTTGAGGTAGCCGTCGGCGGCGCTCCAGCGGCGGCCGCGGTACTGGTTGAGCGGGGTCAGGGCGAAGCCGGAGTGGTCGGCCTGGTTCAACTCGGCCAGTTCGCGCAGGCCTTGGGAGCGGCAGGCGTCGAGGAATGCGGCGGTGGTCGGGTTCGGCTGGCGCGGCGGCGAGATGTGCAGCGGTCCCGCCGTGCCGTACACCGAGTCCCCGCCCGCCTCGCCCTGCCAGCGCTCGGCGCGCTCGAAGTAGCGCACGAACTCGTCGTACGACCAGGGGGTTCCGGCGGCCTCGCCCCAGGCGTCGTAGTCGGCGCGGTGGCCGCGCACCCACATCATGGCGTTGATGGCGGAGGAGCCGCCGAGCGTGTGGCCGCGCGGCCAGTACAACTCCCGGTCGTCCAGGGCCGCTTGCTTGGTGGTCGAGTAGTCCCAGTCGTACAGCGTCTTGAACAGCTTCGGGAACGCGGCCGGGATCCTGATCTCGGTCTTGCGGTCGCGCGGCCCGGACTCGACGAGGGCGACCTTGACGGAGGGGTCCTCGGAGAGCCGCCCGGCCAGCACGCAGCCGGCGGATCCGGCCCCCACGATGACGTAGTCGTACGTACGGTCCTTGCTCAACGCGGGCTCCCTCGACGGTCCGTGCCATGTACAGGTGCGACCGATGCTCTACCGCCCGGTAAGCACTGTCCAGAGCCGGTTGTGCGGGATGAGGGGGGATCGCGTCACGGGGCGGTCACGTTCCGCAGCGTCGGCGAGCGCCGCATCGTCAGCGCGTAGGAGACGCACGCGACGGCCATCCCGACCGGCAGCGCGAGGTCCACGTGGCCGAGGGCGGCGGAGACCGGGCCCGTGAAGTAGAGGGTGTCCACGCACAGCGCGGCCGTCGCGGCGCCCGCCAACAGGGAGAGTGCGCCTGCCCAGTTGACGCCGCCGCGGAACCAGAACGGGCTGCCGGGCGACTCGTCGGTGAGGGCGGGCCCGTCGTAGCGGTTGTGTCGCAGCACGATGTCGGTGGCGTAGATCGCCATGCTCGGGCCGAGCAGGACGACGGTCAGTTGCAGGACGTTGTTGACGGTGTCGAGGAAGTTCGAGACGAGCAGTCCGTACAGGGTCAGCGCGACGGCGGCCGTGCCGTCGAACAGGACGCTGACGGAGCGGCGGATGCGCAGCCCGACGGCCTGGAGCGCGAGGCCCGCGCTGTACGCGGTCAGCGCGTTGATGGCGATGGTGCCGAGGATCAGGGCGAGCAGGAAGACCGGCGTGAACCAGCCGGGCAGGATCTTCTCCAGGGCCGCCTGCGGGTCGGTCATGTCGACGGTCGTCGCGGCGAGCACGCCGAGGGCCGAGACCAGCACTCCCGGTATGAAGCCGCCGAGCGCGGTCCAGCCGACGATCGCCCGCTTCGGCGTCGTACGGGGCAGGTAGCGCGAGAAGTCCGCGCTGGTGGTGTACGACAGCGGTCCCGAGGCGATGAGGGTGACACCGGCCAGGACCGTGGCCCACAGGTCGATCCCGGTGAGGTGGTGTGCGGGTACGTAGCCGAAGTCGGCGTGCCGGACGACCACGACGGCCACGAAGGCGAAGGCCGCGGCGAGGACGAGCGTGATCGGCAGGTACAGCTTCATGATCAGGGCGTGGCCGTAGACGCTGATGGTCAGGGTGAGCGCCGCGATCATCACGATGACGGCGGCCTTCACCCCCGTGTTCACCGGGATCCCGACCTTCGCGACCAGCGAGAACGCGGCGACGGCGGCGGCCGACAGGTTCAGCGCGAAGTAGCAGACGGAGATCACCCAGCCGACGATCGCGTTGTTCACGCGGTTGCCGATGACGCCGAAGAGGGCGCGGGTGATGACCTCGCTGGGGGCGCCGGCCGCGGGGCCGGAGACGGAGAGCCACCCGGTCAGAACCCAGAACAGATTGCCCACGACCAGTACCGCGAGGGCCTGCCACAGGTTCAGGCCCATCAGGATCAGGGCGCCGCCGACGACCAGGCTCAGATAGTTGATGCCGCCCGCGGCCCAGACCGAGAACAACTCGCGCGCCCTGCCGCGGCGTTCGGAGTCGGGGATGTGGTCGATGCCGTGCGCCTCGATGCGGGAGGCCGACTGCCGCTCCGTGCCCGGCGGGCCCGCGGCGCCTTCGGTGTCCGGGTACGGGTCGGGAAGCGTCGACGCCATGGGGCCCTCCGGGGGTGCTGGTCTCGTCCCACCTGCTTGCTTATTGGTCGCACACTCAATAACGTGACGGGCATGTCGTCAAGCGTTGAGCGCAAGCGAATCCGAAAATCTCCGGCCGCCAGACGTGCGGAAATCGTTGCGAAGGCCGCCGAGATTGCGCTTTCCGAAGGTCTGGAGTGCGTCACGCTGCGGCGCATCGGCGAGGAGCTGGACGTGCGTCCGGGGCTCGTGAGCCACTACTTCCCCTCGGCGGAGGAGCTGGTGGCGGAGGCGTTCGGGAGCGCGGCGACGGGGGAGCTCGACGCGCTGCTCCCCGAGGGCGCCGCGGACCCGTCCGCCGCGGAGCGGCTCGCCGGATTCCTCGCCCGGACCTCCGGGCCCGCGTGGGACGACATCAGCCGGCTGTGGATCAACGCGCGCCACCTGAGCCGGTACCGGGACTCGCTGCGGGTCCGGGTCGAGCAGCAGGAGGCGGACTGGCGGGGGCGGCTCACGGGACTCCTCGCGGAGGGCGTGGAGCGGGGCGAGTTCCGGACCGCCGATCCGGAGGTCGTGGCGATGCAGATCCTCGTCGTACTGGACGGGCTCGGCGCGAACGCGGGCGCCGACATGGGGTCGTTGCCGGCGGGGGTCGCGCGGATGGCGTTCCGGGTGGCCGAGGGTCAACTGGGTCTGGCCGAGGGGGCGTTGGACTCGTAGACCGGAACCGGCGTTACGGCCTCGGGGCGCCGCCCCTGACCCCGCTCCTCGATCGCCGGAGGGGCTCGACGTGCCTGAACCATTTCCAGGGAGATCCACCATGCACCACCCCGACCTGATCCTCCTCAACGCCCGGTTCCTCGATCCGGTCGACGGCGGGAGCGGTTCGTACAGTGCGCTCGCCGTCACCGACGGCATCATCTCCGCGCTCGGCGACGACCGGGAGACACGCGCGCTCGCCGGCCCCGGCAGCACTGTCGTCGACCTCAAGGGCGCCGTCGTGACGCCCGGGCTCGTCGACGGGCATCTGCATCCCGTGTCCGGGGCCGAGTTGACCGCCGGTGTCGATCTGTCCCGGTGCGAGAGCCTCGACGACGTACGCGCCGCACTCGCCCGCGCGAAGGAGTCGCTCGCGCCCGGCGCGTGGCTGCACGCCTGGGGGCTGGACCCGAACGTGTTCGGGGAGCGGGCCGTGGAGGCCGCCGCGCTGGCCCCCGTACTCGACGACATCCCGGCTCTGCTCCAGCTCTTCGACGCGCATTCGATGCTGGCGAGCCCGCGCGCCCTCGCACTCGCGGGCGTCGACGGGCCGCGCGCCTTCGACCAGGCCGCCGAGATCGTCTGCGACGCGGCGGGGCGGCCCACCGGGCTGCTCCTTGAGGACGCCGCGTGCGAACTGGTCGAGCGGGCCGCGCCGCGGCCCACCCGCGCCGAGCGCCGCGAACGGCTCGGGCGGACGCTGCGGGAGATGGCCGCGAGCGGACTGACCGGCGGGCACGCCATGGACGCCAATGGCGACAGCCTGGAGCTGTACGAGGAGTTGGACGCCGCCGGGGAGCTGACCGTGCGGCTGCGTGTCGCGCCCTGGTGTCAGCCCGGCGCGGACGCCGACGCCGTGCGCGAGCTGATCCGACTCCAGGAGCGCGGCGGGCAGTTGTGGTCCGTCGACGGCGTGAAGCTGTTCATGGACGGCACCATCGACAACGGCACCGCGTGGCTGGAGCGCCCGGACTGCCACGGCGAGTCGACGCACGCGTTCTGGCCCGATCCGGCCGCGTACACCGATGCCGTCGGAGCCCTGCACCGCGCGGGTGTGCCCACCGCGACGCACGCCATCGGCGACGCGGCGGTGCGGCACGCGCTCGACTCGGTGGCGAAGGCGCGGGCCGGGGCGCCCGGCGACGTACAGCATCGCGTGGAGCACATCGAGACGGTGCCGGACGACACGGTGCGGCGGTTCGCCGAGCTGGGGGTGATCGCGTCGATGCAGCCGACGCACTGCTGCGACTTCACACGGGCCGACCACAGCGACAACTGGTCGCGGCGGCTCGGCGAGGAGCGGGCGGGGCGGGCCTGGCGCTGCCGGGACCTGTGGGACGCCGGGGCGACGGTGGTCCTCGGCTCGGACTGGCCGATCGCACCGTACCCGCCGCTCGGCGTGCTGGCGGGGGCCAGGCACCGGCGGCCGACGCGCGATCTGACGCTGCCGCCGCACGGCCCCGAGCAGGCGCTGAGCGGGATGGAGGCGCTGAGGGCGATGACCGTGAACGCCGCCTATGCCGCCGGTGAGGAGCGGGTCGCGGGGCGGATCGCGGTCGGATTCCGGGCCGACCTCACGGCGTTCGCGGTGGATCCGGCCGCCGCACCGGCGACCGAACTCCCCGACGTACCGGTGCGGTTGACGGTGCTGGGCGGCCGGGTGACGCACCGGGACGCCGCACTGTAGGCCCGGTCAACCGCCTTCGCCCTCCTCGTGCTTGGCGCGACTCGGCTGCACCCGCTTGGGCTCGCCCGGCATCTTCGGATACTCGGGCGGGTACGGCAGGTCGCCGAGCCCGCGGTCCTTCGCGTCCCGCTCGGCCAGCTCCAGGAGGGCGTCGAGGGAGTGCCGCTCCTTGTCCATGTCGGCGTGCACGTCGCCGCGTTCGGCGTACCGCTTCGGCATGGTGACGATGTCGAAGTCACGGGGCAGCGCGTCGCCGAGTTCGTCCCAGGTGAGCGGAGCGGAGACGGGGGCGTGCGGGCGGGCGCGCACCGAGTAGGCGGAGGCGATGGTGCGGTCGCGGGCCGTCTGGTTGTAGTCGACGAAGATGCGCTCGCCGCGCTCCTCCTTCCACCAGGCTGTGGTGACCAGGTCCGGCATCCTGCGCTCCAGTTCACGGCCGCAGGCGATCGCGGCGCGGCGCACCTCGGTGAACGTCCAGCGCGGCTCGATGGGGACGAAGACGTGCAGTCCGCGTCCGCCGGAGGTCTTGGGCCAGCCGCGCAGGCCACCGAAGTCGTGGAGCACGGCGCGCAGTTCACGGGCGGCGTGCACGGCGTCCGCGTAGTCGGTGCCGGGCTGCGGGTCGAGGTCGATGCGCAGTTCGTCGGGGTGATCGGGGTCGTCGCGCCGCACCGGCCAGGGGTGGAAGGTGAGGGTGCCGTACTGGGCGGCCCAGATCACCGCGGCGACCTCGGTCGGGCACATCTCGTCGGCGGTCCGGCCCGACGGGAAGGTGATCGTGGCGGTGGGGATCCAGTCGGGCAGGTTCTTCGGCGCGCGCTTCTGGTAGAAGGACTCGCCGGCCACACCGTCGGGGTAGCGCTCCAGGGTGGTGGGCCGGTCGCGCAGGGCGCGCACGATGCCGTCGCCGACCGCGAGGAAGTAGTTCGCGAGGTCGAGCTTGGTGTACGTCGCCGTCCCGCCGTCGGGGAAGAACACCTTGTCGGGGCTGGACAGACGTACCGGTCTGCCGCCCGCGTCGAGTTCCACTGCCGCACTCTTGCCGCCCATGCGCTCACGCTAGGCCGAAAGGACGTAATGCGCATACCGGGCGATACACGAGCGTAGAGGACAGAATCGGTGCATGGATCTTCCCGTGATGCCACCGGTCAAGCCGATGCTCGCCAAGTCCGCCGCCAGGATCCCCGCCGGGATGCACTACGAGGCGAAGTGGGACGGCTTCCGGGCGATCGTGTTCAGGGACGGTCCGGAGATCGAGCTGACGAGCCGCACCACCAAGTCTCTGACCAGGTACTTTCCCGAGCTGGTCGCGGCGCTCGCCGAGCGGCTCCCGGAGCGCTGCGTGCTCGACGGGGAGATCGTGATCGCGCGCGACGGGCGGCTCGACTTCGACGCGCTCACCGAGCGGATCCACCCGGCGGCCTCCCGCGTGAAGACCCTCGCCGAGCGCACGCCCGCCTCCTTCGTCGCCTTCGACGTGCTGGCGCTCGGCTCCGAGTCCACGGTCGAGCTGCCGCTCGCCGACCGCAGGCCGCTCCTGGAGCAGGCCCTCGCGAACGCCACCGCGCCGCTGCACCTGGCGCCCGCGACCACCGACGCCGACCTCGCGCAGACCTGGTTCGAGCAGTTCGAGGGCGCGGGCCTGGACGGCGTCGTCGCCAAGCCGCTCACGCTGCGCTACCGGCAGGACGAACGGGTCATGCTCAAGATCAAGCACGAGCGGACGGCGGACTGCGTGGTCGCCGGCTACCGCTTCCACAAGAGCGGCCCGGTCGTCGGCTCCCTGCTCCTCGGCCTGTACGACGACGCGGGCGCCCTGCAGCACGTCGGGGTCTGCGCGGCGTTCACGATGAAGCGCCGCACCGAACTGGTCGCCGAGCTGGAGCCGCTGCGCATGGAGTCCGCCGAGGGCCACCCGTGGGCGGCGTGGACCGACGAGGCGGCGCACGAGGGCCGGCGGATGCCGGGCGCGACGAGCCGCTGGACCGGCAAGAAGGACCTCTCCTGGATCCCGCTGCGCCCTGAGCTGGTGGCGGAGGTCGCCTACGAGCACATGGAGAACGGCGCCCGTTTCCGCCACACGGCCCGTTTCCGCCGCTGGCGCCCGGACCGCACACCGGACAGCTGTACGTACGCGCAGCTGGAGGAGCCGGTGACGTTCGACCTGGCGGACGTGCTGCACTGACGGCGCCCGCGTACCGCACATTCCGGGTGATCCGCGCGTTCTCCCGGGTATCCAAGGTGCGTGGACGAGATGCGCAGGCGTGCGGTCGTGGTGGGAGCTCTCGGGATGTTGGCGGCGGCCTGTACGTCGAGCCGGCTGCCCGACGGCGACGGTTCGGCGGCGCCGCGCGCCCCGCTGCTCGCCGTGAAGATCGACAACGTGGGTGCGGCACGGCCGCAGACCGGCCTCGACGCGGCCGACCTCGTGTACGTGGAGCAGGTGGAGGCCGGGCTGAGCCGGTTGATGGCGGTGTTCGGCTCGCGGCTGCCCCAGGTGGTCGGCCCGGTGCGCAGCGCCCGCGAGACCGATCTGGAGCTGCTGCGCCAGTTCGACCAGCCGACGCTCGCGTACTCGGGGGCGCAGAGCGCGCTGCGGCCGTCGATCGACGCGGCGCCGCTGCGGGCGGTGACTCCGGGCGAGGGCGGCGCCGCGTTCTTCCGCGGCTCCGGCAAACCGGCACCGCACAACCTGTACCTGCGGCCCGCGAAGCTGGGCGACCCGGCGGCGGGGGTGGAGGCGGGTAAGGCGGCCGGGTTCGAGTTCGCCGAGCGGACACCGAAGGGCGGCCGGGCGACGACGGAGCACGAGGTGCGCTTCCCTGCCGCCCGGTTCACGTTCAACTGGTCGGCGGAGCAACGGCGTTGGCTGGTGAGCATGGACGGCCGCGCCGCGACGACCGCGAGCGGCGAACGGCTCTCGGCCCCGACGGTCGTCGTCCAGTACGTCGACGTACAGCCCTCACGCTTCCACGACCGCTCGGGCAGCACGACACCGCTGTCCCGCACGGTCGGCGACGGCCGGGCACTGGTCCTGCGGAACGGCCGTTCGTACGACGCACGCTGGCAACGCCCGAGCGCGACGACCGGCACGACGTTCACGAGAGAGGACGACGGCACGCGGCTGGCGTTCGCGCCGGGCCCTGTGTGGGTGGTGCTGGCAAAGGGACCGGGCCCCGGGGGCGATTGAGGCGCGGCGTCCGGGACAGAGCCTTGGGGACCGCAATCCGGGGTCGGCGCCACGGGCACACGAGGTCAGGCCCCCGCCACGACCTCCTCCACCTCGCCCGGATTCCGAAGGCCCTCCGCCGCATCGCACACCCGCTGGATCAGGTCGAAGAACACCGCCCGCTCATCCGTATCGAGCGGCGCCAGGAAGATCTGGTTCATCCGGGCGGTACGCACGGCCAGCTTCTTGTGCGTACGCAGGCCGTCCGGCGTGAGCCGCAGCAGCCAGCGCCGCCCGTCCTGCGGGTCACGGACCTTGTCGACCAGTTCGCGCCGGGTGAGCCGGGTGATCACCTCGGCGATGGTGGAGCGGTCGAGGCCGACCCGCTCCCCCACGGTGCGCTGGTCGAGCCCCGGCTCGGCGACCAGCGCGTTGAGCACGGCGAACTGCGGCGATGTGATCTCCTCGGAGACCATCGTGTTCCACAGCAGATAGTGCGCCTGCTGGAGCCGCCGGGCGAGGTGCCCGGGATGGGCGGCCAGATCCACCGCGGCCATGGCGGTCCTCCGTCTGCAGTCGTTGCGCCGCTGAATACGGCCGTGCACTGAGCAAGGATCCGGTAAGCGGCGCCCGCTTGTCGAGCCCATTCATGCGTTTCCCTTGGAACTCTTGACGGTTAACAGACCCGGTGGCAACGTGAGCGACACCCAAAAAATGCTCAGTGCGCTGAGCAATTCGCGGAGATGAGGCTCGCAGGGATGGACAAGGTTGTCGCCACGGCCGCACAGGCCGTCGCCGATGTGGGGGACGGCTCGTCGCTCGCGGTCGGCGGGTTCGGCTTGAGCGGTGTGCCGAACGTGCTGATCAAGGCGTTGTACGAGCAGGGCACCGGGAACCTGTCGGTGGTGTCGAACAACTGCGGCGCCATGGACTCCGGCCTCGCCGTGCTGCTGTCGGCCGGGCGGATCGCCCGCGTCACCGGCTCCTACATCGGCGCGAACAAGGAGTTCGCCCGCCAGTACCTGGCCGGGGAGATCGAGGTCGAGATGATCCCCCAGGGCACCCTCGCCGAGCGGCTCCGCGCCGGCGGCGCCGGCATCCCCGCCTTCTACACCCCGGCCGGGGTCGGCACCCAGGTCGCCGACGGCGGCCTGCCCTGGCGCTACGACGGCACCGGCGGCGTCGCCAAGGCCTCCCCGCCCAAGGAGGTCCGGGCCTTCGACGGCGTCGAGTACGTCCTGGAGCGCGGCATCCGCACCGACTTCGCGCTCGTCCGGGCCGCCAGGGGCGACCGGCACGGCAACCTGGTCTTCAACAAGTCCACCCGCAACTTCAACCCGCTCGCCGCCCAGGCCGGAAAGATCACGATCGCCGAGGTCGAGGAGCTGGTCGAGCCGGGCGAGATCGAGCCGGACGCCGTGCACCTGCCGGGCATCTTCGTCCAGCGCGTCATCGCCCTGACGCCGGAGCAGGCCACCGACAAGGGCATCGAACGGCGCACGATTTCCGCGCCTCCGGCACGAGGAACGGTGAGCAACTGATGTCCTGGACCCGCGAGGAGATGGCCGCCCGCGCCGCGCGTGAGCTGCGCGACGGCCAGTACGTCAACCTCGGCATCGGCCTGCCGACGCTGATCCCCAACTACCTCGGCGGCGACGTCGAGGTCATCCTGGAATCCGAGAACGGCATCCTGGGCACCGGCCCCTACCCCACCGACGACACGGTCGACCCCGACCTCATCAACGCGGGCAAGGAGACC